>JBIKOV010000059.1:0-16512 GCA_044357815.1 Ferruginibacter sp. | reverse complement strand
CTCCAGTTGCAAACCTTTTCCAGATTGCTTCTGCAGGTTCCACCTCATCAATTGAAATCGCTTTTCGCTGTGCATTAAACTGAAAAAGGCTTCGCAAGGTACAAGCCCTTTCTCCCTGATCATTTACCAGTTTTGAATACTTTTTAAATGAAGCATAATCATTCATCCGGGTAGAATATTGCAACAGATGAATGGTTTGCGGATTAAATAAATGGAATTCACCTTTACGTTTCCATTGATACAATCCCCCTACTGGTAGCCGGTCAATAGGTATGTGTTTTTTAGGAAATGCAAAGGCATGTTTCGCTAGCGTTTCCTTGGCAATTTCATCGAGTCCTAACCCTTGAATTCGAGATATGGAACCAGTAAAATATTTATCCACTACAGAACTGTTTAAACCAAGGATTTCAAAAATTTGAGCCCCCTGGTATGACTGCAGTGTTGAAATACCCATTTTTGAAAATACTTTTAATAAACCGTCATTAACCGCTTTGGTATAATTTTTTTTCAGTTGATCCACTTCTAGATCAGTTTGTAATCTTCCGCTCAACTTCATATCACGTATACTCGACAATGCCATATAAGGATTGATGGCAGTAGCTCCATAACCTAACAAACATGCAAAATGATGTACTTCCCAAACACTGCCCGACTCTACCACCAGACCTACACATCCCCTTAATCCTTTTCGGATTAAATGATGATGAACTGCAGCAGTAGCCAATAAAGAAGGAATGGGAGCATGATCAGAATCAATTGAACGATCCGTTAATATTAGTACTTCAAACCCATCCTCAGCAGCATCTACGGCATAACGACAGAGTCTGTCCAATGCTTTTTTAAGTGAGTCTGGCTTTCCATCTGCACGGTAATACATTTGAAGTGTCTTTGCCTGAAAAATTCCTGTATCAATACTTCTGATTTTTTCAAGTTCAAAATTAGATAATACAGGATGCTTCAATGCAACCGTATGACAACTCAAAGGATCCTCTTCTAGTAAATTACCATTATTGCCAACAAATGTTGTGAGCGACATTACTAATTTTTCGCGAATAGGGTCGATCGGGGGATTGGTAACCTGAGCAAACAATTGCTTGAAATAAGAACTCAAATGCTGAGGCTCATCACTCAATACTGCCAAAGGCACATCTGTTCCCATTGAGCCAATGGGTTCTTTACCATCTAAAGCCATTGGAGCAATGATATCATCTAAGTCTTCAGTTGTATAACCAAATACCTTTTGATATTTAAATACCTGGTCACTTTCCAAATGAGTAAACATTACCCTTGGCTCGGGTAATTCCTCCAAGCGAATTTTATATTTATTCAACCAGTCTCCATAAGGCTTTTGTGAACAGATAGTACTTTTTAATTCATCATCACTAATAATCCTTCCTTGTTCCATATCCACCACAAACATTTTTCCAGGCTGCAATCGCCCATTTTCTTTTACCAGTGCAGGATCGATTGGCAAGGCACCTGTTTCAGAAGCCATGATTACCCTTCCATCGGTGGTAACACAATAACGGGAAGGCCGAAGGCCATTTCTATCCAATGTGGCTCCGATAATTTTACCATCTGTAAATGATATCGAGGCAGGGCCATCCCATGGTTCCATCATGGAAGCATGGTATTCGTAAAAAGCTTTTTTTACCGGATCCATTCTATCATCTCCATCCCAAGCCTCCGGTATCAACATCATCATTACATGTGGAAGTGATCGACCTGTAAGGGTGAGCAATTCTATCATGTTATCTAGACAAGCAGAATCTGACTGAACACTGTTGATTACTGGCAACAACATTTCCATTTCCTCTTTACTGAAATAGGATGATAAAAAACCCTTTTCACTTGCTTTAAGCCAGTTCAGGTTTCCCTGCAATGTATTGATCTCTCCATTGTGTGCAATGTATCGGAATGGCTGAGCTAATTTCCAGGATGGAAATGTATTGGTGGCAAATCGAGAATGTACCAACCCAAAAGCGGAAACTACCCTTTTATTAGTAAGATCCGGAAAATAGTTACGAACCTGACTACTGGTCAACTGTCCCTTATAAACCACTGTCTTATAGGATAAAGAAGCAATATAAAAACCAATATCATCCTTTCGAACGGTACTGTCAATTGTATGGGTAGCATATTTGCGCAATACAAATAATTTCCTTTCAAAATCCATTGGATTGATAATATAATCAGGACAGGCAATAAAAACCTGTTCCATCACTGGCTCTACCGACAAAGCTGTAGGTCCAATATCAAAGGTATTTACAGGTACACTTCGATAAGTAATAATTTCAAGTCCGAGCTTTTCTGCTGCTCGGTTAAAAATATCCCTACATTCTTCCCTTAGTTTAATTTCCTTGGGAAAGAAAACTACTCCAACAGCATACTTTCCGAAAGAAGGTAAATGAACTCCCAATTTCACACATTCATCAAAGAAAAATTCATGAGGAATTTGGATGAAAATACCTGCGCCGTCGCCAGTGTTGGTTTCACATCCACAAGCTCCCCGATGTTCCATATTTTCCAAAATGGTCAATGCATCAGAAATATGTTGATGAGATTTATTCCCCCTGATATTGGCAACAAAACCGATACCACAGGCATCATGTTCAAATTGCGGATCGTACAAACCTGGATTTTGTTTCATAATAATTGGTTTTATGCTACTGATAACAGATATTTCCACAGATTTTACAAACCTTTCATTAGCATCCGTCTACCTGTGTATAGGACAGATTGTAGCATTTCGTTATATAACCAAGTAAGCCCCGACTAAAAATCAAGTGGGTACACCCAATATTTTACCTAGAAGCTTACCAAAGCAAAGTTACTGCGATAATTAATTCAACCCAACTATAGCCCCTTATCAATGAAAAAGGGGGTGAAAATTAGGCGTTTCCACCAATAGATTTCATTTCTGTCATCGCCTGCCTAAGTTCAGCACCTACCAACTCAATCGGATGAAAACGAATCACTTCATTTACTACGATCAGGGTTTTATTGTCTACCCCATTGTCCTTTCCAGCATTGAAATTTTTACCAATAATGTCGGTATCCGTTCCCTTCATGAAATCAGCCAACAAAGGCTTACAAGCATGATCAAAAAGATAGCAACCATATTCAGCTGTATCCGAAATTACGCGGTTCATTTCGAATAGTTTTTTACGCGCAATGGTATTGGCAATCAAGGGTGTTTCATGCAATGATTCATAATAAGCAGATTCTTCTTTGATTCCTGCTTCTACCATTGTTTCAAAAGCCAGTTCCACGCCTGCCCTCACAAAAGCTACCATCAACAATCCATTATCAAAAAATTCTTGTTCGGCAATTTTTATATCGCCGGCAGGTGTTTTTTCAAAAGCTGTTTCGCCCGTTGCAGCACGCCAGGTCAATAAATTTTTATCATCATTGGCCCAATCTTCCATCATAGTTTTGGAGAATTCTCCGCTCATGATATCATCTTGGTGCTTTTGAAATAAGGGACGCATAATTTCTTTGAGTTCTTCGGACAATTGAAATGCCACAATTTTTGCAGGATTAGAAAGCCGGTCCATCATAGCGGTAATACCACCTTGCTTTAATGCTTCGGTAATTACTTCCCAACCATATTGAACCAATTTAGAAGCATACCCTTTATCAATTCCCTTCTCTACCATTTTATCGAAACTAAGAATTGATCCAGTTTGCAACAATCCGCAAAGAATCGTTTGCTCACCCATCAAATCAGATTTCACTTCTGCTACAAAAGATGACCTTAATACCCCTGCCCGATGGCCACCAGTTCCAACACAATAAGCCTTGGCATATTTAAACCCTTTTTCTTCTGGATCATTTTCTGGATGCACCGCAATTAAAGTAGGCACTCCAAAACCGCGCACATATTCTGCTCTCACTTCAGAACCCGGGCATTTAGGCGCTACCATAATTACTGTAATATCCTTTCTAATTTGCATCCCTTCTTCCACAATATTGAATCCATGGGAATAAGAAAGCGTAGCATTCTTTTTCATCAGCGGCATGATTGCTGTAACCACGGCTGTATGCTGTTTATCAGGTGTCAAATTAATTACCAGATCAGCCGAAGGTATTAATGATTCATAGGTTCCAACAGTGAAATTGTTTTCCGTTGCACTTTTCCAAGATTGCCTTTTTGCATCAATTGCTTCCTGACGTAAGGCATAGGTTATATCAAGTCCTGAATCCCTAAGATTCAATCCCTGATTGAGACCCTGGGCACCACAGCCCACAATAACAATTTTCTTTCCCTTCAGTTCATTCACTCCGTCAGTAAATTCGGATTTGTTCATAAACTCACAAACCCCCAATTGGTTCAGCTTTTCTCTAAGCGATAATGTGTTAAAATAATTAGCCATGTTTTTTGTTTGCCCCCGATCCCTAAATGGAATTTTGCGAGGAGTTTAATAATGCCCCCACCATTAAAAATAGCAAGGGAGTTAAATTGTTATTTATTATATTTTCTTTTCTTATTGAATTATTCTTTAATCAATTAATACAGTTCTATTCTTTTATATTAATGTTCAAAGTAAAGCATTTCCCAACGCGGAAAGACTAGTATACTACATACTAAAAACGCCCTGCTGTTCATTTAAAAATTCATTCTCGATCAGCTCTTGACTAGGTGCTCGCTGTTCAAATTCTTTCAATTTTTCATGAAAACCTCTGCTTTTTTTCATAATGGCAATTCTTGCACTCCGCACAAATTCGATCAACCCATAAGGTTCCAATACTTTTACCAGCTTTTCAGTTTCTTCTCTATGTCCGGTGGTTTCAAAAATGGTAAACTCTTTGGTAATAGCAACCACCCTAGCACCAAATTCCCTTAACAATCTTTCCACTTTAGCCTTTTCAGCTATCTGCTCAGTAGAAACCTTGTACAGTGCCATTTCCTGCCACACAATATCCTCTTCTGTGTTAAAATACACTTTCAATACTTCTACTTGCTTTTCAATCTGGCGACAAACTTTTCTAACCACCTCTTCTGTTTCATCTATTAATATGGTAAACCGATGTATCCCTGCTATCTCAGATGGAGATGTGTTCATACTATCGATATTTATTTTTCGTCGAACAAAAATAATAGCAATACGATTAAGTAAACCTATTTGGTTTTCTGTATATACTGTTATAGTAAATTCCTTTTTCATACACCTGTTTTTAAACTAATTATTTATTAAAGGGTAGTATTGTAATGAATGAATTAAAACTCTTTTACACATTCTACATTTAGTATTGCATGCTATGATAACCTTATTTCTGCAACACTACATCCCTGTGGAACCATTGGAAATACATTGTTTTCTTTTCCCACCATTACTTCCAGCAAATAAGCACCCGGATGATTGAGCATAGTGGACAATGCATCCTTAATCTGGTCTCTCTTTGAAATACTTTGCCCTTCGATTCTATATCCCTTGGCTACCATCACATAATCCGGACTTTCAATATCAACAAAAGAATAGCGCTTATCATGAAATAATTGCTGCCATTGTCGAACCATTCCTAAAAATTGATTATTGAGAATTAAGATTTTTACATCAATGCCTGTTTGCATAATCGTACCCAATTCCTGTATTGTCATTTGAACTCCGCCATCACCAATAACTGCTACCACCGTGCGGTGAGGAGCACCATATTTGGCACCAATAGCCGCAGGCAATGCAAATCCCATCGTTCCAGCTCCGCCCGAGGTGATATTACTTTTGCTTTCATTAAATTTCGCATACCTGCAGGTAACCATCTGGTGTTGACCTACATCGGTAACGATGATTGCATCACCGTTGGTTAGCTCATTGAGCACCTTAATGATTTCCCCCATGGTAAGATCATCACCTTTAGGATTTAATTCGTCCTTTATAACTACTTCTATTTCTTTTTGAGTAAACTCATTAAATTTTTGCAACCATTCCGTATGCTGCTTTTTGTCAATCAACTGGGTTAACAACGGGAGGGTTTCTTTACAATCGCCCCATACTGGAACTGTTGCCTTTACATTTTTGTCAATTTCTGCTGGATCAATATCCAGATGAATTACTTTGGCCTGACGGGCATATTTATCCAATCTTCCAGTAACCCTATCATCAAAGCGCATCCCCACTGCAATGAGCAAATCACATTCGTTGGTTAAAACATTAGGTCCATAATTACCATGCATCCCCAGCATCCCTACATTTTGCGGATGATCGGTAGGTAATGCACTTAATCCTAAAATCGTCCAAGCTGCCGGCAGGCCACCCTTTTCAATAAAGGCCTTAAACTCAGTTTCTGCCTTTCCTAATATAATACCCTGACCAAAAATTACCAATGGTTTTTTTGCTTCATTAATCAATTGAGCAGCACTCGCCACATATTCTGTGCGCACAATAGGTTTAGGTCGGTAGCTTCGGATAAACGTACATTTTTTATAGCCAGCATAACTAAATTTTTGCAGCTGGGCATTTTTGGTAATATCGATCAAAACTGGACCAGGCCTACCGCTACCGGCTATATGAAATGCCTTTGCCAAAACGGAGGGAATCTCATTGGCATCCGTCACCTGGTAATTCCATTTGGTAATAGGAGTAGTAATATTAATCACATCCACTTCCTGAAAAGCGTCTGTCCCTAATAGGTGAGCAAATACTTGTCCGGTAATACAAACCAACGGCGTACTGTCGATCATGGCATCCGCCAAACCAGTTACCAAATTGGTAGCACCTGGGCCACTGGTAGCAAATACCACCCCTACTTTGCCAGAACTTCTAGCATATCCTTGTCCTGCGTGAATACCTCCCTGTTCGTGACGAACTAATATATGTTTTAACTTGTCGTGATAATCATACAACGCATCATAAATGGGCATGATTGCTCCTCCTGGATAACCAAAGATAGTATCTACCCCTTCAGCAATGAATGCTTCCAGTACAGCCTTTGACCCCGAAATTTCGGTAGTCTCCTTCTGCTCATTTACAGGATTAGGATCAACCAACATAGCACTGAAATCCTTTTGATCAACGATGGTTTCTATTTTTTCCATTGTATGGTATTTTTATAAAAAAATTACAGTAAAAGGTTAAATTACTTTACTACAAAAATTCAGGAACAACCCATTTTTTACCTTTAAAACTTCTCTTCGAAAAACTTATTTACTCATCTGTTACACAGCCCTCACTAGCATCCTTTACATATTTTGCATATTTAAATAATATTCCCTTCGTTGCCTTCAATGCAGGTTGCACCCAGTTGGCCCTTCTTTTGGCAATTTCTTCAGGCGACACTTTTAAAGTCATTGATTTGGTAGCCACATTGATTTCAATAATATCATTGTCTTCAACCAACCCAATTAGTCCGCCATCAAAAGCTTCCGGTGTAACATGACCTACTACAAACCCGTGGGTACCACCACTAAATCTTCCATCGGTAATCAGTGCAACTGATTTTCCCAAACCGGCGCCGATGATCGCAGACGTAGGCTTCAACATTTCTGGCATACCGGGTGCGCCCCTAGGCCCTACATGGATTATCACCACTACATCTCCAGCTTTTATTTTTCCGGTATTGATACCATTGATTAACTCAAATTCGCCATCAAAAACCCTAGCAGGCCCCTCAAACAATTCGCCTTCTTTTCCTGATATTTTTGCTACACTTCCTTTCTCTGCCAGATTACCGTAAAGAATTTGAAGATGCCCAGTAAGCTTAACTGGATGTGAAGTTGGAAAAATAATTTTTTGTGAATCAAAATCTAAATCAGGAACATTCACCAAATTTTCAGCAACTGTTTTACCTGTTACCGTCATACAATCACCATGCAATAATCCCTGCTTCAATAAATACTTCATCACTACAGGGACACCACCAATATTATGAAGATCTTCCATCAAATATTTTCCACTTGGTTTAAGATCTGCTAATACTGGAACTCGATCACTAATTAATTGGAAATCATGCTGAGTAAGTACAACGTCTATACTTTTAGCAATTGCAATCATATGCAATACTGCATTGGTACTTCCACCCAAAACCATAATCATGGTAACGGCATTTTCAAATGCCTTTCTAGTCATGATATCGGAAGGCTTTATATCCATTTCCATCAGGTGACGGATTGCCTTTCCGGCCTGTAAACATTCTTCCTTTTTGGCATCACTCAACGCTGGATTACTGGAAGAATAAGGAAGACTCATACCCAAAGCTTCAATGGCACTACTCATCGTATTAGCAGTATACATTCCACCACAAGCCCCCGCACCTGGACAACTGTTCATTACGATACCTTTAAAATCAGCCTCATCTAAATTACCAGCAATCTTTTGGCCGAGTGCCTCAAAAGCAGATACGATATTTAAATCCTGACCTTTAAAATGGCCAGGCGCAATTGTACCGCCGTACACCATAATAGAAGGGCGATTTAATCTACCCATTGCCATTACAGAACCAGGCATATTTTTATCACAACCAGGTATTGCTATCAATGCATCATAATATTGAGCACCACAAACTGTTTCAATTGAATCCGCAATAATATCACGACTAACCAGCGAATAACGCATACCGGGAGTTCCATTACTCATACCATCACTCACACCAATCGTATTGAAGATAAGTCCTACCATATCATTTTCCCATACTCCCTCCTTGACTAATTTAGCCAAATCATTCAAATGCATATTGCAGGTATTTCCATCATAGCCCATACTAACTACACCTACTTGCGCTTTAGCTAAATCTGCATCGGTAAGCCCGATACCATAAAACATGGCTTGCGCTGCAGGCTGGGTTTGATCCTGTGTAATTGTTTTACTGTACTTGTTAATTTCCATAAAAATTTTATTAATTAAACTGCTACTACTTTGTTTTTATATGCTTGCTGTATTTTATTTCCAACGCTATCCTTCCAATCTATTTTAAAGGGTCTATTATCCAAGCTCTGCCATCCTATAATTTCTGCTGCAGTACCGCAAAAGAAAACCGCATCCGCCTCTTTCAATTCATCTAATGTTATTAATTTTTCTACTACCGGCAGATTTAGTTCGCCGCAAATTTCCAACACCGTTGCCCTTGTAATGCCCGGCAATATATTTCCGACAGCAGGGGTAAATAAATGTCCATCCTTTTCATAAAAAACGTTGGCTCCCGGCCCTTCGGCTACATGACCATTCATATCAGTTAGCAACGCTTCATCATATCCTTTTGCTTTAGCCTCTTGGCTTGCCAAAATTGAATTCACATAATGGCCAGAAGCTTTTGCAGCTATCATAAATCCTCTGGGATTAGGTCTTTGAAAAGAAGAGGTCATTACCCTCAATAACTTTTCGCCCAAAAAAGGTTGCATCTCCCATGCCTGAATAGTAATATTAGATGCTGTATTCTCTACAAAACTCATATTAGCAGGTGCAAATACCAATGGACGGATATACGCATCCTGCAGATTATTTGTTTTCAATACCTCATAAGTAGCTGTAATCAATTCTTCCACCGTCCAATGGTAAGGAAGATTAATGGCAGTAGCTGAATTTTTCAAGCGCTCAAAATGCTGCTCCGCCTTAAATATTTTGGTTTCTCCTGCCTCGTTTTTATAAGAACGTATCCCTTCAAAAACACTATAGCCATAATGCAATGACTGGCTGTACAGATCCATCTTTGCCTCTGTCGCTTTTATGAATGCCCCATTTAAATACAGAACCGTGTTTTCATTATAATAAGAAGCCATAATTTTAATCTCCTCGAGAATCCTTTTTTTAATAAATAAACTTATTGCCCAACAGTGGAAAAATTGAACGGATCAATGTCGCTGGTAACAAATAAACGATCAATTGACCATTCAACGGCATCCCTTACCCGTGTGGTTCATTGTGCTAAAAAAATAGTCTAATATCATAACAACCGACAAAATCGATCCCAATTGAAACCACTATACAACTGCTCCAATATGCGCCTTTGCTAATGCATGCAAATCTTCTTCCAATACTTCTTTCTTACTGTCTGCTACGAGTAAAAATTCCTCGTATAATTGATCAATATCATTGCGATTGAATGAATACCCTAGCTTATGAAAACGATGAGCCAATGCACTTCGCCCACTCCTTGCCGTTAATACAATCTTTGAAGCCTCCGCCCCAACCTCTACCGGATCGATGATTTCGTAAGTCAGTGAATCTTTCAAAAATCCATCCTGATGAATACCAGAAGAATGAGAAAAAGCATTGGAGCCTACAATGGCTTTATTGCATTGTACAGGCATACGCATGGTATCAGCTACCAATAGACTCATTGGATTTAACAATTTGGCATTTACCCCAGTATGAAAACCCAGATGTTTATGTTGTTGAATAATCATTACCACTTCTTCCAATGAAGTATTGCCTGCCCTTTCGCCCAGCCCATTGATGGTACATTCTATTTGCCTTGCCCCATTGATGATACCGGCGATGGAATTTGCCGTCGCCAATCCAAGGTCATTGTGACAATGGCAAGAAATAATTGCCTTATCAATATTGGAAACATTGTTTACCAAAAAGGCTATTTTTTCTCCATATTGATGGGGAAGACAGTAACCTGTTGTATCAGGAATATTTACGACCGTGGCGCCTGCTTTAATAACAGCTTCCACTACCCTCGCGAGGTATACATTATCAGTTCTGCCTGCATCTTCCGCATAAAACTCCACATCATCCACAAAATTCTTTGCCCACTTTACACATTGAATAGCCCTTTGTAAAATATCGGCTTGATTAGAATTAAATTTTGATTTAATATGTAAGTCGGATGTACCAATACCAGTATGGATACGTGGTCGTTTGGCAAACTTTAGTGCTTCAGCAGCCACTTCAATGTCTTTTTGCACTGCTCTGGTTAAACCGCAAACGCTTGCATGGGTGATAATCTTTGAAATTTCATTTACCGAATTAAAATCCCCCGGCGAAGAAATCGGGAAACCTGCTTCTATGATATCTACCCCCAGCTCTTCGAGCCTTAAAGCCAATTCAACCTTTTCGGTGGTGTTGAGCTTACAGCCTGGAACCTGTTCTCCATCGCGAAGAGTCGTATCAAAAATGTGTATCTTGTTAGCTGACATAGAAATTGTATATTTAATAAAACAGTAAATTAATTTTGTTTAACTGCTATATTTTTAGGTAATTCACCTTAATGTACGAATATAGCGGCATACAACCGTTTTACCCCAACAAATTGTTGGCCGTATTACGCTATATAAAGGACGATTTTTAACCTGTAACCCATAACCAGTAAGGAATTTAAAGAAATAAAATACGATGCCCAACAGGAGTACAGACCCCTTATTTCAGCTTATCCAATCACTTGAAAAAAGCGAAAAACGCAATTTCAAGCTGTATGCCACACGAAACTCGTCCTCCGATGAGCTAAAAAGTGTACAATTATTTGATGCCCTAGATAAAATGGATCTTTATGATGAGGGCGTTTTGCTTGCAAAAAATGAACGCATCAAAAAGCAGCAGCTTAGTAATCTGAAAGCACATTTGTATAAACAAATCCTCAGCAGTCTTCGACTAATCAATGACGATAGCATCGATATATCCCTGCATGAGCAAATGGATTATGCCCGAATATTATATAACAAAGGGCTCTACCACCAAAGCCTGAAAGTATTGGATAAGCTAAAGGAGCAGGCAAAAATACATAACCAACTTACGTATCTACAGCAGGTGCTTTTTTTTGAAAAAAAAATCGAGGCCCTTTATATCACCCGTAGCATGCAAGACAGGGCAGATTATTTGAGTAAAGAGTCCGATGAGGTAAATGATAGCCTTACGTTGGTATCCCAACTTTCAAATTTATCCCTACAACTTTATAGCTGGTATATTAAAAATGGGCATTGCCGAAACGAAGAAGAGAGTATAGCCCTTCAGCATTTTTTTTCAAGTAAACTCGGCGACAAAACGCTGGCTTGCACCAGTTTTTATGAGCGATTGTACCTATATCAATGTTATTGCTGGAATGCCTTTATCCGGCAAGATTTTTTACAGTATTACCGGTACACCCAAAAATGGGTCAATCTTTTTGATGAAGAGCCCTGCATGCTTCCAATAGAAACTACGCACTATATAAAAGGAATGCACAATCTAATGGGGTCACATTTCGATTTGGGCAATCATAAAAAACTAGTTGAAACCCTTGACATTTTTGACCAATTTTGTATAACAGATCTAGTGCAAAATAATGTAAATAATCGCATACAATGTTTTGTTTACAGCACCATTTCTTTGTTTAATAAACATTTTTTGGAAGGTAGTTTTACCGAGGGATTAGCCTTGATTCCAGCTATCGAAGAAAAGATAAAGGAATATGAAATATACCTCGATCGGCATAGGATATTGGTTTTTTACTACAAAATTGCCTGCTTGTATTTTGGCAGCGGAGATTACGAAAAAGCCATTGATTATCTAAATAAAATTATTAACTGGAAGGTAGACCTACGAACAGATTTGCAATGCTACAGCCGCTTGCTTCACCTGATTGCCCACTATGAATTGGGCAATGAAGATATACTGGACCACCTAATAAAATCGGTGTATCGCTTTATGTCTAAGATGCAAAACCTTAGTGTAGTAGAAGAAGAGATTTTTAAATTCATCCGAACTTCGTTTCATATTTCAGTTAAGGACATTAAACCTGAACTTGAAAAATTACTAGTAAAATTAACTGCTCACCAGGGCGATCGTTTTGAAACTAGGGCATTCATATACCTTGATGTCATTTCTTGGCTAGAAAGCAAGTTAGAGAATATACCTGTTCAGGAAGTATTGAAGCGAAAATTTGCTGGAAAAAGAAAAAACTTTGCTGGTGACACCCCCTATACAACAGACTTTTCCGGAGAAGCAAGCTAATATTCAAGCTTTAACGAAATTAGTTTTTTTAGCATTTTATTTTTTAGGTTACCCAATGCTTTGCGATGTATTTGTAAGGGAATAATTATTTGCTACTGACCTGAAGTAGCGGCTTTGAAATCAAATAAGGTAGCCGTAAATACTCCTCGCTCTCGCTTCTTAAAAATAGCTTTCCAGTTGCCATTGTAGCGTATCATTGAGGGTACCAATAAGTCGCCAGAATGGGTAAGTTGCACTTCCATCTGCACTTTGAAATCATATAGCCCCGCATCATAACTTAGTGAATATTTCCTTGCTACCACTTCAAAAGTTTTATCATTAAACCAGGTGGTCATCTCATCTACCACCACCTTGCCTTCCATACCAGGTTTTACTTTTTGAGTTAATAGATAGCAACTAGTTTTATTGTAATCATCCATATCAATATTCATGTCATATACATCCGCCATATCATCATCATAAATAGCGGTTTTTCCTGACATAAAGGGAAGCCCTTTTATCTTTTTACCAGGATTAAAAAATAACATTTTCAATTGTTCCTTATGTTTTTGAAGGCCCGTCTTACCCTCCAAATTAAACTCGTTACCCGCTACGATATTAGTTTCTCCACAAACGGTTCCGATAGTAAAAAAAAGCGATGCGTACAATTGAGCCGTGTAATAATTGTACTGATGATCATCATCATAGTAATCACCCGTAGTTTGCTCTTCCAACACTTCCATTCGTCTACACTTATTTTCAGTTATCTGCTTGGTTTTACTGAAACAAGATGCCAATGAAACACCTTCTTTACCAAGCATCCGAATATCATTAATCGCCGAAAACCCTAGTACATGTAGATTTTTAAAAGCCTTGTAAAAACTAGTGTCATTTTTAATTCGATCGATAAAGCTAGGAACATTGAGTTTATTATTGATCACTACATCACTAAGGGTAATGATTTTTCTTCCTACCGTAACATTGATATCTGTGGAGTCTTGTGCGAAAAGTTGGGTGCAATTCAGTAAAAAAATAAACACCGGAAGTGATTTTTTACACTTCCTGCAAATGATTGCAATTTTATTAAATAAAGTTATTGAATACATAACTGTTTTATAGGGATAATACAGTGAGTTAATAAATAAAATGTCGGACAAGCCAAATTTTTATCCAACAGCTTACAGCCCCTATTTTGGGAAAAGCATTCGATAGTCAACATTAATTTTACCCTTACTAATATCCATTAACTTTCTTTTTAATAGGGTACGTTTCAAGGGCTTGATATAGTCAATAAATAACTTCCCTTCTATATGATCATATTCATGCAAAATCACCCTAGCAGTAATACCGTTGAATGTTTTTGTAAATGGTTGGAAATTTTCATCTAAATAATCGATGGTAACAGATTCCCCCCTCAAAACATCCTCTCGAATCTTGGGGATACTGAGACAGCCTTCATTGTAAGACCACTCCGTACCCTCTATTTTAGTAACATGAGCATTAATAAAAGTACCCTTAAAACCCGGTCCATCTGGATAAAGATCCTGCTCATCATCTTCCAAATTTTCAAATATTTGTGTACTATCCATCACAAAAAGGCGCATTTCCCTATTCACCTGCGGTGCCGCTAACCCTACTCCATTACTATTGTACATAGTTTCCCACATATCAGCAATGAGCTTTTCTAGCTCAGGATAGTCTTGCGAAATATCCTTGCAAACTTTTCTTAAAACGGGACACCCGTAGGCAACTATTGGTAAAATCATAAATACTATTTGGAAATTTATTACTACTCGTTAAAAAACATCTTTTTCAATACCAACTTAGAAATGCTGCGAGGAAGCAACCTACTATTTAGCAGTTGGCAACACGCCATTTCAGAACATAACTATTGATCGATCATTTTTGACTTTACAAATTTACCAATTTCTTACTGAATGCTTTGCAGATACTCTTGTAAAATAATGGTAGCCGCAATAATATCTACATTGCCCTTTACTTGACGGTCCTTTTTCTTCATGCCCATTTGCAACATTGCGTCCTTGGCCATTTTGGAAGTATACCTTTCATCAACAGTTTTCAGGGGCATTTGAGGAAATTCCTTTTCTATTTTTTTTATCACCTCCTTTACTAAAGGTGTGCCGTGGGTATCTGATTCATCCCAGTTAACGGGAAGTCCAATAATAACCAATTCAACCTGCTCAGTAGAAAAATATTTTTTCAAATAGGCAATCAGCTCCTTTGAATCAATGGTAGCCAATCCGGTGGCAATGATTTGTAACGGATCTGTTACAGCCAGTCCAGTTCTTTTTCCACCATAGTCGATTGCTAATATCCTAGCCATAGGCAAATGTATGAATTATGGATGGAGATGAAATTGAAAATTGAACGAATAGTACAATAGGAATAATATAGCCTCATTTATTCATTGTTATACAAAACGAAAAAAAATATCCAACAAAACAAATACTGAAAATACCACAGAGGCTATTCCATTAGCAGTCATAAATGCAATATCCACCTTGCTAAGGTCAGTAGGTTTAACAATAGAATGCTGATAGACCAACATACCGATAAATACAGCAACCCCCATCCAATACAACCACCCAAAATGGCCATATATACCCGCAGAAACTACACAGGCCGCAGATAATAAGTGCAAGTATGCTGAAACCTTCAATGCTTTCAACTTTCCCAATGCAGCAGGTATAGAACGTAGCTGATTGGCTTTATCAAATTGCTCATCCTGCAATGCATAAATAATATCGAAACCGCTTACCCAAAACAATACAGTTAGTGAAAACAAAATAGGCAATAGTTCAAACTTTCCCGTAACAGCCAGATAAGCGCCAATAGGTGCAAGGCTTAATCCAATGCCAAGTACTAAGTGACACAATGCTGTAAAACGTTTGGTATAACTGTAAAACAACACCACGAACAGGGCTACCGGGGACAAATAAAAACAAATCGGATTGATAAAAAAACTGGATGCAATAAAAAGAAGGCAATTGATCATTACAAAACGCAATGCGCTTTGCTTTGAAATAATGCCTGCTGGGATTTCACGAATTGCTGTACGTGGATTTTTAGCGTCAAAGCTACTGTCGAGATAACGGTTGAAAGCCATGGCAGCACTTCGCGCAAAGACCATACATAAAATGACGAGTGTAAATAATTTGATTGTATCCTTGAAAAGCAAGGGTGAATATGCGCCCAGATGCAAGGTGGTAGTAGATGAAAAATGGGGCGCGAATATTCCAATAAAAAAACCAATAATAGCAAAAGGTAAAGCAAAAATTGTATGCGAAAACTTCACTAAGCCTGCAAATTTTTTTATATTATTCATTCAATAAATTATTATAGACCATAAAAAAATACGCATCAAATTTAAAAATATAAATACTGGAATTAACTTGAAATAATCTCCTTTTAATCAATTGTATGCAATTCAATTTAAGCCTTCTACTTGATTCAACCCTTGACCAACTTCCTATTTCTAACAAACTCCCACAGCACCACCCCTACTGCTGTTGCAACATTCAGTGAATGCTTCATCCCAAATTGAGGAATTTCAATGCACCCCGCAGATTGCTGAATGGTAGATTGTTCAACCCCTGTTACCTCATTTCCAAAGATTACTGCAATTTTATCGGTGACTGCATAATTC
>JBIKOV010000255.1:0-4655 GCA_044357815.1 Ferruginibacter sp. | reverse complement strand
TTTCGTTATCAATAAAAAATTAAATACGTATCGTAAACTTTTGTGCAAACTCTTGCGATAGGTAAAGTTAGAATTACCGCAATTCAGGGTTCGTTTAAAACAATATATGCTTTACATTCACGGCATTATTTGGTCTGATATACAGAATCCGGGCTAGTAAGTTAGGAGAATACTTGTAAAATTTACTTCAGGCTATTATCCCAAAATCATCCAACTAATTACATCGTTACTTCGGCATTGTTGAAGTGAGGATAATAACTAAATTTTAAAGTATGCTCAATAGTAGAAGATTAGTACAAGCGGTTTTCAATTTGCCTAAAAACTTTTTATGCTTTTTTCTGATAATGCTTTTTTGCACTTCAGTTAGCTTCACCCAAACAAACAGCAATAAAGGTAAGCCGACAATAAGCATCGATGCTGATTTTCCTTCAGGGAATATTCAGCTGGATTCCATTAGCGGTAATGACGTATATCTTCACCAGGATCTTCACGATACAGAACGGAACTGGTTTTACTGGTATTTCAGGGTAAAGTCAACCGCGGGCAAAAAGCTTACCTTCCATTTCACCCATCCTTGGGAAAAACTGGCTCGCCTTAATGTTGTTGGAGTTCAGGGCGCAGGAGTAAGTTTGGATGGCGGACACACCTGGTCGTGGTTGGGAACAAAAGGAGCAACGGAAACATCTTTTGAATATACCTATCCTGCAAATGCAAAAGAAGTTAGGTTGAGTATGGGCATGCCGTATACTGAATCAAATTTAAATGCATTCCTTCAAAAGTATAAGACAAATCCTGATATCGAAAAGTCAACGCTTGTACTAACGCGTGAGGGAAGAAAGGTAGAACGCTTACATGTAGGTAACATCCATGGTGAACCTCAATACCGTATTGTTTTTACGGCGCGGCATCATGCCTGCGAAATGATGGCTGATTATTTAATAGAAGGCATCATAGAAAGGGTACTGGCAAAAGGAGAGGAAGGCGAATGGTTCCGCAAAAATGTGGAAATATTGATTATCCCATTTATAGATAAGGATGGCGTAGAAAATGGCGACCAAGGAAAATACCGCAGGGCAAGGGATCATAACAGGGATTATTCAGGAGAAAGTATTTATGCCTCCACGCTGGCACTCAAAAATTACTTACCGGTATGGTCGAATGGTAAAATGGTTGCCGGCATAGATTTACATTGTCCATTCATTAGAGGGGGTGAACATGAGCAAATACACCTAGTAGGGCTTGCGAATAAGGAAGTGGAACAGCAACAAGAGAAGTTTTCAACTATTTTGGAAAAACTCTCACAGGCAAATCCCTCCCTGCCTTACAAGGTTTCCTATAATATCCCTTATGGAACGTCCTGGAACAACGATGCAAATAATACAAAGGGTAAAAATTTTGCCAAATGGGTAAGCGAATTCAAGGAAGTTAAACTGGCCACCACACTCGAATTTCCCTACGCCACAGCATCGGGTAAAATGATTACGCAAGAAAATGCCCGCGCTTACGGTCACATTATCGCAAAGGCAATGTATGAGTACCTATTATCTATCGCAAAAAAAGGGTTTGTAAATTAAACTGTGTCAAAAAATATTTTGGTGTTAGTTAAAAAGAGGTAGTGACGGCTCCATCCACAGAGCAAGGCGCCACCTCTTTTTAACGGTGAACTGTCAGAGCGCCGTCTTCATTCTTTCTGCAAATATAATTTTTAATTGGGATGCAAAAATACCCCAATTGGCTAACGGCAGTAATACTACCGCCAATGTAAGCTACAGTAAGTTCTTTTTTTGTTCTGGCTTTTTCAAAAAAATTGGGTATTCCACGCCTTACATTTGTCTCAATTTCGCTACTTAAATCTACAAGTTTAATTGATGAAATATCTGCTTCTGTAGGTTTGAAAAATAATGGAGATGACCCTGACTGACTTGCTGCAATTAAATCATTACTATTATTTTGAGCGTTTACTGATAAACAGTAAGTAGAAACAACAGCTAATAAAAGAATAGCCTTTAAACTTAAATTCATTACTAAAAATTACGTTTTGACTTCACTTTGCCTCCATGCGGATCATTACCTTTTGCACTTATTACTTGAACTTACAAAATGTGACATATTATATTAATGTATCAGTTGAACTAGATAGGTTTATTTACATGACATCAACATTTAAACAATTTATTTAACAAAATAGATCTCATTGAATTAACATAATATTTTACATGAATATTCTTTTACTGATCTCCTTAACAAAAGGAAATGAACTCTTTACAAATAATCATCCTAATTATCAAATAAATATTTAAGTACCAAAATCAATAAGACAATTCTGTAAAAAACACCAGCCTAACTTTACCAAAAAGACCTGATTTCACTAAAGGCGAGGATTTATCGTAATGTTTCCATGTTGCAAAAGTATATCTCTTGTCTTTTCTTTCTACATTTTTGTTGTTAAGCCATTCTGGCAATTCCTGTAGTTTTCCTGCACTAAACTTAGATCCTGTAAGATCATATTTCGCATCTATAGGAATATACTCATCTCCTATCAGACGGTTTATCCATCGGTTTACTACCAGAATTTTTATGTCGTTTTTACCTGTTTTCAGGTAAGGAGTAATATCTAGGTGAAAAGGCTTTTTCCAGATTACGCCCGCAGATTGGTTATTAATAAACACTTCTGCAATGTCATAAATTTCATCAATTTCCAGCAGGGCAGTCTCTTTAGCTGCTGGATTAGCAGATAAATTAAAACTGTTTACATACTCTGCAGTACCCGAATAATGACGAATATCAGGATGCTCGTGTTCATTCCATAGCTGCAAAGCGTTCATTGTTATAGATTCCGGTGCTCCGCGACCGTCTAAAAATTTAAGGGACCAGGGGGTCTTAATGATGAGTTGAGGACTAACTTTTATGCTATTTATATTTACTTTTTTACCACTGTTCCCCTGAATGGTAAAGCCAGCTTTATCAGAAGCTAAATACTTGTTATTATACAAAATCATCCCGGCAGGAAGTGTGGAAGACTTCTTTTCTCCAGAAATATCTGAGCTTATTTTATTGGCAAAATCTCCTTTAAGGTTATCCCTAAACACAACAAATACAGAACCCTGAGGATCAATTTGCAAAGGGATGTTAGTTCTATTACCTATCGTATCAAAAACTGGCACCTTCCATGAATCTCCTGTTAAGGCATCCCAGATTTCAGGTTGCCTACCTTTTACCCTTAAACTAAGATTTAGCGAAACAGTACTTTCAGCTTGGTTAGTAATAAAATAAATATCAAAATTATCACCGGTTTTATGTATGAATTTTAAAGAATCAGTGGTGGTGTTATTGTAAACCACATCGGGAGTTATGGAGTTTTCCTTTAAAACATCTTCGATAGTTTTTCCCCAATATATTGTTCCGTTTCCGTGTTTTTTCTCTTTTTTTGTTTTTCCGTTCAAATTACCCCATATATCTTTAACCACTTGGTCAAACTCAGCTTTCCCTTTGGTAAAACCTGCCATATCTGGTGGCGATATTGGTGGTGGACCCATTAAAGATGCCCCTTGCAATAATAAAGCTTTTAGCTGCTTTAAAGTCTCCAAAGTCATATAGGGATAATCGGGCAAAATCATGATTTTATACCTAGCACCGGAAGGTAAAGACAATTCTTTTCCGGTAATTTTTAATCCTTCGAGATACTGTGGATAGATAATATCATAATTGAGACCTTCGGGTATTTTGGTAATCCATGATGGAAACTCATAAACAGCATCGTTAGGGAAAAGATAGCAAATATCAGATACTGTTTTACCCTGTTGTAACAAATATTGGCTTCTGCCTAAATAATATCCCCACTCTGGCGCATATTTCCACCAACTGTTAGTTCTTCCAAAATGTGTTCCATACCTACCCATAGTAAATCCTGGGAGAATATCTTCATAAGGCTGATGCGTATAGGTGTGAAAAATAAACTTATTAATTCCTAATGCAAAGGCATAGTCGCCAATTTTCTTCAGCTTATTAGGCAAATTTTGCCATTTGCCAAATTCCGGTTTCGAAGTAAAAGATTCTGCACCCACTAAATTTTTACCTAAAATATTGGCAATAGATACCGTTTGTTTAATTACCTTCTCTCTTTTTTCTGCCCCCTCTGTCCAGAATTCATTCATCGGAACATCAACAAACCTATTTCCATTACTTGGCGACATAGGCCCTCCTTGAGTTTCAGAAAACACGATTAGATTATTTTTATGCGCCAAGCGCTGCATAATCTGGTAATAATTCTCAGCAAACATATCAGAAAGTGCCTGTTGAAAATCCCATAAAAAGGCTGAAGATTTAAAACCTGTTTCTATGGTTCTACCCGCTAAAACTGGCAGATAGCTTTTAATATCATAACCTTTTCTTTGCTGAAATTCTAGTGGTATTTTCTCTGTCCAATTTTGAAAACCACCTTCAAAACTATCAAACAATATTCCTTTAAACGTCTTTCCAGTAAGATTTCCAGCTTCCTTTATTACCCTTCCCAGGGATTGATTGAACTGAAACTCTACTGCATCAGGATCTAGTTTATCTACTTCATAACCTGTACCCTCATCCACCGCAGGATGTACTTTATGAGCTGTTGTGGTGTATCCAAATCTTAATATAGTCCATCTGCCTTCTGGCAT
>JBIKOV010000058.1:0-16639 GCA_044357815.1 Ferruginibacter sp. | reverse complement strand
TCTCCGTATTTTTGCTCATGTTGGGATTGGTTCTTTGTAAAACAAATCTACAACATTGGTGGGCTACCGAAAGGTGCCCATTTTTAATTAATTTAGTCGTTCACTAGTGGTTAAATATGTTAAAAATCTAGTATGCCCAGAGTAATAAAGGGCTATATGTTGTACAATTTATTATTTGCCACAACCCACCCTTTTGACTCATTGAGGAGTATTTAGTTGTAAGTAGCCCATTTGATTGGATGTTAAATTTAAAGTAATAAAACAGCTATTTGGATTACAATGCCAACTGATTGTTATTTAGAAATAGTCAATAGGATAACATTAACTAGAAATGGGGAACCCGCGCAAGCTAATCCAGATGTGATAGATGCAGGAATCACTGTAGACTTTACTTCATAAAGAATTGAATAAATAATTATGTTTAATCTAATCTGAAAATGAAAAATGCATTACCGTCAATAGTTACTATCTTTTTATTGATTACATCAGCGTCTTTCAATCCTGAAAAAAAAGGGAAGGAGATTGAACAACCCAATATCCTTTTCATTTTTGCCGACGATTGGGGGTACGGCGATTTAGGCTGCTATGGAAATGCCGAAGTACAAACACCAAATCTCGACAAGCTTGCATCTCAAGGAACACGATACACACAGTTTCATGCCACAAGCGGAGTTTGTTCTCCGAGCAGAACTTCAGTAATAACGGGTCACTTTCCGGCCCGGCATAGCGTGCATGGTCATTTTGCGGGAGATGAACCCAATGCACAAAGAGGAATGCCCAACTGGTTAGATGAAACTTTACCTGTTTACCTCCCACGTATGATGCAGGAAGCCGGATATTCTACTGCACATTTTGGCAAATGGCATCTGGGCGGGGGTGGATTACCTAATGGAGATCTTTCTGCACCTGAACCAAAAAAATACGGATATGACGAAACTAGGGTTTGGAACGGAAATGGTCCCACCTGGAAAGGGGATCAACTTTGGCCAACGACCCGGTACATGGATAGTGATACCCTTTGGGCCCAAAGTTCAAGCAGGATCGCTGTTGATGCTACCATCGATTTTTTAAAACGACACAAAGGAGAGAAGCCCATGTTTGTTAATCTGTGGCTGAAGGATCCGCATACGCCTCTCTGGCCCAGCGACGAACAACGCAAACTTTTTAAAGACAAGGGGCTTATTCCTGATAAAGAAACGTATTATTCGGTATTAGCTGATGCTGATTACCAAATTGGTCGGTTAATGGCTGCCTTAACTGAAATGGGACTTGATGAAAACACCCTGGTTATTTTCAGCAGCGACAATGGTCCGGCAAACTACTCTCCGGCACAAATAGCCGGTTCCACTGCCGGGTTAAAAGGGCGCAAAGCCGACATTTTTGAGGGTGGTGTGAATGTTCCGTTTATTTTACGATGGCCCGGGCATGTGAATGCTGGAAAAGTCGATCATCGCAGTGTAATGTCGACAGTTGATTTGTTGCCTACTTTTTGTGAATTGGCCCATCAGAAATTACCCGCCGGTTATCAGCCAGACGGCGAGAGCATCGTTTCCATTTTTGACAACATTCCATTTAATCGCACCAAACCTTTGTTTTGGGAATGGCGATTTCCATACTCCGGAAACGATCCGTATAGAGCTGATAGTTGGGTTACGCTCTCTGTCCGTTATGGTGACTTCAAACTCTTAGCGGATGAAAAACGCGAACGTGTTGAGCTGTATGACATTGCAGATGATCAGTATGAGAAAAATAATCTTTCTTCGAAAAAAAGCGAAAAAGTAAACGAAATGCTTGGCATGTGGGATAAGTGGAAAAGTGAGTTGCCTGAATAGAAATTCAAACAGTATTATTTAATTAAAACCAAAAAACAGAATAATGAAAAAAATTGCGCTAATAAATTTGATATTGCTTTCATGCCTGTTTAGTATGCATTCTAAGGCACAATCTAAAAAGCTGAATGAAAAGGTCAGTTCGATTTATCAAAACGAGCCAAAACTACAATGGTTTCGCGATGCAAAATTCGGTCTTTTTATGCACTGGGGGCCTTCAAGTGTTAAGGGAACAGAAATCAGTTGGTCACGGCAGGGTCATCCTTTCGACCATCCGGGTCCTGGCCCGTTTGTGCCGGATGAAGAGTATGATAATTTATATAAGAGCTTTAATCCGGTAAAGTTTGATGCGGATAAATGGATGAAACTAGCCAAAGAATCCGGTTTCAAATATGTAGTTTTCACCACAAAACACCACGATGGATTTTCCAACTGGCATACTAAACTTCGGGATTACAATATTGCAAATACCCCCTTTAAACGTGACATCTGTAAAGAACTTTCCGATGCCGCCCATAAATACGGATTAAGACTTGGATGGTATTATTCTACCCGCGACTGGTCGCATCCCGACTATCTGTTGGGGGACAATAAAAAATACAATAATTTTTATGAAGGTCAACTCCGCGAATTACTCACTAATTACGGGAAAGTTGATATCGTTTGGTTCGACCACGTCGCGGGTAACTGGGGTGATTATACCTTCCAGCAAATGTTTGACATGATGTATTCGCTTCAGGGAAAGAATCTTCTGATAAATAATCGCGCGGCCAGATTCATAAAACCAACTAAAGACGCTCCTTCATCAGCAGCACTAAAAACGCTGGTAAATGGTGATTATGATACACCCGAACAACAAATTGGCAAATTTCAGACTGATCGTGCCTGGGAATCTTGCATGACCATGACAAAATGCGAAGGTGGGGGTTGGTCTTATCGTCCAGATGGAAAGACAATTCCGTATAAGGAAGTTGTTCAAACGCTGGTTCAAACTGTGACGGGCGACGGAAACCTTTTACTCAATGTGGGCCCGTTACCAACTGGGGAATTTCCTGCCGATCAGGTTGTTATTCTGAAAAAAGTGGGAAAATGGTTGTCGAAAAATGGGGAAAGTATTTATGGAACCCGAGGCGGGCCAATTCCAAATGGCGAGTGGGGAGGAATGACTTTCAAAAACAATAAAATTTATGTGCATATCCTGAATTGGCCAAAAGATGGTTCGCCCCTCGTGCTAGCAGCTATTAATAAAAAAATTGTTCGAAGCAAAGGATTAAATGTAAAAAATCCGGTGATTAAGCAAACAAAAACAGGAGTTGAAATTGATTTGCCCATAAAGAACAGGAATGAAATTGATTCGATTATAGAATTGGATGTTGAATAGAAACACAAATATTTTTATGGCAAGTCAGGAGGGCATTTACATAGTTTATAAGTGGTATGTGAATTTCACTGAATTAAATAATTCTTGTTCAATGACTGATTCATTTTTAATTTAAAAATGTGTTCACATAAATATTCATCGGAATTCTAGCTGTCTTATTTAGTTATAGTCCAATTTATGGGCAACAAAAAGAGAAGGGGAAAAATTTGCTGGAATGGAAACGACAGCCAACTTTAATTTTACGTTGGTCAGAAGGTTTGAAATACGCTGAGCCATTGCCAGAATATCCCCGACCACAGATGTTACGGACAGACTGGATGAATTTAAAGGGTTTTTGGGATTTTCTTCTGGTCGGGTAAAAATCCGGATTGTCTTTGCCAAAATCACAATCCCTTACCAAACCACGGTCGAAGGGCGAGTCGTAAACGGAGAAGTGATGGATTTGAAAGTGACCCCGCAATCGAGGCGAAAAGACGTTATCGTAATGAAAGCTAATTAGTGTATGGCGTCAAATTAAGGAGGGACGCCTGATCGAAAGCAGGATGATTAACCTCTAACAGAGACGGAATATAATGTAATTGAAAGTTTGAACTTAAAAAGAACGCAATAAGAATATGAATATGGAAAAGAGAGCTGGATACATATTAATGGTTTTGTTATTTCTCTTGGTATCGACCAAGATGGGTGTAAGTCAATCGGATACAAGTGATTTTATGTTGGATCCTATGAAGATCTCACCCCCTGAAACGAGCGCACGGGGCGTAGAGAACGCGCGGACAAAAACACCTCTTTGCGATGCATGGACTTTTCATCTTGGTGATGTGGAAGCGGCAGAAAAGTCAGACTTTGATGATGCCAAGTGGCGGATCCTTGATCTTCCGCATGACTGGAGTATTGAACTTCCTTTTGACTCAAAAATACCCTCTGGTAATGGGGTTGGTTATTTGCCAGGTGGCATCGGGTGGTACAGGAAGACGTTTACCATTCCGGAAGAGAGCAGAGGGAAACTTGTCTTGGTGGATTTCGATGGTGTTTACATGGACAGTAAGGTGTGGATCAACGGGCATCTGCTAGGTAATCAGCCATATGGTTACACGAGTTTTCGTTATGATCTCACACCGTATCTAAGTATTGGCGGCGATAAAAACGTCTTATCTGTGCGAGTAAACGTCATTCCTTCGACCAGTCGCTGGTATCCCGGAGCGGGGATCTACCGGCGTGTATGGCTGACCACAGTGAATCCAGTTCATATCGGTCAATGGGGCACTTATGTAACCACGCCCAAAATATCAAAATCCGAAGCGTTTGTGCGCGTGCGCACCCGGGTGGAAAATCAAGGTGCTCATGTCGCCTCGGTTAAGTTAAAATCAACCATTTTGGATCAGTCTGGCCAGGTCGTTGGTGAAACCAGCGCAACCCAAATGGTCACCTCAGGTGGGGATTACGAGTTTGATCAGCAGGTGGTCTTGCGGAAACCCCGTCTGTGGTCGGTGGATTCGCCTCAGCTCTATAAAGTGGTTTCCAAACTGTACGTCGGCGGTCGCATGCTGGATGACGAGGTCACTACGCTAGGAATTCGGACCATCGAGTTCACAAAGGACAGGGGTTTCTTACTCAACGGTGAGCGTGTGGACATCAAGGGTGTGTGCCTACACGAAGATTTTGGATGCACCGGCACCGCTTTTTATCCTCGCGCGCTCGAACATCAACTGGAAACATTGCGGGACATGGGTTGCAACGCGATTCGAACTAGTCATAATCCGCGGGATCCGGAGTTTTATAATATCTGCGACCGGATGGGATTCCTCGTCATGGATGAAGCGTTTGATGAATGGAAAAAGAACAAGATGAGCAACGGATATGGCCGGTTCTTTGACGAATGGAGCGAAAAGGATTTGAGCAGCATGGTGCGGCGGGACCGCAACCATCCCAGCGTGATTTTGTGGAGCATTGGTAACGAAATTAATGAACAGTACGCCACCATCGGCTATGAAATATCCAAACGCTTGGTTGATATTGTCAAAAAGCACGACCCGAGCCGTCTGGTAACGGCTGGGTGTAACTCGCCGATCCAGGCAATAGCCAATGGATTAGAGAATCCATTGGATGTTTTTGGATTGAACTATAATCTGGACAAGTATGAAGAGTATAAAGGAAGAAAGCCACTGATTGGTACTGAAACCGCAACCAGCTTTAGTACACGTGGCTGTTATCCTTATACCTATGACAACACGATGACGCTGAAAATTCTGGATGTAAATAATAACGTGGAATGCTCTAGTTACGGCCTTTTTTGGGGAGGGAATCGCAGCGAAGAGGCACTGATGATGTTGAAGAAATCCCCGTGGGTTGCCGGCCAGTTTGCTTGGACGGGATTTGACTATCTTGGTGAATGCTTTCCCTTTGAATGGCCATCCCATAATGCCCATTTTGGCATCATTGATTTGGTTGGCTTCCCCAAGGACGTTTACTACCTCTACCAAAGCTGCTGGACCGACAAGCCCATGGTTCACATCCTGCCGCAGAACTGGAACTGGTCGCAGTATCCTAATCGGAAAGTGCCGGTATGGGTTTATAGTAATTGTGAAGAAGTCGAGCTTTTCCTGAATGGAAAATCACTTGGAATCAAGCGGATTGATCGAGATAAAATTCTCCATTTTGAATGGGCAGTGCCGTGGACTCCAGGGATTCTGAAGGCGGTGGGAAGGAATGCGGGGAAGGAGATTTGTTCCAACATCATGCAAACAGCAGGAGATCCGGTAAATGTGGTTTTAACCGCGGACAGGACGGAGGTCGCGGCAGACGGTTGGGATTTAAGCTATGTGGAGGCACGGATTGTGGATGCGAATGGGACTGTTTGTCCGAACTCGGATGTATTGCTAAAATTCAACATAGAGGGGGCGGGTACGATACTTGGTATCGGCAGTGGAGATGCCACCAGCATGGAATCGTTTAAGGGAAACAGTTGTCATACCTATCGGGGCTTATGCCGGGTCGTTATTAAGTCAACGAAAAAGGGTGGGGCCATCCAGTTGACTGGAACATCTGAAGGACTGAATGCCGGAAAGGTTGGGATTAATTCAAAATAAGCGAGGTGTTAATATTCTATCGACAAAATCCCGGTTTAAAGAATGCAAGGAATGAAACGGTCGCCCTGCAAAATTGGGCCGGGCTACATTGGGATTTATTTGTTTTGAAATTTGATTACGAACGTTATAAAATTATTTAATTTAATTCAAAAAACTGATGAAAAATATCTTATTAATCACATTTGTTTTAACCCTATTTTCTAATCTTTGCTCATTTGCTCAAGATGTTAAGAATGAAAGTTTTTCTCCATTAACCAATGGGAAAGTTCCTCAAACCCTTGAAGAACTATGGAAAGACTATGACCCCAGAAAAGAGCCGCTAGATATCGAAATTATTAAAGAGTGGGAAGAAGACGGTGTGGTGATGCAAGTACTTCGTTACCGCATCGGAATCTTCAAAGGAAAGAAAGCTATGATGGCTGCTGTATATGGTTATCCAAAAGGAGCAATCAATTTGCCGGGTTTGGTGCAAATCCACGGTGGTGGTCAGTATGCCGATTACCGGGCTGTGCTTACCAATGCCAAACGTGGTTATGCGACAATTTCTATTGCTTGGGCAGGAAGAATCAATGCTCCGGGATACATTGTTAATCATGAAATAGTAAAACTATTTTTAGAAAACAAAACCAAGGATCCAGACTATAAATTAACCACCGATTGGGGGGCAGTTGACGGTTATCATGATCCAAGCCGAAATCCTAAAAACTCTTTCGTTGAAATTCCAACTGCATCATGGACATTGGATTCCATTCAATCGCCGCGTAATAATAGTTGGTTTTTGTGTACAGTTGGGGCTCGCAGGGCACTTACTTTTCTTGAAAAACAACCGGAGGTAAATCCTAAAAAACTCGGAGTTTACGGCCACTCAATGGGGGGCAAGATTACTGTTTTAACAACAGGGTCAGACTCAAGGGTTAAAGCATCAGCCCCTTCTTGTGGAGGTGTAAGCGACCGATATAATGAAGATCCCTTATTTCGAAATACGTTGGGCGATGACGTTTACTTGAGAAAAATTGCTTGCCCAATAATTTTTCTCAGTCCGGCAAACGATTTTCATGGACACATTAATGATTTACAATTGGCTGTAAAAGAAATCAAAAGTAAAGAGTGGCGCGTTACATGCTCACCCCACCATAATCATCAGGACAATGCAGAATGTGAAGTTGCCACCCAGCTTTGGTTCGATCAATACCTGAAAGGAACTTTTACTTTCCCAGAAACACCTAAAAGTTCGCTTAAACTAAAAACAAAAAATGGATTGCCAATATTTTCAGTGATACCTGATGTGTCAAAAAATATTCTTTACGTTGATATTTATTATACCCAACAAGGGCAAGTAGATGGAAAGATGGATGACCGAGAGAACACCATGAGCCGATTTTGGCATTATGCACATACCTCGAAAAAGGGAAATTCCTGGTCAGCAGAATTACCCGAATTAATTACTGACAAACCCATCTGGGCTTATGCTAACATCGTATATTCATTGGATGAAACTGTCAAGGGTGCGGGATATTATTATGGAATTTATTCGGCTAACAAATTCAATTTGTCGTCAACCATGTCAGTGGTTAGTCCGGAGCAACTCAAAGCGGCAGGAGTTAAAACAACCATGAAACCCTCTCTAACCATCGAGACCTTTGAAGGTGACTGGAAAAAAGAATGGTTTTCCTACAAACCTGAGGATTGGCCGTGTAAGACACACAAATTGTATGACGACAAATGGTTAGCTCCCCCAAATGCCAAACTTGTTATTGAAGTTTATTCAGCAAATCCAAACAAAATTGTGATTGGCATTGATCGTTATGCCACTGAAATAAAACTTAAAGGAGGTAATAAATGGCAACGAATTGTTTTGTCAGCTAATGACTTTCAAAATGCCGTTGGAAAATTATTACCCGCCTGGACTGGGATAAAAGAAATGAGACTGGGTATGCAGGAAACATTAAATGAAAAAATTGATTCCGAAAATAAGAAGTTAGAATTGGGAGCTAAATGGATTGGTGAAAAACCGGAGTTTAGAAATTTACAATGGTCAATCGATTAAATCAGAAGTTCACAAATATTTAGGGGAATGAATGTAAAAAATGAAATTTTGATTAGACGGCATCTTCACGGACATAGCATTCCTTCACGAATGAATTGGGACATTAATTTATTGCCAGTGAGATAATGAAGTGGTTCGCTAAGTAAATTACTATTAAAGAAATTTATCATGATTAAAATAGGATTATTTGGAATTGGCCTTGATACCTACTGGCCTCAATTTAATGGTTTGCTCGACAATTTGAAAGAATACCAAAAACAGATTAAAAGCAAAATAGAAGGCTTTGGTGTGGAGGTAGTTGATGCAGGCATGGTTGACAATCCGGCAAAAGCAAATGAGGCTGCCATCTTTCTGAAATCAAAAGATGTAGAAATTGTATTTCTGTATGTTTCAACTTATGCCCTGTCATCCACCGTTTTGCCAATAGCCCAAAAACTGAAAGTTCCTATATTGATTCTCAATCTTCAGCCGGTGGCTCAAATGGATTATGAAGCCTTTAATGCATTAGCTGATCGGGGTAAAATGACAGGCATTTGGCTGGAGCACTGCCAGGCATGCTCGGTTCCCGAGATTGCAGCAGTATTTAACCGATCGGGCATCAAGTATAACATCGTAACAGGATATTTACAAGACGCAGCGGCCTGGTCAGAAATTAAAGCCTATACAGAAGCTGCCAGGGTTGCAAGGGCAATGCGAAACAACCGGCTCGGAATATTGGGGCACTATTATAATGGAATGTTGGATGTCTATACCGATATCTCCAAACAATCGGCTGTATTCGGAACGCACATGGAATTGCTCGAAATGTGTGAACTTAAAAAATACCGGGATGAGACAACAGAAGCTGAAATACAGGCCAAGATTGTCGAATTGAACGAAGAATTTAATGTTTCGCCGGAATGCGAGGCATTTGAAATGGAACGAGCCGCCCGAACATCGGTGGCGCTGGACAAACTGGTTCAAAAACATAACCTCGGTTCAATGGCTTATTATTATGAAGGCGAGACGGGTAACGAATACGAGAATATAATTACCTCTGTAATTGCCGGTTGTACACTGCTTACAGGTAAAAATATACCCATTGCCGGAGAGTGCGAAGTGAAAAATGCTCAGGCAATGAAAATAATGGCAGAATTTGGTGCTGGCGGTTCTTTCTCTGAATTCTACCTGATGGATTTTAATGACGATGTCGTTTATCTTGGACACGATGGTCCTGCCCATTACGCCATTGCCGAGGAAAAAGTAAAACTTGTTCCGCTACCCCTGTATCATGGCAAGCCAGGAAAAGGATTGTCGATACAAATGAAGGTGAAAAACGGACCAGTCACGCTGCTTTCTGTTGTGGAGGGAAAGGATGGAATATTCCTGCTAACCGCTCAAGGAGAAGCAGTAGAAGGCCCAACGTTAGAAATCGGAAATACAAACAGCCGTTACCGTTTTTCTATCGGTGCCAGGCGCTTTATGGATGAATGGTCCAAACAGGGTCCTGCTCATCACTGCGCTATTGGGGTTGGGCATATCGCCGGTAAGATTGAAAAGTTGGGTCAATTATGTGATGTCGACGTGGTGAGAATCTGTTAATTAATTAAAAAATCGCAAACTAATAAACATTTATATGTCAATCAAAAGTATCATTTTCTTTGCCGCCTTATTTTTAGGGCTTTCTTCAGTAGGTCAAACCCCACTTTTGCCCCCTGGTTATCCAGACCGATCGCCTGATATGGATATTCTTCAGGGATTTAAAAATCCTCCCAAGGGTTATGGCGAAGTGTCATTTTACTGGTGGCAAGGTGACACGCTTACAAGGGAACGTATGACCTGGCAGCTCGACCAACTAAAAAATAAAGGGGTAACCAGCCTTCAAATTAACTATAGCCACCTCGATGAAGGAGGAATTTCGTATGGCCTTTCAAGACCTAGTAAACCTGCAATTTTCACACCCGAATGGTGGGATTTACTGCGATGGTTTGCCTCCGAATCGCATAAAAGAGGAATGACCATTAGTTTAAGTGATTATACCTTAGGGATTGGACAGGGATTTGCTATGGATGAAGCTATCGAAGAGAATCCTGAATTAATCGGTTCAATGCTTAAAAACCTTTCCAAAAACCTTTCAGGGAAAGGTAGTTTTGAGATACCTCAAAAACTCTTAACATTGACTGCCATAAAAATGAATCCAGACAGCAGCCTGGCAGTCGAAACCCGTCGGGATTTACTTTCTCAGGTCAAAAATGGCAAGTTTGTCTATAATTTTGGACAGGAAACTTGGAAAATTACTGGAGTTTATTCCGAAACGCTGGATCCTTCCTATGATCCGATGAATCCCAAAAGCGGGAAATCATACTGCGATCATTTTTTTGGAAAGTTTGAAAAGGAATTGTCCAAAGAGACATTTAAAAATGCAGTAAACTTTTTCTTTTCAGATGAGCTAAATTTCAGGGTTGACGGCAAGCTCTGGAACCGATATTTTGCCGATGAGTTTAAAAAACGCAAAGGTTACGATGTGGTATCTTATCTTGATGCACTATATACCAACATTGGGAATATCACTCCTAAAATAAGAATAGATTACAACGATGTGCTTGTCAGTTTGAGTGAAGAAAATTTCTTCAAGCCTGTTTACCAGTGGCACCAGGATCGAGGGTTAATATTTGGCTGTGATCATGGAGGCCGAGGTCGGGTAATTGATGAGTTTGGCGATTATTTCAGAACCCAGCGGTGGAATCAGGGACCTGGTTCTGACCAGCCTAATCTTGGTAAAGATCTGATAAAGGCAAAAGTAGCCTCATCCATTTCACACATGTACGAACGTCCAAGGGTATGGCTCGAAGGCTTTTATGGAAGTGGCTGGGGAACAACTTCTTCTGGCGTAAGCGATGCCATATTTGCAAACTTCACCATGGGTTATAACCTTTTGTCTCTTCATGGATTATATTATTCTACCATGGGCGGCTGGTGGGAATGGGCTCCTCCATGCAATCACTTCCGGATGCCTTACTGGAATCAAATTGATCCGCTCATGACAAGTGTAGAACGACTTTCCTATACCTTGTCGCAAGGGCATCATCGTTGTGATGTCGCCATCATGTACGCTACTGAACCGGTAGTTGCCGATATGGAAGGTAAAAAATCAACCGATATTGCTTTTCATGCAGGCACAGAACTTTACAGTAAGGGAATTGATTTCGATTTTATCGATTTTGAATCACTGGCCCGCGCTGAAGTGAAAAATGGAGAACTTCTTATCGCAGGAGAAAAATTCAAAGTTTTGATTATTCCATCCATGAAAGTGATGCGTCAGGCTTCGCTCTTGAAAATAAAAGAATTTAAAAATGCAGGCGGAATCGTTGTAAACATAGGGGAACAGCCGGTAGCTTCCGAATTAAGTGGAGTTAAGGATGCTGAAGTGACAAAACTTATTTCCGGCTTATATGCAAAAGCCTCTAATTTAATTCAATGCAATGATGAAAAGAAAGTGGTTTCAGCGATTTCAGGAAAATACAATCCGGATTTTAAGATCCTTTCAGAAATTAGTACACAACCTTATGTGATGCACCGTGTCGTTGGAAAACGCGACATCTATGCTTTATACAATATCCCTGCAGGAACCAAATGTTTTTTTAAAGCTAAAGGGAGTGTTGAATTGTGGAATCCATCGACGGCAGAGATTTTATCGCTTTCAAAACTGGCAACTCCATCCAACGACGGTACCGTAATCACTTTACCGCTTTCGGAAAATGAAATGCAAATCATTGTTTTCACCAGTGACAACTCTTCCACAAAAGATTTCATTGTTTCAAAGCCCATAAAAACCATACCAATAAAAGGGAACTGGGAGTTTGAAATAAAACCTTCGCTCGACAATCAATGGGGAGATTTTCAGTTGCCGGCGACAAAGGAATTATTAGGTGCTCAGGTTCGCCAGTTATACTATGCCGAGAATAAAAGCTATACGGGATCGGAGATTAAAATGGACGATTCCTGGAAAAAACAAACCTGTGCCTACGGAAAACAGTTTTTGATGCTCGGCGCTTTGCCTGTTTTACCTTCCGAACAGGAAATCTTAAAAATGGTTCGTCAAAAAGAAGGAGAAACGGTTAAAATTGGAACCCGGAATTACGAGTGGAACTATTATGGTTTCTCCTGGCAACATGGAGTGGAAGGTGATTACGGTCATCAGGGATATCATGGATTAAAAGGTCAGATGTACGATAATTTCATCCGTTTGGGAAAACTGGAAGATTACAAACATTCGCTGAGAAGAGCTCCTGAGTCTGCAGGAAACTTTTATGTACTTTATACCAATGTCATTGCGCCAAATGATGGAAACTTCGACCTGTTAACCGGTGAAAAAAAACCTTTTTTGTTGTTGATCAATGGAACAAAAACTGACTTAAGCAGCACTTCGGTTTCATTAAAGAAAGGAGCTAACTCGGTGTTACTGGTTTATAATGAAGCCTGCGAAACCTATCTGGTGTTCCGCAAAAAGAATACACCCCGTCCTTCAAAACAACAGGTTGCCATGTGCTGGTATCAGGATTATGGTATTTTGTCTTACGATACGGAAGGAACTGTACCTTCGTCAGGATTATTTGCATTTGAATCGGCTCCGGGTTTAAAATCATTCGCTTTTGCGGCTTATGGAAATGTAAAACTGTGGGCTGATGGAATAGAGCAAAAGATAATTACTGGGGATAAACATGTGGATGGACTTACAACATATAATGTAAAACTTAGCAACCCAAAACTAGCTTCTGCTCAAATTGTGTTTAAAGTTGATTATCAACCGGGCTACCGAGGAATGGCAGCTATTCCTGAATATATTAAACAAATTTGTGGAACAGGTACAATCGAATTGGGCGACTGGTCTGAAATAGATGGATTGAAGGCTTATTCCGGTGGCGCGCTATACAGGAAAACCATTTCAATTTCTCCGGATGATTTGAAGAACCAACTGGAGATCGATTTAGGAGATCTTGTTTCATCTGCCGAACTGTTTATAAATGGGAAAAGCGCCGGTATCCGTTTGTCTCCACCGTGGAAATTTGATATTACACCATTTGCAAAATCAGGCGAAAATAAGGTTGAGGTAATGATTTACAATACTTTGGCTAATAATTATACCACTATTCCTACTAGGTACAGAGGTGCAATTAAATCAGGGCTTATTGGTCCGGTTAGCCTGAAAGTAATGAGCACTAAATAAATATGGAATTATTATGAAATCAGGAAAATTTACCTATTTGGCACCTGCAATTCTGATTGTAGCAATATCTCTATTTACTGCTGGAGTTAAAGCCCAAAACAAAATTGTTCCCAATTGGAAAATTAATCCTGACAAGGAACTGAATCCCAATACCAAATGGTTGCGCGATGCAAAATGGGGTCTATTCACCCACTATCTGGTGCACATGCCCAGTGCGCCTGTTCCTGAAAACATGTCAGCTGAAATCTGGAACAAAAAAGTAAACTCATTTCAGGTGAGAAAATTTGCCGATCAGTTAACAGAACTTAAAGTTCCCTATTTTTTCATCACAATAGGACAGGGTGGCGGTTATTATTGCTCACCTAATAAAAAGTATGAACAGTTGTTTGGTCCGAGCAACGGAAAACTTTCTAGTCGGGATTTAGTACTTGAATTAGCCAAAGAACTCACTTCAAGAGGAATTAAAATGTGTGTTTATCTTCCTGCTGTTGGTCGTGGGGAACCGGCTGAAGCTCAACAAAAATGGCGTGAGGTCATAAGCGAATGGTCTGAAAGGTGGGGCGCATTAATATCTGCCTGGTGGATCGACGGCGCAGTATTTGAAAGTCCTGAAGTTTATAAAATCTATAGCAAGGCATTTAAATCCGGCAATTCCAATGCAATTGTTTCTTACAATGTTGGCCCTGTTGGTATGAACCGAACACAACTTGTTCCGGTTACAGAATATGAGGATTTTCTGTCCGGCGAATGTGATTATATTTTGCCAACCTGTGCTACTATTCCGGGGGACTTAGGCAAACATTTCAATATCAACGGGAAAGGGGATTATTACCAGGGACCTAATATTTCAGGAGATCAATTGCATTTTCTTAACTTCCTTGGAGCCTGGTGGGGTACTGGAGAACCTCGTTTTTCCAATGAGTTGGTAATCAGCTGGACCAAACACATCAACGACCATCAAGGATCCGTCACCTGGGATTTGCCCTTGAGAAATGATGGTTCAATCCCGGAAAACTATTATAACCAAGTGAAATCGCTTAGTGAATACATCAATAAGAAAAAATAAATATTGACTGGAAAATAAAATAACATAAAATAATGAAACTAATACTTAGCCTAGGATTCCTGGCATTTAGCTTGATTTTGGCTTCGAGTACACTCACCAAGAGCGAAGAAGCAAAACCAAACATTGTATTCATTCTGGTCGACGATATGGGGTATGGCGATCTATCTTGTTTGAATGAAAACGGAAAAATACCCACACCAAACATTGACCGGATTGCTAAATCGGGTGTAAAGTTTACCGATGCCCATTCAAGCTCGGCCGTCTGTACCCCAACCCGTTATGGCATTTTAACCGGTCGATACAATTGGAGAAGTGCTTTAAAGCAAGGTGTATTAGGCGGTTTCTCGAAACCTTTGATTCCTTCAGGCCGGACAACCATGGCATCAATGCTGAAAGATCGTGGATACCAAACAGGTGCAATTGGAAAATGGCATTTAGGCCTTGACTGGGCGAGTATTAACCAAATCGCTGACAGTGTTGATTATACAAAACCAATCGAAAATGGTCCCACAACTTTGGGATTCGATTATTTTTTTGGAATTAGTGCTTCACTGGATATGCCACCCTATGTTTACATCGAAAATGATCGGGTAACCAAAATTCCAGATCGTATCACCAAGGGGAATAATATTATGGTGGGCAGTCCGGGATCCGATGGTTCCTATTGGCGGGAAGGCCTGACTGGCAGTGATTTCATCCACCAGGATTGCTTGCCACGTATGATCAGTCATTCCATAAAGTTCATAGAAGAAAAGTCCTTGTCAGAAAAACCTTATTTTCTTTATCTTGCCTTGCCAGCCCCACATACACCAATTTTGCCTTCAAAAGAATTTCGCGGGAAGTCAGGCTTAAATTCCTATGCTGATTTTGTAATGATGGTTGATTCAAAAGTTGGTGAGGTGCTTGATGCTATTGAACGGAGCGGTGAAAATAAAAATACAATGGTGGTATTTGCTTCCGATAATGGATGTTCTCCCTGGGCCGATTTTCCCGCATTGATCGCTAAAGGACACAATCCGAGTTACATTTTTCGGGGAACAAAAGCCGATTTGTACGATGGTGGTCACCGCATTCCCTGTTTGGTACAATGGCCAGCAAGAATTAGGGGGCATCAGACGGTTTCACAAACCATTTGCCTGAATGATTTCATGAGAACTTTTGCTGAAATAACCAACTATCAGCTAAATGACAATGAAGCTGAGGACAGTTACAATATATTGCCGGCTATTCTTAATCCTGCCGATAAAAAAATCATACGTGAAGCAATCGTCAGTCATTCCATAAACGGAAGTTTTACCATCCGGCAAGGTGACTGGAAACTTTTACTGGCTGCCGGTTCGGGAGGTTGGAGTTCACCAACGCCTGGTAAAGAAGAGGAGGGCTTTCCGCCTGTCCAGTTATACAATCTGAAAGATGATCCTTCTGAAAAAGAAAATCTTCAGGCGAAAAGTCCGCAAGTGGTTCAGAGACTAACTGCCCTGCTGAAAAAATACATTGTTGAGGGCCGAAGCACACCGGGTAAGCCGCAGAAAAATGACGCAGAATATCCACTGAAAAAAAATAATTTAAAGGGAATTATAAAATAGCCATGGTTGACAAATCATAAACTGAAATTAAAAAATCACCATCCCGCGTTGCAGGATTCCATCTGACCTTTAAAAAATAAATTATTTACAATTGAAACGTATAATCATCTCCATGCTATTTTCCATTTTGTCTCGGGAACATATCGTGGTGTAAAACGACCAGCGTAGTTGGTGGTGACTGTCAGTTAGTAGAAACAGGTGTTGGCAAAAAATAAATCAGGGGCTATACAGCTGGGCTTCTTTTACTAATTTTTGCCCTATTCGTAATTTTTATAGTAGATTTCCTTCTTTTGGGAATACAATCTTGGGAGAAAAAGTTTTCGCTTCTTCAAAATCCATCAAAGCATAAGAAAGTATAATAATGATATCTCCCTCGGCTCCTTTTCGCGCAGCGGGCCCATTGAGGCAACATACTCCGGTTCCCCGGCCGCCTTT
>JBIKOV010000254.1:0-4659 GCA_044357815.1 Ferruginibacter sp. | reverse complement strand
AATAGAAACATTCACTGCACTTTTATTTTTCAAACCAATGGTTTCACCTGGCTTCAAAGAATAAGAAGGTACGTTCACCACTTCACCGTTTACAGTGATATGTTTGTGACTTACCAACTGGCGTGCGGCCTGACGACTTGGAGCAATACCCATACGGAAAACAGTGTTATCCAAACGAGCTTCCAATAATTTAATCAAATTTTCACCGGTAACACCTTTACGACGGGCAGCCTCATCGAATGTTTTGCGGAATTGTTTTTCCAGCAAACCATACGTGTATTTTGCCTTTTGTTTTTCACGTAACTGTAAGGCATATTCGCCTAAAGTTTTACGCTTACGATTTGCCCCGTGCATGCCGGGAGGGTTACTGTTTTTAGTTAACCACTTACCATTACCTGTGATAGGCTCTCCGAAAATTCTGGAGATTTTTGTTTTGGGGCCTGTATAACGAGCCATAATTTTAAGTTGATTTTTTAGTTTCAGTACAACATCGTAAAAATCTAAAATTTGATGAGGTACCCAATAGTGATAAAATGTAATTATTATAAAAAACTCCAAAAATCCCCTTGTGGGGATTAGGATATTTTATACTCTTCTTTTCTTTGGAGGACGACAACCATTGTGAGGTAAAGGGGTAACGTCTTTGATCATATTGATCTCGATGCCCGATTGTGACAATGCCCTGATAGCACCTTCACGACCCGAACCCGGACCTTTTACAAACACATCCACTCTTTTTAACCCTGCATCCATAGCAACTTTTGCTGCATCTGAAGCTGCCATTTGAGCTGCATAAGGTGTATTTTTCTTACTACCTCTGAAACCCATTTTACCAGCACTTGCCCAGGAAATAACCTGGCCTTGCTTGTTGGTCAAACTAATGATAATGTTGTTGAAACTTGCTGTTACATGTGCATCGCCGTAAGCGTCTACTTTAACAACTCTTTTTTTTGCTGCTGACTTTCCACCTGCTTTTCCGCCTTGTGTCTTGCCGCCTTGTGCTTTTGCCATAAATAAATTAAATAGGTAATCTTTAAAAAAATATTCGCTGAGCCGAAGCTTACCGAAACTGAACAAACCCTCCTGCTGACTTAAAAGCGATCCGGCGTTGGTTCAAATGTTACAAGTCTATAAAAATAGCCACTATCCAATAAATTACCGGATAGTGATTACATTATTTCTTAGCTACTTTTTTCTTACCAGCAACTGTCTTGCGCTTGCCCTTACGGGTACGACTGTTGGTACGAGTGCGTTGTCCACGCAAAGGCAAACCTTTACGATGACGTAAACCACGGTAACAGGCGATATCAAGCAAACGCTTGATGTTCATCTGAACTTCACTACGCAAAGCTCCTTCGGTCTTGAACTCATTGTTAATTACATTACGAATAGCAGTCTGTTCGTCATCATTCCACTCATTTACTTTTTTATCATAGCTGATAGCAGCTTTGTCTAAAATATACTGAGCAGTTGAGCGACCTATTCCAAATATGTAGGTAAGTCCTATTTCGCCTCTTTTATTTTTTGGTAAATCTATACCGGCAATACGAGCCATAATTCTGATGATTTGTTAATATGTTGAATAGTTTGAATGGCTTTCACCATTGACAATTTACAATTGACCGATGTTACCCTTGTCTTTGCTTAAAACGGGGATTTTTTTTATTGATTACAAACAAGACGCCTTTTCTTCTAACGATCTTGCAATCAACACTTCTTTTTTTAATTGAAGCTTTAACCTTCATGTTATTTCTTTTTATTAATTAGTAATCAGTTTTGCTTAGTTGCAGTATAATGTATTACTTATACCTAAAAATTATCCTTCCCCTAGTCAAGTCATATGGACTCATTTCCACGCCTACTTTATCCCCAGGTAATATTCTAATATAGTGCATTCTCATTTTTCCGGAAATAGTAGCTAAGATTTCATGACCATTTTCAAGTTTAACCTTGAACATAGCATTACTGAGTGCTTCTAAAATTGTACCGTCTTGTTTAATGAGTGCCTGCTTAGCCATATTTTTGGAGCGCAAAGATAAGAGGATTAATTTAATTATTAATAAAAATATCAGCTATTTAGCAATTAAACCTGCTTTTTGGGTAAAGAATGGGCCATTTTGATTTAAAAAAAGCTCCATTTAAAGCTTTTTTTTGTAAATCCCCACTAGGAAGCAGTGAAAACACCTCCATTACTATGACCAAAATGGCTAGTGTAAGTTTCAGCTGAATACCTGTTTCTATTGGTGATTGTTGTAATGATTGGATGTTTTCATTTTTTTTCAGGGCAAATTATAAAGTTCGATAGGTAGCCATGGCAGTTCCTAAACAATCAATAAAACTGGTTTAAATTAATTTTTGTCCTTCCTATCCCGCGCTAGATAGTCATTAGGTATATGACTCGTCATTCAATAAAACCTTGGTCATATCATGAAAATGATTTTGCAACTGGTGAACGCTCAATGGATGCAAAATATGCCTTTTTTCATCTCGGTACCATATTTCCATGGTGGAGAAATTATTTTTTTCGGCTAGCAGTATCCGAAAGGCCCCTTTTAAATATTTTACAGACCCATCTTCATTCTCCTCCCTTGTAAACTTGAGATCTTTCAGTTGTTGATCATCCAGGGGAATAGGCACTAGTTGGCTAGTTTCGAACCAAAATTCTTGGGTACCCGTATCAACACAAACCTGCTTTTCGTCACCATTAAGGTTGGTAACTTCCCCCTTTAATGTATCTCCATCGTTATCGGCCAACAGATAATCCCCCACTTTAATTTCCTGAAATTTAATCATATAGCGAGCTTTATTGTAGTCCAATATAATGAATTTTTACGAAAAGTAAATAGTCCACCCACTGAAAATACCTAAAATAAATAGAAATTATTCAGTACTAGGGGCAATTCTAGTAAGATTTTTTAAATCCGAGTCATTATAGAGAATTAACAATTAAATTTACCCCCAAATATATCCAGCGCTATAGGATACCATTAGTTTATACATTATGAAGAATTTTTTACGCAGATATGCACCAGGTTGGTTTAAAGTGATTTCAAAAAAAGCCTTATTCAAGGTTTACCAGCTGATAGAAGCATTTTACCGATTACCGGTAGACAAATATGATTTTCAAACTACAGCGCTAATCCGAAAACATTTAAAAAAAGACTCCAACTGTGTTGATATTGGTGCCAATTTGGGGCATATACTGATGGAGATAGTAGCTGCGGCACCCAAGGGAACCCATTTTGCATTTGAACCCATTCCTAATTTGTATCACTCACTTAAGAAAAGATTTTCCAACAATACTACCGTCTATAATTATGCGCTTTCTTCTACAAAAGGCAGTACCACTTTTAATTATTACCCTGGCCGGCCGGCAGTGAGTGGGTTCCGTGAAAGAAATAATCAAATTGGCCAAGAACCCACCCTACTTTCCGTTCAGGTGGAGAAGCTGGATGATCTAATACCGGAAGACCTTAAGATTGATCTAATAAAAATTGATGTAGAAGGGGCAGAATATGAAGTGCTGCAAGGAGCAAAAAATGTATTGATAAAAAACAAACCGCTCGTTCTGTTTGAATTTGGCTTAGGTGGGGCAGATGTTTACGGAACTACTCCGGATGATATTTTCCAACTTTTTGCAGCATGCGGCATGGGCATTTCTACCATTGAGTATTTTAATGCCCACAAAGCGCCTTTATCAAAAGAGGAATTCAATGGCCAGTTTTACAAAAATTACAATTTCTTTTTCATCGCTTACCCAAGCAAAATAGTTGTCATCTAACTAATTTGACCCGCATCGGACTAATATCAGATACTCACCATTTGCTGGACGAGACTGTTTTTGAACATTTTAAAAACTGTGATCAGATATGGCATGCAGGTGATTTTGGAACGATTAAAATTGCAAATCAACTCAATGCTTTTCGCCCATTAAAAGGGGTGTATGGCAATATTGATGGGCAGGATATAAGATCTGTTTACCCTGAACAAATTGTTTTTATGTGTGAAGAGGTTAGGGTAATGATACGCCATATTGGAGGCTATCCTCCCAAATACAACCCCGAAACAAAAAAAGAAATATTGATTCATCAGCCACAACTATTTATCAGTGGTCATTCCCACATTTTAAAAATAATGTATGATGACAAATTGAGTTGCCTGCATATGAACCCTGGTGCTGCAGGAAAGCAGGGATGGCATAAAGTTCGTACGCTTATCCGTTTTGTGATAGATGGAAAAGAGATGAAAGACTGCGAAGTCATAGAAATTGCACCCGGTGAGTCACCGGATGGGGTGAGTCACCGGGTGGGGTGAGTCACCGGGTGAAGAGCTGAGGAATTTTTCCTGTCGAAATTTGATCACAAAAAATCCCTTCTTTTGGATTGGTTTATTGAAAAATAAGCCACTTGCTATCAAAACTAACATAGGCTTCCCCATTATCACCTCCAAAAGTAAGTTGGCGTATATTGGCAAAATGGGTCTCCCTAGGAAAAAGTATCGTATCCCTCCCGACAGGTAAATTGGAAGAAATTTAATGAGTTGGAGCAAGAAATCCCTCCTTTTCTAGGGCAATCGACACTAAAAAAACAATGAAATAATTAGTATTAGGCGCCTTCTCATCAAAAAAAATTATGGCACAAAGAAAAATCTAGCTAATTA
>JBIKOV010000057.1:0-16711 GCA_044357815.1 Ferruginibacter sp. | reverse complement strand
GTATCAGTCTGGTGTTGAAATATCAGGAGCTACCAGTTCTACATACACTATTCAATCTGCAAGTGCAGCAACTTATACTGTAGTAGTAACTAACTCATGTGGTTCAACAACATCTTCTGGTGCAGCATTAACCGTAACTTCTGCACCATCCATTACTGTACAGCCACTAGGAGGGACAAAATGTGTAGGAACTGGTTTTGCTCTAACACCTATAGTTACTGGCGCTCAAAGTTATCAGTGGAAAAAAGACAATATAAATTATTCCAATAGTTCAACTATTACGATAGGTTCAGTTCAAACTAATGATGCAGGCACTTATTCATTAATAGCAACCAATGGATGTGGCAGTGTGACGAGTGTCAGTGCTGTGTTGATTACAAATGACAAGCCTGCCATCACTAGTTTAGGTTCTGGAAGTTCAGTATGTAGTGGTGCCAATCCCTCATTAACGGCTATCGTGAGTGGTAATGGAGATAATACTTTATCGTATACTTGGTTAATTAATACATCAGTTTTGGGAACCAGTTCCAGTAATGTATTAAGCCTTGCTAATTTTCAGCTAGCGAATGTTGGTACCTATTCATTAAGCGTATCCAATTCATGTGGAACTACTAATAGCTCCATTGGACAAAATGTAGCTTTAGCATTATCCGCATTGCCAACGATAGCTGCTATCAGTGATCCTGCTGCGGTATGTTCAAATGGATCGTTAACAGTTAATTCTGTTGTAACTAATAATAATGGCGGCAGTCTTACGTATCAGTGGTATAATTCCAATCAAGCAATAGCTACTCAAACGAATTCGCAATTACTGATTAATTCTATACAAACAGCAGCTGCTGGCAGTTATTATTTAATGGCTACGAATAATTGTGGTTCTACTGCAAGTAATTTATTTAATGTGGTAGTAAATAGTACGCCTATTATTACCCAGCAGCCAGCAACGCAATCTATTTGTACAGCTGCAACTTTAGACCTTAGTGTATCTGCAATAGCCGCCACTAGCTATCAATGGAAATATAATGGCCTAGCAATTAATAGTGAAACGAGTGCGAATTATTCAAAAAATAGTATACTGCAATCTAATGCAGGTAATTATACGGTGAGTGTAACAAATGGTTGCGGTACAACAGAAAGTTCGACCGCAGTAGTAACAGTCAATACAGTTCCTACTATTACTGCTCAACCCCAACCGCAGACAGTATGTGCTGGCAGTAGTGCAACTTTTCAAGTAACTGCGAGTACGAGCCCCGTTACGTCATTAAGTTATAAATGGTCTCAGTCTGGTGTTGAAATATCAGGAGCTACCGGTTCTACTTACACTATTCAATCTGCAACTGCCAATGATGCATCCTATACCTATTTGGTTAAAATTAATAATTCCTGTGGGCTTGTTTCTTCAAGTTCGGTTGCTTTAGTTGTAAATCAATCGCCCACTGTAACAATCGCTTCAAATAAGCTTAGTGATTGTATAGTTACTGGTTCAATTAATTTCACTTCTAGTGTAACTGGAAATAATTTGAGTTACGCATGGTATCGTGATCAAACACTTGTTGGAACGCAAGCCTCACTTGCATTAAGCAATTTTGCTAGTAATGTAGCTGGAACTTATAGTTTAGTTGTATCCAATTCCTGTGCATCCATTACAAGTAATACAATCAATATTACTTCAATGGCACCACCAAGCATTACTACTGCATTCTCAAGTAGTACTGCTAATGCATGTTTAAACTCTAATGTACTGTTAACGGTAGTGGCCAATTCAAATAATGGGGGTTTGCTTTCTTATAATTGGGTGGGAGGGGTAAATAATTTAAATTCCACAACAACCGATAACAGTTACACCATTAGCAATTTTACGTCTCAAAATGCTGGTACATACCATGTAGTTATTGCTAATAGTTGTGGAACTGTAACCAGTGGCTTAGTAACTATAGCCTTACAAAACTCCTTAAATAACGCAATTACTACCCAGCCAGTGAGTGCATATGTTTGTAGTGATAAGAGTTATGCATTGTCTGTAGGGTTGACTGGGAGTTATAATAACTTATCGTATTCCTGGTTATATAATAATCTTCCAATCGCCAATTCAAATAGTGGAACCTATACCATCAATAGTGTTACTCAAAATACTAGCGGAAATTATTCAGTTATAATTACTTCCGCTTGTGATCAGGTTACTTCCAGTATTGCAACAGTTAATCTATATTCCATTCCAAGTTTTTCAATTAATCCCCAGGATTTAAATACTTGCTTAGGGAACAACAGTAGTTTTAGTACTTCAGTGAGTGCTGGAAATGGTGGTTTAGTTAAGTCCCCCATTTCTTTTAACTGGTATCAAAATGGAAATTTACTAACTCAGAATATTAGTTCTACCATTACGCAAACCAGTTTAACGCTTAACAACGTTTCAGCTAATAATCAAGGCAAGTATCAAATTTTCGCCACCGATGGATGTGTCAATACAATTGCCAGCAATATTTTTAATTTAACAGTTAATTCAGCTCCTTCATTTACCATTCATCCACAATCGACGGCAACATTTTGTACTAAGTCAACAAATGGAAGTCCTAATTCTGTAACCTTAAGTACAGCAGCGGAAAATGCTGATCACACAACCACTAATTTGGTGTATCAGTGGTTTTATAATAATACCCCAATTAGCGGAGCAAATGGAACAACTTATAAAGCTGAATCCGCAGGAACTTATTATGTAACAGTGACGAATTCATCAACCAATTGTGGTGTTACAAAAAGCAATTCTTCAACAATCGCATCATATAATTTACCTAATGCTTCCTCGGTTACAGCTGATTTTGCATTGTGTTATCCAACGAATCAAACTAAAATTATAACAGTAGTTCCATTTTCAAATGATGGAACTACACCTTTGGTTAGTTGGAGTACCGCCACTGGGAATATATTGAGTAATGGCCCCAATAGCATCACCGTAGGTCCTACAACAAATTCACAGTATTCAGCTACCTATGATTATCAAATTTCAAACACTTGCGGTGCGTATATTTCAAAGGTCGTTGTTGAAACTGAAATGAATCGGCCTTCCGTTGTGGATTTTGCACCTCAAATTCCTTCCAATGTTTTTTGTGCTGGAAAAAACATTTCCCTGAGCGTTACTACTAATAGTACCGCTGGAGATTTTGTAGATTACTCATGGACTTTAAATTCCAGTCTTGTGCAAAGTGCTGCTTATAATAATGTCAATTCAAAAACATATACATCGTTAATTCCTTTATCAACAACAGCAACCCCACAAACATTTATAGTTACTATATCAAATACATGTGGGGCAATGGCCACACCGCTTTCTATACCAATATCTATTAATCCAAGTTTAGCTGCAAATTTTTCTATTTCGAATTCAAATTCACAGTGTTTAGCAGGCAATAACTTCTCCTTCTCTAATACATCTACCAATTATGATAATGCAAGTAGTCCTTCGGTAATAACGTATGTTTGGGATTTTGGTGATGGAAAAACACAAAACACTATAGGTTTAACAGCACCCAATAATCAAACTTATAGCACTGGTGGTACTAAAACGGTTAAATTGGTCGGAACAAATAGTTATGGATGTTCAACCTCTAAAGAAATATCGCTTATAGTTCAAACTGCTCCCATTTTTACTAAACAGCCAGTACTTGATACTACTATTTGTTCTGGCTCTTCCTATCAAATAAGTACAGTTGTGAATATAGGAGGAAGTAATAGTGTTAGTTATCAATGGTATTTTAACGATTTAAGTCACCCTATTACTGGTGCCACACAAGCAAGTTATACGATTACCAGCATGAGTCCAGCAAATGCGGGTAATTATTTTTTACAAGTAACCAATAGTGGATGTGGTTTAAATGCAATATCTCTTCCAGCAGTAGTACATTATCAACTATTACCCATATCAAGCTTTACATTTTCAAACCAATCAGCTAATTATTCTACGGGTTCTGCTGCAATAGCTTGTGCTGCTAATGCCAACTTTAATTTTACAGCCAATGCTCCCCCTATATCGGGTATGAATTATTTATGGAATTTTGGTGATAATACAACTGCCCTTGGACAAAATGTTACGCATCAATTTGGAATTGGGTCATACAATGTTAATCTAACTACTTCAGCCAATGGCTGCTCTAGCTCATCCAACTCAACAACTACCAATATTAAAATTGATGGAGCGCCGAGCATTTCGACTAATTTACCAACATCGTTGGTTATAAAATCTGGCAGCCCTATTAACCTGTCAGTAACTGCTTTAAATAATAATATTTCAAATGTTAGTACAATCAATTATCAGTGGTATTTCAACAATGCAACAATACCTGCTGAAATTACTAGTACTTATAATATAGCTACTTCCTCATCATTGAATGCGGGGCCTTATTATGTAACTGTGAAAAATGTTTGTGGAACGGTGATTAGTAACGTTGTAAATGTTTCTATAATTAATGCACCTTCCATTACTACCCAACCAATCAGTCAAAGTGTATGTATTGGTAGCAATGCTAGCTTGAGTGTAACAGCAACAGTAAATGACGGATCTATTGCTACTTATCAATGGTATTATCAACAATCACTTACCGGGGGGCCTTTACCAATTACTCAATCTGTAACCAATGTTTTATCCTTGAGTTCTTTTTCACAAACCAATGTGGGCTATTATTATGTAGCCGTTACCAATACCGTAGGAACTACCAATAGTAACGTAGTGTACTTAGGAGATGAAACTGCACCTACGATAACACCGATTGTATCTACTCCTAGCATTTTGGGTAGCATCTGTGTTAATTCAACTATTCAGCTTTCTTCAACTTTTGATTCAAAAAGAAAAACAACACCCAATATTACTTGGTCACATAATAGTCAAGTTTTAAATAATCAAAATAGTCTACAATTAAATTTAAACAATCTAAGTGTTTCAGATTCCGGCCGCTATCTTTTACAAGTTAGTAATGCCTGTGGCCTGGCAAAAGACTCAGTAAGGTTTTCAATACAAAATGTACCCCAGTTTACTCAAGCGCCTATAAAAACAATTGGATGTGTAGGGGGTAATTCGGTTTTGTCTGCAGTGATTCAAAACCCTACAAGCAATGATTTATATCAGTGGGTAAAGAATGGGATTAATTATAGTGGAACAGCAATGATACAGAACAGTTCTATTTCATTTAATAATTTAATACTGCAAGATTCAGGACAATATGCACTAAGGGTTATCAATAGCTGTGGTAGCAACTTAAGTAGTAGTGCGGCACTTGTGGTGGTGGGCAATCCTATCATAGCTCAGCAGCCAGTTAATATGACGGTATGCTCCAATGTTCAATTGATTGATCCAGTTATTGCCAGCTCTTCAGATAATGTATTAAATTATGTATGGTATAAAAATGGGGTGCTTCAACCTTCCTTACTTACTTCACAATTAGTTTTTAATGCAATATCTTCCAGCGATGCAGGAAGTTATAAAACCATTGTTACCAATGGATGTAATAATTCAGTTACTTCCAATACGGTACAAATAACTGTCAAAGAATTAATAAGTTTAAATTCTCAAATAAGCAATAAAACAGTTTGTGTTGGCAACCTATTAAATGTAGACCTTACAGGGCAGCTTGACAATTTAGATAATAATACCACTTACAATTGGAAATTAAATAATATCAATCTAAATTATACCAGTGCAAATACGATTAATTTGCAAAATCAAAATATTTCAAGAACAGATGCAGGAGCTTATTCCATTTCTGCAAAAAACACCTGTGGAACAAGTCAAATAAAGCTGTTTGACTTAACCGTAAACGGAGTGCCATCTATAACTACCCAGCCTGTTTCTGCTGCTATTTGTGAGGGAAGTAACTTTGGGAATGCAGTGTTTATTTCAAACCCTGATCAGCTATTCAATGCTTATCAATGGCTAAAAAATGGAGTTCAAATACCCGGAGCCAATGCTAGTGTTTATACTATTAATAATGCTACTTCATCTGATCAAGCACAATTTCAAGTTAATATTTCTAATCAATGTGGTGTCATTCAAAGTATTATTACCTCATTGCAAATTAATCCAAAACCATTTTTGCAGATACAAGCGACTACTCCAACTAGTCAATGTTTTAATGGCAATAGTTTCAGTTTAAACAGTATTATTCAATTGTCTGATAATTCTGTCCCTCTTATTAATTGGAATTTTGGAGATGGTGCCTCTAGTAGCCTAACCTCTGTGCAGCATTCATACAATACTTCCAATACTTTTAATGTTGAGCTATCAGCTGTTTCTTCAAAAGGTTGTGTAGGTAATGCTTCAAAAATTATCTATGTCAATGGTTCGCCATATATTTCACAGCAGCCGTCAAATTCAATTATTTGTGAAGGGGGAGGAGTTGACATCGGTTTGCAAGTAAGGCATAATCCAAATCAACAATTTGGATATCAATGGTATTTTTCGGATCAAATTATACCCAATGGAACAGATTCAGTTTACAAAATAACTAATTTACAAACAGCCCAAACAGGATTTTATAAAGTGCTTATTCAAAACCAGTGTGGCAATATGATGTCTAATAAGATGCAGCTGAAAATGGCGCATGCACCATTGGAAACAATCGCATTTGCTGATTCAGTAAAAATCTGCGACTTAACTGCAATGACAGTAAAACCATCCATTTATTCAATATTACCTAATACTTTCCAATGGTATAAAAATGAAATGCCAATCATTGGCCAAACCAATGACTCATTACTATTTCGTAGTTTTACAGTTGGCAATAATGGGAAATATTATGCTACTGTTCAAAATAATTGCGGTCAAATTACTACCTCTACAATTAAATTAATTGACAGGGTAGCTCCAGTTTCATCCCAGGTGGCTATATCGGATACAATCTGTCATAGATCTACTATTTCTTTAACTTTCAATAAGGCAAGCTTATTTAATAATGATGACACTTCAATTTATAGCTGGTACAAAGATGGTCAGTTGCTAAATTTGAATAATGGCAAATTACCTATTGCCTCATTTAAATCCACCGATGTTGGGGCTTATAATTTAAAATTTGGTAATAATTGTGGATCTATACAAATCCCCATTGCTAATTTGGTTATGAACTATCCGAAAATTGGCTTTAAGGTTGACACGATAAATGCTTGTAAAGAAAATCTTTCAATTCATTTAGTAGATACTAGTAAGGGCTTATTTAATATTGCACATAATTATTGGTATAGTGCAAAAAATTCCTTGACTTTAAAAGATGCTAATATTGTAGATCAAATTTTCACCCAACCGGGCAAATATAAAATTTTACATGCTATTACAGATACCAAAGGATGTTCTTCAGATACTATATATCAATATGTAACTAACTACGGAAAACCTTCTGCATCATTTGCAATCAACGATACCTGTTTATCTTCCTTATCAATACCAATTAACAATTCTACTTTAGGTTTTGCCAGTTCGTTATTTACTAAATTCACCTGGAATTTTGGGGATACTACCATCATAACAACTGAATATGCATCTCCTAAATATTTGTTCAAGACCCCTGGACAGAAAAAAATATTCCTAACTGTTACAACTGATAGTAGCTGCATAGCAGATACTATTTCTAAGTCTTTTATGGTATTCGGAAAACCCCTGGCACAATTTGTTATTCAGGATAGTTGTCAAGGGTTTCCGGTAAATATGTTTAGTAATTCGCTCACAAAATATCTGCCAGATAGTATAGGGCAAGTGATTTGGAATTTTGGCGACTCCACTGCAACTAGCACTTTAAAAAACCCAGTGCATATCTATAATCAATATGGTGCTTATAAAATTAAACTAAGGGCATATAGTGCAACTTGCCCGCTGCTGTATACAGATACCACGGTTAATTATAAGATAGTACACCCTAGAGATAATTTAGTTTATCCAATTGTTAATGTTGTCAAATTTGAACCTAGGCAATTAAATGCCAATAATTCAGGAGTCAGTTATAATTGGTACCCTTTTACCGGGCTGAATGATTCTAAAATAAAAAACCCTACAACAAGTATTGACTCAGGAAAAGTAGTTTATACAATTACCATTAAAGACTCTTCAGGTTGTATTTATAAAGATAAACAAGAAGTTTGGTCGCTACCGCTAAGTCAAATTTATGTACCTACCGCGTTCTCTCCTAATGGGGATGGTATTAACGATTTCTATCAGCCAGTATACGTAGGTATAAAATATTTAGAATATTTTAGAATTGCAGATAAGAACAATCGCCAAATATTTATAACCAATAATATGAATGATAAATGGGATGGGACTCGTAATGGTGTTTCTGTTGTTGCTGATGCTTATATTATGGATGTTTCTGGAATTGATATGAAAGGTAACCGAATTAAAAAACAAGAGGTGTTTATTTTAGTTAAATAATATAAAGGGATTAGCGATAAGAAAGCTATATATAATTCATGTTGACTAGACTAGTAGCTTTGGGTTAAAACACTCATCAATAAAAACAGCATTAGTATTAGTTCCATCATTTTGCAAAATTTCACTATCAAAGTTTGATCTTGTAGCTTTGTTCATTTAGTATTTAATTTTTACTTATATATTACAAACCTTCCTAAAGTGACATCTCAATTGATTGAAATAGATTACTTTTAATTTATGTAAATTGTTTGATTGCTATTGAATTGTCACCTCAAATGTAGCGTTGACCATTTGCAAATTTTGACTTCTTTATAACATTGATATAAAAACAATCAAAAAAATGGAAAATGTAACTTCCGCTAAACAACCAATTTCTAACAATACCACTCCATCAGCATCTTTACCAGTAAACAGGGTGGCATCTGTTGATGTTTACCGTGGTTTTGTTATGTTATTAATGATGGGTGAAGTACTTTCTTTTTCCTCGGTGTCGAAAGCGTTGCCTGGAAATGCTTTCTGGGATTTTATGCATATGCAACAAAGTCATGTTGAATGGACCTGGCTGGTATTGCACGATATGATTCAGCCCTCCTTTACGTTTTTAGTTGGAGTGATATTACCTTATTCTATTGCAAGTAGAAAAAATAAGGGAGCAACAGTTGGAAGCTTGATGAGCCATACCATTAAGCGATCTTTCATTCTCATTTTTCTCGGGGTATTTTTAAGATCGATGTATTCAACACAAAGCAATTTTACTTTTGAAGATACATTGTCTCAAATAGGTTTGGGGTATACATTTTTGGTATTACTTGGATTTTATTCTCAACGGGTGCAGGTCATTTCGCTGATCGTTATATTGGTAGGTTACTGGCTTGCCTTTGCAATGTACCCATTACCTGGCCCAGGCTTCGATTATGCATCAGCCAGAGTTACTGCTGATTGGGAGCATAACCTAACAGGCTTTGCTGCACATTGGAATAAAAACACCAATATTGCTTGGGCTTTTGACAAATGGTTTTTAAATCTATTTCCAAGAAAAACACCTTTTACTAATAATGGGGGAGGATATTCAACACTTAGCTTTATTCCAACTTTAGGTACAATGATATTGGGTCTGATAGCTGGCAACACATTGCATTCATCTAAATCGGCAAAAGAAAAATTGAATTTCTTTATTAAAATAGGCCTCGTACTATTAGCACTTGGTATTATATTGCAAGTTACCGGCATCAACCCAATTGTAAAACGTATTTGGACTCCCGCATGGACAATATTTAGTGGTGGTATCTGCTTTTTATTCCTTGCTTTTTTTTACAGTATTGTTGATATGGCAGGTAAAAAGAAATGGTCGTACTTTTTAATGGTAATTGGAGCTAATTCTATAGCAGCTTATGTAATGGCTGATGCAGGTTTTAGTTCATTAATTCGCAAGTCGCTTTTCATACACTTTGGACCAAATTTTGATAAAATATTGGGTGATCCATATGCTACTTTGGTGAGCGGAGGTATTACACTGTTTATCCTTTGGCTAATATTAAACTGGATGTATAAGAAAAAAATATTTATTAAAATCTAGTTTTTCGAATGCACTAAAAATGAAAGCGAAACAAAAACGCCGGAAGTTTTTAAAAATAAGTGGCCTTACTGCCCTTAGTATTGCTGCTGGAAATATGTCTAAAGTATATTCATCCGTATTGAATAATCCCAGTACGCTGTTAAATAATTTAAAACCCGCAAGTAATTCTTCCGCCATGGATATCAATAGCAATGAATTGACTCAAAGTATTATTGGACTTTATGGCAATTGGGCTGCCTCATTAAATAAAAATAGATTACCTACTTATTCCTTCAGAAATAATAATTGGGTAAATATCGATAAATGGAGAAAGGCTGCAAAGCAGCGTATAGTAGATCGCATGGCAATACCTGAAATTGGAGAAACACCTAAGGTGAATATTGTAAAACAATATGAGTATGACGGTTTGCATATTGAAGAACTTAGCTGGCAATTGCCTTATGGTAGATCTACGGAGGCGATTCTATTAAAACCGTTGAATGTAAAAGGAAAACTTCCTGCCATATTAGCTTTTCATGACCATGGGGGCAATAAATTTTTTGGAACAGAAAAAATCACAAAGACTTCTGATAATCAAAATATATTGATGACTGAACATCAGAAAGAATATTATGAAGGATTAGCCTGGGCAAACGAAATGGCGAAAAGAGGTTATGTTGTTTTGGTATCAGATGCTTTCAGTTTTGCCAGTAGAAGAGTAATGTTGCAGGATGTGCCTGAGCAGATGCGAAATAAATTATCTGATCCTGATATAAATAATAGAGAAGCGATTGCAGCTTATAATAAATGGGCTGGTGAACATGAACACGTGATGGCTAAATCTTTGTTTAGTGCTGGTGTCACTTGGCCAGGTGTATTTTTTGCTGAAGATAAAATTGCATTGGATATTTTATGTGCCCGTGAAGAGGTGGATGTAAACCGAATTGGTTGTGGCGGCTTATCAGGTGGAGGTTTGAGAACAGTATTCATTGGTGGTCTTGATCCTAGAATTAAATGTGCTGTATGTGTTGGCTTTATGACAACTTGGAAAGATTTAGTATTACATAAAGCGGTTACGCATACCTGGATGGTTTACGTGCCTTTACTGCCCAATGAATTGGATTTTCCAGAAATACTTGGATTGCGTGTTCCGCTTGCAACCCTAGTATTAAATGACGAACAGGATAGTTTATACACCATTTCTGAGATGAAGGAAGCTGAAAAAATTTTAGCTGAAGTGTATGAAAAAGCAGGTGCTGCTGATCATTTCAACTGTTCCTATTATCCCGGACCGCATAAGTTTGATTCAAAGATGCAGACAGAGGCTTTTGGATGGTTTGACAAGTGGTTGAAATAATGAAATACTTTATAAATTAAATTAATAATCTCATAGCTATGAAAAGTAACCGTAGGAATTTTATAAAATACGCTGGTCTTACAGGTATTAGTTTTGCAGGATCCGCTCCACTTAAAGCAGGTGAAGCAATGGAATCTCATTTTCCTGTTTCAAATCTGAGTCATTTTAACATGAGTGGGTTTGCAGCACCAAAATTGGACAAAGTTCGTATAGGATTTATCGGTTTGGGAAACCGTGGACCTGGTGCAGTAAAACGGATGTCACATATTGAGGGAACGGAAATCAAGGCCTTGTGTGATATAAGAGCCGTTAAAGTAAATGCAGTCAAGAAATCATTGGAAGGCTCAATACATAATCCCGATGTCTATACAGGCAATGAAGAGGAATGGAAAAAGTTATGTGATCGCAAAGATATTGATCTGGTATATATAGCTACCCCCTGGGCGCTTCATACCCCCATGGCTGTGTACGCTATGAATCAGGGAAAGCATGTTTGTGTAGAAGTGCCTGCTGCCAAAACAATTGAGGAATGTTGGCAACTGGTAACAACCTCTGAGCGTACGCACAAACATTGCATCATGCTAGAAAATTGTTGCTACGATTTTTTCGAACTCCTTACTTTGAATATGAACCGACAAGGATTATTTGGCGAAATAGTGCATGGCGAAGGAGCTTATATTCATACCTTAATTGATGGGAATTTTAACAAAAAAGGTTATTATGATATGTGGCGGCTGAAGGAAAATTTTAGAAATGGAAATTTATATCCTACCCATGGATTAGGACCTGTTGCACAGGCAATGAACATCAATCGTGGAGATAAAATGGATTACTTAGTATCTGTTTCCGGAAATGATTTCCAAATGGCCGCAAAAGCAAGTGAACTTGCCTCAAAAGATGATTTTTATAAAAAATTTTCTGCAAAAAAATTCCGTGGCAATATGAATACCACTACTATACGGACTAATAAAGGTCGTACCATTATGTTGCAACATGATGTTACATCCCCGAATGTTTATTCACGAATTCATAAAATTAGCGGCACCAAAGGTTCTTGTATAAAATATCCAAGTCCTGGCAAGATTGCTATGGGACATGAAGAATGGTTAAATGATATTGAATTTAAAAAAATGGAGGAAAAATATACACCTGCTATTGTAAAGAAGGTAGGTGAAATGGCCAAGCAGGTAGGTGGTCATGGAGGAATGGATTTTTTAATGGACTGGCATACGATTGATTGTTTAAGAAATGGATTGCCCGTCGATATGGATGTATACGATGCTGCGCTTTGGAGTTCAATAGCACCGTTAAGCGAATGGTCTATGGCACATCGTTCCAATTCAATTGACATTCCCGATTTCACTTCAGGTTCTTGGAAAACGAATCAACCAGTTGATAATACTTTGGAAAAAGGCGGCAATACAAAGGTGTTAATGTAATTTTTTAGGCATTTTTCTCAGGAATTATTTAACAAAAAACATATGTATGAACGCAAACCAACCAATAAAAATATTCAACGGAAAAATAATAACACCTGAAAAAATTATTGATGGAGGTTCAATTCTCATTAAATCAAATAAAATTGCTGCTATTAGTAATGGCAATATTGAGGTAGTAGATTGTATAGAAATAGATGCAAAGGGTAAATATGTTTCACCAGGTTTTATCGATATTCATGTGCATGGCGGGGGAGGGTATGATTTTATGGATGGAACTGAAAATGCCTTTTTAAAAATTGCAGCAACGCATGCAAAATTTGGGACTACATCCATGTTACCCACTACACTTACTAGTACTAAAGAATCGATGCTTCAAATTTTGGGAGTATATGAGGGGGCTAATCAGAATAATGTAAATGGTGCTCAATTCCTTGGAATGCACTTAGAAGGGCCCTATATCTCTATGAATCAGAAGGGAGCTCAAGACCCAAGGTATATAAGGGACCCCTTGCCCGAGGAGTATCAAGAAATATTGTCACAATTTTCTTGTATTAAACGATGGAGCGCCGCACCCGAATTAAAAGGGGCAATTGAATTTGGAAGATATGTTAAATCAAAAGGAGTGCTACCAGCTTTAGCGCATACAGATGCTGTTTATGATGAAGTGGTAAAAGCATTTGAAAATGGCTATACACTAGCTACACATCTATATTCAGCAATGTCGGGCGTTACAAGGCGAAATTCTTTCCGGTTTGCTGGTGTAGTGGAAAGTGCTTATATCATTGATGAAATGGATGTTGAAATTATTGCGGATGGTGTTCACCTTCCAGCTCCTTTACTGAAATTGGTTTATAAAATTAAAGGTGCAGATCGTACTGCATTGATAACAGATGCAATTCGACCGGCAGGAACAGCTGTTAGTGAAAGTATTTTAGGAAGTATTGATAATGGTCTTAAAGTAATTATTGAAGATGGAGTAGCGAAGCTCCCTGACCGAACTTCTTTTGCTGGCAGTATCGCAACTGCCGATCGATTGGTAAGATCAATGATAAATTTAGCTGATGTATCGTTGGAGGATGCTATTAAAATGATATCGGCTACACCAGCCCGTATTTTGGGAGTGTTAGATAAAAAAGGAACATTGACTGCTGGTAAAGATGCGGATATTATAATTTTTGACAACAATATTAATATCTCAATGACTATGATTAATGGAAGAATAGTGTATCAGAGCAATCAGTAAAACGAATTTAAATAGTAAGCGCCCTATTTAATAATAAAATGCCTAGCCATAGCTTTTATCGGATAAAGACATTGCGAAGGTTTTAACTTATATTCGGCAAAATTTTCACAACAATGCAAGGCCAATATTACCTAAAGAAGTTATACTGGAAAGAAATAATTCAAATACTAAATAATCATTTAATTTTTAAATCAGCATCAATATGAAAAAACTAATAATATTAATATTTGCAACGATTTTTTTATTTCCCTTTTTTAGTAATGCACAAATTAAAGTTGATGCTGAAGCACGTATTAAAGAGTTGGGTATTCATTTAATAATACCAACACCCCCAATTGCCAATTATGTAAAAGCTGTTCGGGTTGGAAATCTGGTATATCTTTCTGGACATGGTCCCGATAAGCCCGAAGGAGGACAGGTTACCGGAAAAGTAGGATCCGATATAACCTTGGAACAGGCAAGAGATGCTGCTAGGTTAACAGGTATTTCTTTACTCTCCACACTCAGAGCAGAGGTAGGTGATTTGAATAAAGTAAAACGTATTGTAAAATTATTGGGTATGGTCAATTCCATTCCTTCATTCGATCAGCAGCCTAAGGTAATCAATGGTTGTTCCGATTTAATGGTAGAGGTATTTGGCGAAAATGGAAAACATGCTCGTTCTGCAGTAGGAATGGGGTCTTTACCAAATAATATGGCTGTGGAAATTGAAATGATTGTAGAATTAAAAGAATAAAATAACTGGCAGCTAATGCTTATTTTATAAAATAGCGCTATCGTATTTCTATATATAAATGATTACCACATAAATTTAATTATCAAACACCAAATCAAGTGCTACAAAAAAAATTGCACTTATTACTTGAACTTACATATCATTGATAATTCTCAAACAAGATAAAATTCATTTTTAATTTGAAGTGTAATGAAAGCTAAAAGTGACCACAAATGTTGTTTAAATTAAAATATTATAAAAAGTAGTTTTACAATAAGGTACAATTGAATAATTCCTACCAGCGTAAGTATGATTTTTTACCCGGTTTGGACTATGTAAAAAAGTGGAAATATTTGATTCATTCAACCGAAACTGTTCCATTTAAAAATTAATTACCAAGAACTGCCGATTACAAAAAAAAGTTTTGGATATCCAAGAGTAAAAAAGTAGCGAAAGATAACATAGAGCACCCATTATTTTCGCTATCCAGTCAAACTAGTACTTTAAATGGAGGCGATCATTTATACACCACCGTAAAAGTCTTTGAAGCATTATTAGAAGGGGTAGCCACCGATGACACTTTAATAGTAGCTGTACACCAATGTTGCTGTGGAAGATTAATGAATTGTAGGTTATTAGCTGCAGCTGTACTAGTTACCGCCGCATTTTGGGCAATAGTAGCACTGGTGTTTTGATTCACTAAAGTTGTTTCGATAGTGATGCCCCTTGATGATGGCATTGTTGAACTTAGGGTAGCAGTTACTGCAAATCCATTGGTTAGAGAAACACTATTATTGGTAGCATTAATGGTAAAGGCTACAGGCGTTTCCGCTGTAGGTGTAGTAGTTGAAGATCCTCCAGCATCGGACGACTTGGAACAGGAAATAAAGGATCCGATCAGGATTGGAAGAAAAGCGATTATTTTTTTCATACGCATTGATTATTTACTAATGATTACACCTTGTGTTTGATTATAATTATTTCCAGTGATCCTGATAAAATAATTACCAGAAGGCACGTTATTAATTGGAATAGTGGTTAATTTATCTTTGGTTTTTACCAATTGAATGGTTCGTCCGTCATTGTTAACCAAGCGAATTTCTAGAGTGGAAGCTGGTGTCTCCTTGAATTTAACTAGCAATACAGGGGATGCCGGATTAGGGAATATAGTGGCCAAATTACTGACACTAGTAGTTGCAGGATTGTTGAAGGCAGTAACGACAAGATTAAAGCTATCACTGACAGTATTGCAACCTTCTGAATTGGTAATCTGAATTTTATAAGCTCCAATAGCAATAGGTTTATAAGTGGCCACTGTTGCGCCAAATAAAGAAACATTATTTAGCGACCATTGGAAACTTGTCGCCGATGAATTGGTTGACAAATTAGATCCATTCCAGGTGATTACAGGTTTGGGAAGGGCTGATTTAACTGTTATGACTGTTGGCAGGGAACCGGTTTTACAACCACCAGTCGGACTTACTATTGTATCAGTGTAGGACCCACTTGCATTGGCTGTATAAGTATTACTAACAGCCCCTGAAATTTGTACATTATTTTTATACCACTGGTTTGCACTAGCGGCACTACTAGTTAATACAACTGAATTTCCATCACAAAATGTAGTACTTGATCCAGCTGAAATAGTTGGTACCGCTGGTGTTACCGGTTGTGCAGTTACAGTAACACTGGTTGCAGAACTGGTGCAGGTACTTGTATTTCTAGAAGTTATCGTATAGCTTCCGGCTGCAACTCCTGAGAATATGCCGGTAGTATTGGTATAAGTTAAATTGTCGATACTAAAGGTTAACCCAGCAGTTGCAGAGCTGACCGTAATGGTTCCTGTTGCAACAGTACAAGTTGGTTGAGCTGTAACACTTGCCGTTGGTGCTGCAGGTGTGGCAGGTTGTGCCGTTACAGTTACTGTGACTGCAGGACTAATAACATTATTTGCATTTTTTGAAGTTACTTTATATGTACCGGCAACAACTCCAGTAA
>JBIKOV010000253.1:0-4695 GCA_044357815.1 Ferruginibacter sp. | reverse complement strand
CTATCTCAAATGACCACTTTGTTGATTATAAAAAACTAAGAGCAACAGTTGAAGCAGTAGATCCTTCGTTGGTTTTGATTCAGAACTACTGGCATTCCGGTATGGGTAAAGGAAAATACTTGTGCCAAACTGGGATGAAGGAATTTCAGATTCATTCAAAATGGATAGAAGGTTACTGGCAATATGGCCTGGCTGCTAACCGCAATGATGGTAACACCTGGCCAAGTTTTGGCTATTCAACCCTCGGCTATATTGAAGAAAATATTGTCTCTAAGGAAAATCCCCCCGTTTTATTAAATGCAAGTGATTTGTTTAGGTATACCATTTATCAGTCTGCTAGCAATTCTGAAGGGCTTGGAGCCTGTTGGTGTGCCAATCCGATAAGAGGTTTAAATACAGGAAGTATCTGGGCACCGGGTGTAGAAAAGAAGCTAAAAAAATTAGGGCAATTAATTAAGCCAATCAGCAGGTCGATTTTTGGAACTAAACCCAGCACCTCATGGCCATCAAAGGTTGATGTAGATCCGGATAAACCATTGGTAAAAAAAGGAGATTTGGGTTCCGTTAACTTTGTTGCAATGCAGTCGAGCGATGGAAGGCATGAATTTATACACATATTAAACCCTACTAAAACGGAGACCAGTAGTAAAATGTTAATGCTTTCTGCTCCGGCAGATGGAAAGGTATTTATAGGTGCTAAGTTAGTAAAATCTAATACCGTTCTTTCCTTTAGCAAGGAGGTAAGTGGTGTGATAACCATTTCGCTTCCTGATGGAATGGATTGGGATGTAAATGATACTGCAATTGAACTGACTGTTACTAAAAGTAAATTACATAACCGTGATTATTAATAGTTATAAATACCTATTCATTCTGCTGGCATTTGGAGCTTCAGTCGAAGTATTCGCACAGAAAAATGTGCACCCAAACGTAGTTTTAATTATAACCGATGATCAGGGATGTGGAGATCTTGGCTATACCGGCAACGATCAGATAAAAACTCCGATTATTGACAATTTCGCCAAAAAAAGTGTAAGGTTCACCAACTTTTATGTTTCACCGGTATGTGCGCCTACCCGTTCAAGTTTAATGACAGGACGCTATTCTTTGCGTACCGGAATAAGAGATACCTATAACGGAGGATGTACAATGGCAACAAACGAAATTACCATTGCTGAAATGTTAAAACAGGCTGATTATAAAACAGGCTTGTTTGGGAAATGGCATTTGGGCGATAATTATCCCAGCCGGCCAATGGATCAAGGGTTTGATGAAACATTGATGCATCTTTCAGGTGGTATGGGACAGGTTGGTGATGTAACCACCTATTTTAAAAAAGATAGCAGTTATTTTGATCCGGTTCTCTGGCACAACGGGCAAGAAGAAGGCTTTAAAGGCTATTGTTCAGACATTTTCGCCTCGAATGCAATCCAATTTATTGAGAAAAATAAAAGCAATCCTTTCTTCTGTTATCTCGCCTTTAATGCCCCTCATGGTCCATTGCAAGTGCCGGATCGTTATTATCAGATGTATGCCGGGATTGATCCATCTGTTGAATTCGAAAGAAACAACCCCATGCATTTAAAAATGAGTGAACGAGACAAAGAAGATGCTCGAAGGGTGTATGGTATGGTATCCAATATTGATGACAATATTGGCAAGGTTCTTCAAAAGTTAAAAGAGTTGGGAATTGAAGAAAATACCATCGTGATATTTATGACCGACAACGGACCTCAGCAATTACGTTATACGGCGGGCTTGAGAGATAAGAAAGGCTCAGTGTATGATGGAGGGACTAGAGTTCCATTCTTTTTAAAACATCCAGCCTTGACTAAGCAAAGTAAAGAAATTGGAACCATGTCTGCCCACATTGATGTGCTGCCTACGCTTTCGGAATTGTGCCATGTTGATCTACCCAATGACCGGAAAATTGATGGTAAAAGCCTTGTGTCCCTTATAAAAGGCGATAAGGTCGATTGGTCGGATAGGGCATTGTTTAGTTACTGGACGAGAAGGTATCCTGAGCTTTACAACAGTATGGCCATTCAGAAGTCTGGGTACAAATTGGTCGGACAAACAAATTACAATGCCTCAATTGAAGATTTTGAATTGTATAATTTAAAAGAAGATCCTTCCGAACAACACAATATTGTTACCAGTAAAAGAGATAAAGCTACAATCCTGAAAATTGAATTGGACAAGATTTACCAGGAATTAATTTTATCAGAAAACCTGACAAAACAACCACTAATCATAATAGGATCGGAAAAAGAGAATCCGCTGATTTTGAATCGCAATGATGCTGATGGCACTCGTGGATTATGGGATCAGGAAGAAATTTCCGGGAAATGGAATGTCCGTATCATCAAAGGACACTATAATTTCAGGTTTAAATTTATAAAGCCGATACGGGCAAAGGGACAGATGTATTTGGAAACCAATACAATCATCAATCAAATGAAAAACGATTTGAATACTGATATCATCGAAATGAAAAATGTAAGCCTTCCTGAAATGGAGGGTGAATTGATACCCTATTATTTGATTGGTGGCAAAAGCATATTACCATTTTGGGTGGAAATTAAAAAGGTTGACTAAAAAATACATGTGAAATAAATTTAACTGCCTTCAAAATGAAATAGCCATAATAAGAATATCACCAACCGGAATGAATATTTCCTCATGCCTATTCCATACGGCTTTTAAAAATCAAATTATATACGTATGAAAATCATTATTACAACACTCGTTTTACTTTTAACAGTTCTGACAAGCTTCACACAGGAAGCAAAGAAAAAGATCGAAAGCGTAGACAAGATGTGGGGAGAAACCACCGTATCTGTAGATGCCCTGAAAGCAGGCCGTGGAAAATTATTTGATGAAGGTAATTTCGGCATGTTCATTCATTGGGGGCTCTTTTCGCATTTGGGAGGTAAGTGGCAAGGGAAAACCTACTATGGTATTGGCGAATGGATCATGAATCCTAGAATGGCAGGCATTCCGGTGGAAGCGTACAAAAAAATGGCAAAGGGATTTAATCCCATTGAATTTAATGCTAAAGTCATTGCACAATTGGCCAAAGATGCGGGAATGAAATACATCATCATTACCAGCAAACACCACGAAGGTTTTGCCATGTTCGATTCGAAAGCAGACCCCTTTAATATAGTTGCAGCAACACCTTTTGCACGCGACCCCATGAAAGAATTATCCGCGGCTTGTCACGAGTTGGGTCTTGGTTTTGGTTTTTATTATTCGCACAATCAGGACTGGACTGCACCTGGAGGTTCCGGTGGACCAACTGCCAACGCTGATGGATCACCAGCTACTTTTGAAGAATATTTCTATAGAAAGTGTAAGCCTCAGGTGAAAGAAATCTGCACCAATTATGGGCCAATCGATTTTGTATGGTTCGACACTCCCGGAAACATGAAAAAAGAATTGGTGGTGGAACTTGCCAACATGGTGCGTGAATTGCAGCCCAATGCCATGCTTTGCAGCCGCATTGGTCATGGAATGGGTGATTATGCCAGTAAAGGTGATATGGAAGTTCCGCCAAGTAATATTGAAGGTCTTTGGGAAACTTGTGACACCAACAACGATTCGTGGTCGTTTGCCTGGTACGATAACAATTTTAAAAGTCCGAAAGAGATATTGCACCGTCTTGTTTCAACTGTTGGTCGTGGAGGAACTTATTTGTTTAACGTGGGGCCGGATGGGCTTGGCAAAGTGCCGGAGATTGGATCAAAATTTTTACTGGAAACCGGTAAATGGTTACAGACTTATCCGCAAGTTGTTTATGGAGCTGGAAGTTCTCCTTGGAAACATGCGTTGCCTTGGGGGGATGTGACCACCAAAGGAAATTCAATTTTTCTTTCTGTTTTCGATTGGCCGCAGGATGGCAAACTTTACTTACCCGGTCTGGAAAGTAAGATTGTTTCGGCCAGAACACTCAATGGCGGGTCATCAAAAAAAATATCATTTGAAAAGAAAAATGGCTGGGTTGCATTGGATGTACCCTTTCAACCACTCGATAAGCTGGTTTCAGTCATTGAGCTGAAACTTGATACTGATGCAGAGACTGCCAAAGTAAACACCAATCATGGGATTTACCCCAACATTCGAATTGAGTTATTAGCTGAATTTGCTGAAGTTACAGGAGCGGGAAAAGAAAAACTGAGTTGGATGGAGAAGTTTGGCGAATGGAAACACGTTAATCAAATCAGTAAATGGTCAGAAAATAGCAAAGCGCAATGGATTGTTGACGTTTGTGAACCGGGTTATTATTATCTGGATCTTCGGTATAAAGGTTCAGGCAGATTGGTGTGGAAAACGGTTACAGATGAAGGTGTAAAAGTCCAGAATCAGCAAGCTGCTACCGAAAAGTATATTGCCTATAACATGGGAATAATAGAGTTTAAAACAGCTGGGAAACATACCATCACTGTTAGTTTGGAAGAAGGTGATAAAATTTCATCCAGCCTTGAATCAGTTATCATTAGACCGATTAAATAGTTTTAAAGAACTTAATTATTTGCCGTCCTTATTCGGGATAGCAATTTATAATATAGTTAATACAATTATTAACATTAACATAAGGGAATAACATAGTTTATTCCTTGTTATAGTTTTTATGTTAAATATCACTACCAACCGACTAAACTTAAAAATGTAATTTTTATCGGCTGAAAGTAT
>JBIKOV010000056.1:0-16858 GCA_044357815.1 Ferruginibacter sp. | reverse complement strand
TGCTTTTGCAGTTCCTTTTTATTTTCCTCGTCGAGGTAAGGCAATACAGCGTCATAGACTTCATTAAGATGCACCAGCTCTTCTTTACTTAGAGGGGCACCCGCATCTCCGTCTACGCAACAACCGCCTTTACATTTATTGAGATCACAAACAAATTGCTCCTCAATAATTTCGTTGCTAACCAGTTTATTATCTATTATTATCATTTCAATTGCAAAAGTACTGACAAACCCCTAAAAGGTATTTAAAAAATTGACTATTCTGTAATTCGCTGCTTTATCCCATTGTAACAATACAAAAACAATATAGCATTGCTCAGCAAGATTTTACTGATTCTTCCATCTAAATGTTTGGATCATATGGTCGATATCCAACTGGATAAAATCTTGAATTGGTTTTAATGAATCTACATTAGGGGCCACCTCAAAATACAATGCGCCTCGAAGGAAATGCCGGGTAGTGTCAGTTAAAAAAAATTGCTTAGCAGTGGCTGCGTTACCACCCACTTTAAAAAAAACTCCCCCAACACCATTATCGGTATGAAATAAACTATCGCTAATTGAATTAGACACTACATTGTTTTTATTAGTCATTGTATAAGCATCATTGACCAATTTATCGTAAATATTGGTTGCAGCAGAATCCCGATAGCTCCCATCGGCTCGCTTTATTTTATACATAGCCTTACCGCCTATCTCTTTATAACTTAAAAATATTTTACTATGGAACTGTGGGAAATCAATATTGATCCAATAAGGATTCTCAGGTGTAGCGTCGAAATAAGTACTATCCTTTACTATTTGTGCATATACAGGGTATTCAAAACTAAAGGGGAAATGCTCAAGATCGAAACTTTTATACGCATGTTTGGGCAACTCAATATTAAAATAACCTCTTTTTTTTGACACGTAGGGCGAATTACAGGAAGCCAACCAAAGACAGGCAGCTAGCGGTATCAGCATTTTTTCAAGCATCCCTTTTAGAACGAAATATTTTTTAAGCATAGTAAGCTGCTGGCTTTTATAAGTAAAGGAAGAATTCGAGTCCAATTTTGCCTCAATTACCAATGGCAAGTAACTGCCGTTAAATTTATTGACCTCAAACTGAACCCATTATTTAATTCATATCTAATAGGTCTCTTGGATTTTTTCGAATGACCACCTTCACGCTGTCAATCCTATTTTTATTAATGGCCAGTGTGATAAAAGTAAAATCCCCGCTCACCACCGCTTCCTCCACCTGAGGAAACTCACCTGCTATTTCCAATACCAATCCAGCCAACGAATCACTGTCTCCCCTCACTTTTTCGAAAATATCCCCCGGCAAAAACATTGCCTTACAAACGTCACTAATCATGGTTTTACCTTCAAAAATATAAGTAAAGTCATCAATTTTTTTATACTCACTTTTTTCCTCATCAAATTCATCCTGGATATCCCCAATAATTTCCTCCATAATATCTTCCAGCGTTACAATTCCAGAAGTGCCCCCAAACTCGTCTACTACAACGGCAAAATGTATTCGCCGACTCCTAAATTCTTGCAGCAGATCTTCAATCTGTTTTTGCTCATGAACAAAAAATGAAGGGCGCATTAAACTATGCCAATCATAGTTTTCCACCTTACTAGCATTTACATGCGGCAGCAAGTCCTTGGTATGCAACATCCCCTTCATCTCATCTAGATTGCCATTGTAAACAGGCAAACGTGAGTAATGGAGTTCTTCCACTTTTTTTATTACCTCTTCAAATGAACTACTATAATCGATTCCACTAACATCTAGCCTTGTGCGCATAATCTGTTTAACGGTAGTGTCTCCAAATTTTCGAATCCCTTTTAAAATCTGTTTTTCTTCTAGAGTAGCTTCATTCTCTGGCAATAAATCAATAGCATAGTCCAGCTGACTATGATCCAACATAGAAGAATTGTACGGAGAAAATTTCCCCTCAATCCCATCGCTAAAGAGCACCAATCTTTTACTCAACCGATAAAAAAGACTGTTGAATATTTCAATAGTTAGCGAGGCAGTGGAGGCAAACCAAATTTTATGATGGGTGGCCCAAACTTTTGGCAACACCTCCCCAAAAAGAACAATTAAAAAAGTGACGGAAAAGACCTTAATCAAAAAATTAATCCAAAATCCCAGGTGAAACATATCCAGCAATCCATCCATCAGCACGTTTGATATTAAAATAATGCCAATATTCACCAAGCTATTAGTAATTATCAATGCTCCCAATAAGGTTTTAGGCTGTTCCAGTAAAGTAACAATACGCCTAAAGGAAGGCTGCTGCTTAGTCTTAAGCATATTGATATCCTTATAAGTAAGGGAAAAAAATGCCACTTCAGAGCCGGCTACTAGAAAAGAAATGATAAACAATACTACCGCCAAAAAAATAAGTACTGCTGAAGCGGCAGGGGTTATTGCAAGTAATGAGAACTGCAAGAAAGCAGTACTATTCATAACCGAATGGTAATCCAAAACTGTTTGTTTTAATTAATAATATTTTGATAATCCAATGCTGCACTTTTATAAATCCCCCGTAGTTTTTTATTAAAATGGCAACCTTTCAGCTCCATCCTCATCTGTAGGAATATCCCCCAAATCCTCCATTCCTTCTGGTGGTCCGGCAACTACAGTTCCGTCACTTCGTTTATCAAGCATGATCAAATTATCTCCTACAATTTCTGTTGCAAATTTTTTATTCCCTTCTTTATCCTCCCAGCTCCTGGTTTTTAAACGGCCCTCGATATAAACTTGGCTACCCTTATGTAAATATTTTTGGGCAAGCTCTGCCAAGCCCCTCCACAACACGACTGTATGCCATTCAGTCTGTGCAATCAGCTTTCCACTCTTGTCTTTGAAAGTCTCGGTGGTAGCTAGAGAGAATTTTGCAACAGCAATATTGCCCTCCAAAAATTGCATATCTGGATCTTTTCCCAAATTGCCTATTAACATCACTTTGTTAATGCCTCTCATTTTTTGACTATTATTTTAAGAATTTGTTTGACTTACCTTAAAACAGGTTTAAAGGTACATTTTTATCCGTTAAATAGTTACTGATGAATTTCGGAAACGGCAGTTTATCCAAGGCCTTTTGATTAATTTTCTTATACCCCTTTAAAACTAGCGGTTCTTTGACTGAAATTCGTACAAACTGCCCATGGATAGTTTGATGGGTCAATAATTGCTTGTAGACTGGAGAAATATGAGCTACCGTAAACTTATTTTTTCCCAGCAGTTCTTTAAAGGGAGTAAGGTCAGTAAAGACAATGGGTCCTACTGATTCGATCAACACAAATTCATATAGATTTTCCCATATATCACTAGCCCCCCTTTTTCTTACATAGGTTTCGCCCTCAAAATCAATCCTTAGATAATACAACCACCTTGTTTTTTTGGTAATTGTTTTTTCCTTGACGGGTAATTGCTGAACGGTTCCCTTCAAAAAAGCTTTACAATGCCCACTCAATCCGCAACTACCACACAATGGCAATTGGGGTTTACAAACCACGGCGCCAAAATCCATCAATGCTTGATTGTATTCTCCCGGCTGCTTTTTATTGAGTAAATCATTGGCCAATTTCCCAAACAATTGCTTGCCGGCCAAGCTATCTGTAGGGGTTGCGATGCCAAAATACCTAGCTAAAACCCTGAAAACATTTCCATCCACTACCGCAAAGGGCAGCTTAAAAGCAAAGGAGCCAATTGCTGCCGCCGTATAAGGCCCAATCCCCTTTAAGGATAAAATTTCGTCATACTGATCCGGAAACTTTCCATTCAATTTTTCACTAATATGTTTCGCAGTCGCAATTAGGTTCTTGCATCGGGTGTAATACCCCAACCCTTCCCAAAGTTTGAACACCTTGACTTCAGGAGCCTTGGCCAAATGATGTATAGTGGGAAAGGCGGCTATAAACCGGTGGTAATAATCCAGTCCTTGCGCAACCCTAGTTTGCTGCAATATAATTTCGCTCAGCCAAATTTTGTAAGGGTCTTTTTCCCCCTTCCAAGGCATTTCGCGCGTATTTTCATCCTTATTCCACCTGAAAAGGTTTTTTACAAAATATTTTTGGCTAGCTGTTGGTGTCATTATAGCTCAAATGTCCGTTAAATTCAGATTGAGTGAAATTTTGTTTTTTTTCATAAAATGACCGATTACGACTTTAAACAAAGAATTAATAGAAATTTCCCCTTCAAAAAGCTTACGACTAATTGATAATCAATTAATAATGTTGTTTTTATCAGATATATTGACTAAATTGCTTATGGAAGCAGCTAAATAATAAAAACTGTATATAATGAGAAAAGCAGACTTAATTTCAGCCATTTCAGAAAAAACTGGCATCCCTAAAGTAGATGTTATTTTTACACTTGAAACAATGTTTAAAGAGATTAAACAATCGCTGATAGCAGGTGAAAATATTTATATCCGTGGATTTGGCAGCTTTATTACCAAAAAAAGGGCTGCAAAAATTGGCAGAAATATCAAAAAAAATATCGCCGTAGAAATTCCTGCACACTATACCCCTGCATTTAAGCCAGCCAAAGAGTTTGTGCTGGAAGTGAAAAACAATAAATTAGCTGAAAACGTCTAGGCTTAAAAGCTTACCTTTGCCCCTCAAATAATTTTTGTGAAAAAACAACAATTAATCCTTTTAGTGGGGGGCATTCTTATTTTAGCCTCGCTGTTATTTTTTGGCAATACTGTTGCCAAAAAAGACTCATCCGCCATGGGCGGCGCCTCAAGACCCTCTGCCGCCGCAGTCTTCAATATTGACAAATACATACAAGCTGCTAAGGTCAACCTAACTGTTTCCCAACAGAACTATGTGAACTTGCTGGAAAATAGCATCTCCCGTGGAAATGTGGTAGCTCAGCAAATTAAGGTATATAACCAGCTGGCCACGTTCTGGGAAGACTCCGTACATCAACATGAATTATACAATTTTTACAGTTCTCAATCAGCTAAGTTGGTAAATTCTGAAAAAAACCTCACCTTTGCTGCCCAATTGATGTTAGCTGACCTCAGAAATGAGTCGGATCCAGCTAAAAGAGGATGGAAAGCGGAACAGGCAATTGAGCTATATGAACGTGCGATTGTACTTAATCCAGACAATGCAAGTCTACAAGTAGGATTGGGAAGTTGTTACGTTTTTGGGAAGGGTATGGCGGGCGATCCGCAGGAAACCATGAAGGGTATCCAACAGCTGCTGAAGGTTATCCGAAAGGATTCCCTGAATATGCAGGCTCAACTAGTGCTAGGAATAGGGGGTGTGATTTCAACACAATATGATAAAGCAATTGACCGCTTATTGAATGTTTTGAAAAATCAACCTGGTAATTTGGAGGCGATATCTTGGTTGGCAGATGCTTATGCAGGAAAAGGAGATAAGCCGAATGCTTTGAAATGGTATGAAATTAGTAAACGGTTGATTAACAACCCCGTTTATACAAAAGAAGTAAACGAAAGAATTAAACAGCTGAAATAAATATATTGGAATTAAATCCAACCAATTGAGTTCAGTCAATATTTTTAAAATTTTTATTAACAACAAAAAGACTAGGTATGCCTTGTGGTAAAAAAAGAAAACGTCATAAAATTGCTACTCACAAACGTAAAAAACGTTTAAGAAAGAACCGTCATAAGAAGAAATAATTCTCTTTTTATAATAAGTGCCGGCTCCCTCAGGCCGGCACCTCTTTTTAGTCAACAGGCAGTAAAGGTTATCAAATATAATACTTTAGGCCTCGTTGTACGTTACCCTTCCGTGCTGTACTGGTCTCTATTAAAAGTGAAATGAGTGACAAAGGAATTGATTATAAATACTACCCCACAAGGCGTTGAAATAGCCCTTTTGGAAGATAAAATGCTGGTAGAGTTGCACAACGAAAAAGCTGATGCCAACTTTGCAGTGGGGGACCTTTACCTTGGAAAGGTCAAAAAGTTGATCCCAGGTTTGAATGCGGCCTTTGTTGATATCGGCTTTGAAAAAGATGCATTTTTACATTACACTGACCTTAGCCCCTATGTGAAGTCAATATTGAAATTTACCAATATTGCCATCAATGATCATTCTGAAAAAGGCCTTGACTTTGGTAAATTTCCAGTGGAGCCTGAAATTGTAAAAACAGGAAAAATAGCTGAAGTGTTAGGTGGAAGACCAAATGTTTTGGTTCAAATATTAAAAGAACCGATCGCAGCAAAAGGACCCCGCCTAAGTTGCGAATTGTCTCTGCCAGGTAGATATGTGGTGATTACTCCATTTAACAATATCATAGCGGTATCAAGAAAAATTCACTCCAGCGAAGAAAGAAAAAGACTGCACAAAATAGTTGAAGCGGTAAGAAGCAAAAACTTTGGCGTAATTGTGCGTACTGCTGCTGAAGGGAAAAATACAGCTGAACTCCACGAAGACCTGTTAAGTCTCATACAAACCTGGAAAACTATACAGGCAAACCTTAAAGGAGCTGTACCCCCAACCAAAATTTTAAGTGAGCAGGGTAAGGCAAATAGTATGTTACGTGATCTACTCAATGAGGATTTTAACCGAATTGTAGTAAATGACAAAAATATTTTCGCAGAAACAAAAAGCTATATACAACGCATCTCCCCTGATAAGGTAGACATTGTTACCCTTTATAATAATAGCTCCCCCATATTTGATAGTTTTGGTATAACCAAGCAGGTAAAGGCGGCATTTGGCAAAACAGTGAATCTTCCTAGTGGAGCATACCTAATTATTGAACATACCGAAGCGCTGCATGTAATAGATGTAAACAGTGGCTATAAAAGCGTAAGCAATAATCAGGAAGAAAATGCCTTGGAAACCAATTTAGAAGCTGCTGAAGAAATAGCAAGACAATTGCGGTTGAGAGATTTAGGCGGAATTATTGTAGTTGATTTCATTGATATGAAATTGATGGAAAATAAAAAGCGCTTGGCAGATGCGATGGAGCAATTTATGCGCACTGACAGGGCCAAACACGCAGTACTTCCCATCAGCAAATTCGGCTTAATGCAAATCACCCGGCAACGGATGAAGCCGGAAATGAATATCAATACTTCGGAGATTTGCCCTAGCTGCAGTGGAACCGGAAAAATTTCTTCTACCCTAATATTAGAAGATGAGATTGAAAAAAATCTAAGTTACCTGATCATGCAAAAGCATAAAGGACTAACGATTCAGGTAAATCCAATCTTATTTACTTTTCTCACCAGTGGATTTATTTCCAAACGAAGAAAATGGTGTTGGAAATACAAACAGAAAATCAAAGTAATTGCCAACTCCAATTATCATCTCACAGAATTTCATTTTTTTGACGACAGTGATGAAGAGATTAAATTATAGTTTAAAAAAAAGCCCGAAATAATTCGGGCTTTTTTTATGCAAAATCTTTCAGCAATTTAATTTCATTTCGATACAACAAGATCTTTCCGTCATTTTCCAAATGCTTAAGCAGCCTTGAAACCACTACCCTAGAGGTAGCCAGTTCATCTGCAATTACGTAATGCGATGCTTTGATCACATTGGAACCCGATAGGCGTTTTTTTTCTTTCATGTAGGCTATCAATCGTTCATCTAGTTTATGAAATGCAATGCTCTCAATAGATTTTAGTAATTCCAAAAAGCGCTCATTAAAACTCCGCATGATGTAGTTCTTCCAACTTGGATATTTGCAAAGCCACTCATCGAGTTTAATATGTGGGATTGCGATTAATTCTACATCATCTTCTGCAATTGCTTTTACCTCACTTTTTTTAGCTTCTACACAGCAGCTATACGCCATTGAACAACTCTCGTTACTGGAAAGATAATACAACAAAATCTCCTTTCCGGTATCATCCATTCTAAACACCTTGATTGTACCCTTTACAACAATGGGCATCATACGGATGTATTTACCATAATCCATTATAATATCACCCTCCTTATAAAATTTCATTTCTCCAAACTGGGCCATTTCTTTTACCAATTCAGGCTCAAAGGTTGCATCGAAACTTACTAAACTATTCATGTAGGTATAAAATGAAAGTTAAAAATAGGAGGAATCAATTACTGCCGAATTTCCTTAAAAAAAATTTCCAGCAAGCACTTTTTTTAAAGGCTAAACAATAATACAACTTGCCCCCAGTATAATTGATTTTATTTAGAAAATTGCATGCTGTAATCTACCTATGAAGGTAAGCAATCCAGCAGACAAAAGCTTGCTATAAAATGACACTTAATACAGGAACCAACCTCTTTTCGAAGTTGGCTCCTGTATTAAGTGTCCAGACGTTTCAATTATTTTACCAATTCATTTACTTGATCCCAAGAACCTCCATCGGTTACGTTGGTAATTCCATTTTGCTCTAAAATAAATTTCGCTTATTCTTACATCAACCAAAAAAGCTCCCTCTGAAACCAATGTTTGTAAATGGCTATTTTCTGTGTTAGCAAATAACTGACTAAAAATACTCATACTTATTTTTTTAAACCGTAAACTTTTTAATAACACCTAGTAAACCTGCCTTTTGTACCACCCCACTTTGTCTCCATAGTGGCTGTCCATTTTTAAACAAAATAAGGGTAGGCACCCCTTGTACTTGATAAGCGCTGGCAGCCTGGGGATTTTTGTCTACATCCACTTTTATAATCGTAGCGGTATCACCTATTTCCTTTTTAAGTTCTTTAAGAATGGGTGCCATCATTTTACAGGGGCCGCACCATTCTGCAGAAAAATCAACTAGCACCGGCTTATTTGATTGTATGATTTCGTTGAATGTCATATTAATTCATTTTTTTTATCTGGTTTGTTTATCGGTTGGTCATCCTTTTTAAAAATGCCCAATAACAATGCGCCCATTAATGCGCCATATAAAGTACTATTGAGTGGTCTAGAGGTTATCATACAAGTTCCGGATGAACAGCCTATTTGTTGCCAGTAAAAATAACCTGCAATTCCACCCAGTACTGCTCCGGCTAGATATAATTTATTTTTATTAAACCACTTCTTCATAAGAAATATCTTTTGTGTTTTCCTTGTTATTACTAGATGGTACTGAGCATCCGCCTGTGGCGCAACAGCCAATATTAAATACCGGCATACTGGTAAATAAAATACCCATAACTGCCATCCCCCAATCTTTAGCCATCACAGACTGAACTATGATGGCAATTCCTAATGCCAGTCTTACAAATCGCATAAAATTCCAATTGGCTAAAATTCCTGATTTCATAGAAATATTTTAATTTTCAATGTTGCATTTTTTACTATCGTAAACAATCATTTGAATAAATGATGTATTTACCCAAAAACTGCCAATCAAGCGCTACTCCTTTTTTGAAGCGCAAGTATTAAAACCAACCAATGTGTAAAGGGGGCAAAATCCAACCAAGCCGGTTAATAAAAAAATGCCCGATACTGCAAATAATACAATCCCCCATACCCCTGTTACAGAACTAGTAAAGTATAAAACACTCATTACAGCAGCTAATAAAAGTCTAATGATTCTGTCGATACTACCCATATTTGTTTTCATATACTATAATTTAAATGCAAGTTAAAAAATGGTTTACAAATTATCGGTAACTTAAGTTACACTCGAAAAATAGATTAAATAAAATTGCCAAAAAACGCATTGATAAAAGATTCTAAAACTAATACTGAAATGAATAATAGTACTTGCAATTAAGTTGATACAATTTTAGTTTGGCAAACAAAATTGGTTCTTGGCAAGTTGGTTTTACTGATGGCTTCAAATCCCCCTGCTACTTCTGTAAAATTTCTATATCCCCTTGCCTGCAAAATAGAAGCTGCAATCATACTCCGATAGCCTCCAGCACAATGAATAAAAAAATGGGTTTCTGGATCAATATCTTTCATCCAATCATTGATGCTAGCCAACGGCCTATTAAATGCCTCTGACACGTGCTCTGCTGCATACTCTGTTTCCTTCCTTAGATCCAATACTTTATCCTTTCCAATTTCCAGTTCCTTGGAAAATTGTTCTGCAGAAATTCTATCCACCACATCCACCACTTTTTCCGATGATAGCCAGGTACCAAAACCGCCTTTTAAATGACCGATTACATTGTCAAAACCAACACGGCTTAAACGGGTTACCGCCTCTTCTTCCAATCCTGGATAAGTTACTAACAGAATTGGTTGCTGCACATCTACCAACATCGCTCCCGCCCAGGGGGCAAAATCACCTGCTAAACCAATATTAACCGATTGAGGAATAAAGCCCTTATAGAAATCACTATTATCCCTTGTATCTAAAATCAATGCGCCCCTTGTATCTGCAGCAGCTTCGAACTCATTTGGAGATAATGCATGCATGCCTTTTATTAGGACCGACTCAAAACTTTCATAGCCTTTTTTGTTCATTGCCACATTTAAACCAAAATAGGCAGGAGGTGGAAGCAGTCCTGCTGTAACTGCTTGTACGAATGCTTCCTTATTAGGCTGCCGTAAAGCATAATTTATCCTTTTTTGATTGCCGAGCGTGTCCTCTGTTTCTTTCATCATGTTTTTGCCGCAAGCACTCCCAGCACCATGGGCAGGATACACGATTAGATCATCTGCCAACGGCATTATTTTATTGATTAAACTATCATAGAGCAAGCCAGCCAACGCTTCCTGTGTCATATTAGCAGCCTTCTGGGCTAGATCTGGTCGTCCCACATCTCCTAGGAATAATGTATCGCCAGTAAAAATACAATGATCTTTTCCTGATTCGTCCTTTAAAAGAAAAGTAGTACTTTCCATCGTGTGACCGGGTGTGTGCAGTACCTTAAAACTAATATCCCCCAATTTGAATGTTTCGCCGTCTTGGGCTGAAATACAATCAAAAGCACAAGTGGCATTGGGGCCGTAAACAATAGGGGCACCGGTTGCGCTACTTAGATCAACATGGCCACTTACAAAATCCGCATGGAAATGTGTTTCAAAAATATATTTCAATTTCACGCCGTCTTTTTCCAATCGGCTTATATAAGGGGCGGTTTCACGCAGTGGGTCAATAATGGCTGCTTCACCATTGCTAGTGATGTAATAGGCTCCCTGTGCCAAACAACCCGTATATATTTGCTCTATTTTCATGTAGTCAATTTTATTACCCAAAGTTGCAACTATAAATTCTTTGGTTTTGTAACTTATGTTGCAAACGGTTGTAAAATTAATACCGGTTTAAAATAGGTACTGAAGAATGATTAACAGTAAAAATGGAAGACCAATTGTATTTTTCTCCTGAACATTTTTTTCATTGCCCAGAATTTAATAAAATCCAGGGATTTAAACGACTCTCTTAATCCAAATACACTGATTGAGATCACCTTTTTTTGGTAGTCGAATACCAGTTCACCTATAAAAGAAGTACAAAGATCTATTTGCCAATAAATTATAGTTTTTGGACAATAACACAAAACTGAATTTACCTTATACTCTTTAGCTAATTCATGACCCGTTTCATTTTTATTTATGACAATAGACATAAAAAATACTCCTTCAACTCGTTACTTTTAGTTTGCTATTTAATACAGTCTTCCTTTTAAAAGCCTATCAAAAATTATCAGTACAGGTGATGGGTAATAGTAATCAGCAATAAGGTATTTCTAAACGCTCAATTTTGCAATTATGAAAAAAATAATCGCTGCTGCTTTTCTTTTAATTTTGAGCTTCCCACTAATTTGTATGGCTTATGCCAAACAAGCGGCTATTCGCCACTATGTAGAGCGTATTGTGTCAATGGTAATGGTTAAAATTAAATAAGAAAGGACAATGCAATAAATAAAGTCTGTTGTGAAATTAGTGAACCAGCTATTTTAGCCAAGCAAACGAATACTGCAACTATAAAAAGTGGCTGAATTTTACTACCTTCCTTTAGCCACTGTAAATACTCTTGACAAATTAAAGCCAAATCGTATTTCTCCCTTACCCCAGCTATTGGTGGTTTTAGTAATGAAAGATTTTTCATTCATGCCCGTAGCATTAGAAAAATGCAATTGAAATACATGCCCACCGGTCTCAATATCAAAACCGATGGATAACGGATCTTTATAAATATCCTTATCCAGTCCTTTTACCACATAATGGTAGTCTACTACAAAGGCAATTCGCTTTGACATTTTTATCCTTCCTCCGATTCCCAATGCATACACATCGTTGTCTTCGGTAGCCTGGGATACCAAATTGCGGTGAACAAAGGTGGGTGCCAATTGAAAACTGATCTGGTCATTGAATTTTCTTCCGATGATTACCTCATTGTAAAAAGCCATTCGGCTGGTGGTGAAATTTTCCCGAGAGGGGTCCGACCAAGGTAGGGTGGTATAAGTGATCCCGCTAACCAGTACCACTGAAACCGGGGATGCCCTTCGCCCGCCTTTTGCTTGCCAGATGGGTCGAAACTTAATAAACCCATCCCATTCTTTACCCACATTGCTTCTACCAAAGCCAAGGGTCATGTTTTTTGAAACTCCATAATCAAAGCCGAAGCGCATATTGGCCTGATCCAACCCATACAAATTATTAAAGCCTGAATTAGCCAGCCCAAAGCGATGTAATATTCTTAGATCCATCACTCCTTTTCCAATAAACTCCATTGAATGACCATTCACCACCCGGGATGATTTAAACGCATTTGAAACATACTCCTTTTTAACATCCTCGGATTTGCTAACAAGCGCTAATAAATCATCTTGTGCAAAAACTATGGAAGTGCAACCCAACAGCAATACTAAAATGAATATTCTCATAGTTTGAAATTAAATAGTGAAATTATTTTAAAATCGAATTACTGCAATTCACCATTATTCTGGCGGTTTTGGATATTTTATCTTTTACAAGACTTGGTATGGTAATCGCATAATCTTCCAATACAATTTCAAATTCTGCAGTGGCAATAACTGTTTCGCCCAAGACCTTAAACTGACCGTTGGTTTCTACTTCTTTTTTAATACCGTGGATTTCCAAAATACCCTTTACGTTTACTGGATAAGCCCCATCTTTTGAGAAATTTATTTTTTCCAAATTAGTGATTTTACCCTTGAATATTGACTTTGGGAATTTGTCACTTTCCATATAATTTTCATTAAAATGCTCCATCATTAAGGACCTCTTAAACTCAAACCCCTTTATCAATATTGCAAACTGAATATCACCGGAACCAGCATCAAAAACACAGGTAGTGGATTTATTGAGGCCGTCAATATCTTCCAATGCAGTACCTGCCCTGAAGGAAACGTTTCCGGTTTTGGTGAAGTACCTTTTTTGTGCGAACGAAGGTTGTAGTACAAAAAATACCAGTGCGATAAAGATTAAATTTTTCATTTTCTTTTTTTTATGTTATTGAACGATGCTGCAATTGTTTAAAACAACATCCATTAATTTGCCGGTACATTTCCCTTTAATTACAACTACGGCTCCTTTGGAGAGTTTTTGTACAGTTGCGATTTCATCGTTATAAAAACTACAAGTGACAGCCGACATAGGGTCTCCGCTTTCTAAAATAACGGAAGCCTGTCCAGTACTTGAATCAATTTTTATATCTGAAATAATTCCTTTCACGGAAATCACCTTATCAAGATATTTTAAATTAGCTGCTGCTTCATCTGAATTAAATGCTACAATCAAGGAATTAGCAGTCACAGATAGTTCCGGATGAAGCGTTCTTACATCAACAGGTTTTTTGTTATATAAATAATATCCACCCGCTGCACCCAAAAAAGTAATCAGCGAAAACCCAATTAGTATTTTTTTCCAAGTTATCATATACACCTATTTATATATTATCGTGACCAAATTAGATAGCAAACCAGCTGAATGCTTCAAATTTAATTGGCTCGTTTTTTAAAATCAGCCTAATTATTTAACGCTCCGGAGCTTATCCAGCACTTCAATTTTGCAATTTCGGCAGGCAACAGTGGCCCAGTAGTTGGCATAGTTTTGTCAACCACCGCTCGTTGCATAATCCTTGACGCCTGTCCAGCGATTTGCGCATAGGTAACCAGCACCGATCCGCCGGCAGCAGCGGCTGCAGTGTGACAACCTATTGTGGCACATTTACTTTGAATAATGGGATTGATGTCAGCCCCAAACTTCGCAACTACTGTTGCGCAATCAACTGTGGCTGTTCCCGCATACAATAATTCCTCCTTGTCATAATAGCATCCCGATCCAGATAAAATGAACAGTGCTATGAAAAAAAATAACAGTACCCGCATGTTGAATAATATTTGAAAAATTGTTAATTGTTTAGCATCCCGGCCTGTATCCATTTTTCTACTTGGCGAATCTGGCAATCTGATAATTTACTACCTCCCTTTGGCATAGCAAAAAAGCCAGTACCGTGCTTGATACTTCCGAGGTACTTGCCATTGGCAGCCTGTACTTTTAATGAAGTATAGCCACTAAGATCAATTCCACCACCCAACGATGCAGGATTATGACAACCCTTGCAGTAGGTGTCGTTCATTATAAGCACCGCCCCGGAATAGGTGAAATTGGTGGTGTCGCAGCCGCCAGTACATTGATTGTTGAATGCTCCCTGGTTAATCCATTTTGACATTTTGGATAATTGTAATGAAGTCAATGCTGGCATTGGCGCAGGAGGCATCCGGTCATTATTCGTTTTAATACTTAGCGTATATAACTTACTACCAGATGTTTTGAATGGAGTTACATAACGGATTATTTTAGCGTAACTCGTTAATTCAACCCCTTCTGCACGGGTAACAGCGTCATGACAACCACTCATGGCGCAACTGCTATTTATAATGGGCTGGATTTCATTGACAAAATAGGCAGTATCAGTACTACAATTGCTCGTTTGCGTAGGTGCCGAACTGCCTCCTCCTCCGCTAATGGACCCGGGAAGCTCATGTTTACAGGTAATCATAAAAAATGATGCTGCAAATAACGCCACCCGTAAACGATTTTTTTGTATCAATTTCATAATTGGCAGTTTTACTCATTTGAAAATACAATGAACCCATTAACGAAAAAATCGTTCAATAATTATGTTATTGAAGTAAATAAATAAAAAAAATACGATAAGGATACTGAAAGTGGATTTTATCAAAATTGGATATGGGATGATCTATAACCAAACAACTAAAACGATTATAAAGATATGCCATTTCGCTGAAAATTTCAAGCCCTAACAGACCTTCGTTACATTTTATTCCGCTTTATTCTTCATCGTCATTAATAATGAATAAGCGCCTTTAATGACAAAATTAGCTGACGCTAAATTGCTATTAGCTGGTAAAATAATTTCTGTGAACCCTTTTTCGCTTTCGCCCACTGCCACCTCAATCATTTCAAACTTATTACCTTCTAAGGATTGGTAAATGTATTGTTTAGCTTCAAAACGGACAACCGCATCGGCTGGCAAAGAAACTGTTTTTTTATTTTTCACTTCAATTTCAGCATTCATATAAGTGCCCGGAACCAAGGATTTGTCATACACCTCAAAATGACAATGCACTTCTGTATTACCCTCTGTTGATAGCTCCTTCCCTATCAATATAATTTCACAGGGATACTTTTTATCGGGGTAATTATTGGTATAAGTAACAAGGTGTTGGCCGATAAAAAGTTTATCTAGGCTTTTCTCAAATACTTTCAAATTAAGGTGAACATCAGAGGGATTAATTAATTCAAACAAAACCTCCGTAGAGGAAACGTATTTCCCGATGTTTACATTCACCTTGGAAACATAGCCGCTGATAGGCGAAAGGATATTTATACTTCTTAGAATATTCGTTTCACTTATTTTGTCGGTACCGATACCCACCAAATAAAGCTTAGCCTCCAATGCAGTAATCAATACCCGCTGGCTTCTATATTCAACCTCTGCAAGTTGGAATTGCTTATCACTGCTCGCCTGACTTTGACTGAGTTCCTTCTGCCGCTTGAATTCATTTTCCAGATAACCAATTCTTGCCTTGGCAGATAAGTAATCCTGTTGCAATTGGATGTATTGCTGATCTTGCATCACGGCAATCACTTGGCCCTTATTTACATGCATCCCCGGCAGCAGTTGAGTGTTTTTTAAATAGCCTCCTAATGGTACACTGATAGAAACTATGTTCTGAGGCGGCAAATCAATCTTTCCGTTCACTTTTAAAATCGAAGATATTTCTCGCTGCGCCAACTTGCCAGATTCAATACCCGCATTTTTCATTTGCGCTGCTGTAAGTAATACTGTCCGATCCTCTTTGCTGAGGACGACAGACTGCTGGCTTTGTTTCTTTGACGAACAGGCAATCAACAATAAGATGGCTGCCATTAAAAAAATAGATGACTTCATGGGTTAAAATATTATTGATTGGTTAAATAATTTAGCTGAATAATGGATTCATTCAGATTTTTCAATGCTTCCAAATACTCATTTTTAAGCACAGTCGCCTGGTGAATAACTTGGCCCCATTCTAGATAATTGATATCGCCTCGGGCCATTTGTTGATTGGCAGTAGCGGTAATGAGGGAAGCGTTTTTTAAAGCTTTCAATTCATAGTAACGAACCGTCTCGAGGTATTTATTGTATTGAACAAAAGCAACACGGTATTCTGTTTGCAATTTTTGGAAACCCGCCTTGTATTCCTGGGCAGCTAGTTCCCGATTGAATTTTGCAGCATTAATCTTGTCCTTCTGAGATCGGGCAAATACGGGAATGGCAAGCCCAAGTTGAACAGCACTAAAACGCTGGCTGCTTAGATAATTCTTATTATCTGCTCCTGTTCCCCTGATGCTTGCGTTATTATACCCTAGTGAAAAATCAGGCAATAACTTACTTTTTTCAACTTCTAGGGAAGCATTCGCTACTTGCTGTTGCTGTTCAATCATCTTAATAGCTGCATGATTCTTC
>JBIKOV010000055.1:0-16860 GCA_044357815.1 Ferruginibacter sp. | reverse complement strand
GTTATAAATGCTGTTCCATATCCTTTTGGAAGGATACATCCTGAATTCGTCTGACATCTCTCGTAGCATTCGTTCAAAATCGTCAGTATACAATTTTCTATTCATCAATCACAAAGTTTCTATTAAGTCTATTGTTAGTTTGGCCGGTCAATATTTTATTGCTGCTTAAGCACCTAATAAAGTTTTTTTACCACTTCGGGCACCTATTATTTTCTTTTTAACTAGCACCCCTTCCAGCATTGATTTTGCTCTTGTGTATTGTGAGCGGCTGGTGCTTTCCTCAATATCGAGCATTTCGCCAATTTCTCTATGCGAGTAGCCTTCTATTGCATAAAGATTCAGCACTGTTCTATACCCAATCGGCAATAACCTGATACATTCTACCACCTCTTTTGCCTGCATAATGGAGTGAATGCTTTCTTCTTTAATGCCAACTCCACTAGCAAAAGTGATATCAACACTATCCGAAAATTTTTTATTCTTTTTTAGCACATTGATACAAGTATGCACCACAATTCTCCTAATCCAGCCTTCCAATACCCCCTCATTTCTAAATTGGTGTATTTGGGCAAATATTTTTATAAATCCTTCCTGCAGCATATCTTCCGCATCTTCCCTGTTTTTTGCAAAACGGTAGCACACACCTAGCATTCGAGGACTAAAACGAGCATACAGCGCCTCTTGCGAAGCGGCATTATTAGTAAGACATCCAGCCAGCATAAGCTCTTCTGTCATAAGGGTGCTTGTTTTACACTATAAATATAGGCAAAATAGTTTGTTAATTTGCTGCTTTACCAAAACGGCCAAATTTCAAAATTTGGCCGTTTTTATATGGGTTATTGTAGGTTTTTCACCAATTTAGTCTTATTGCAACTATAAAATTTCTTCCTCCAGCCGAAAATCCGGAAGCAAAATATCGGTAGTTTCTATCAAAAATATTGTCAATTCCAACCTGAAGGAGTAAATTTTTGCTGCAATTCAGTGAACCTTTCCAGTTGACCGTTAACCAAGAAGGCATTCCATCCGCCGTGGCATATTGCGCATTATCCTCTCCATCAGCATTATACTGGTCCAAATGTTTCCAGCCATTGTACAGCAAAAAAATCTCTGAATTAATTTTACTGTGCTGGTAAAGAAAACTTGTTTTCCCAATAAGCGGAGGGATATGGTCCAGCGGTTTTGAAGCTACTTTTTTGTTTACAAGTAAGTAGCTTCCGTTTGCCTGATGCTCATATACACTTGAGCTCGTTGAATTATCGGTGAGATAAAAGCCTTTTGTAGCACTTAAACTGCTGCTAAAACTAAAACCCGAAAACAGTTCAGCTTTGACGCCTATCGCCAGCCCGAATAAATTTGCATGGTTTACGTTCTGGCTGGCTAATACCTGGCTTTTTACTCCATTAAATAGAATTGAATCCTGCCCATTTAATTTAAAAGGAGCTTTAATAATTGCCTGATTGAATAGGGTATAAAAACCAGTTAATTCAACGCTGATTTTTTGAGCAATCATTTGCTGTATGGTTATATCAGCATTATAAGTAAACTCAGGTTTTAAATTTGCATTGGGCAATACCACCTGCTTTGCTGAGGTGCTCGATTCAAATATTTTCGATAAATCATCAATGTTGGGAGTTCTGAATCCCGACGAGATGGATGCGCTTATTAGGGTGCCTTTTTGGGGAGTGTAAACAATTCCAACATTACCAGTAAGTGCAATATTATTTTGCTTTACTGCAGTATCTGGTAAATTAAAAAAGGAGTTGTCTAGCACATTGCTTTGCAAGTGGATCGCCTGAATACGAAGTCCATCATTTAAGACAAGTTTTTTACTTTTGAACTTGAAAGTATGCTGGGCATAGACTCCAAAATTATTCATTTTATTTTTTCCGTCGGGATACCGAGTGTTGAGTTTGCTTGCAGCTCCGGTAATTAAATTAGTCCTTTTGGCAGTTGATTGCACATCATTCAGTTGAATATCCCCACCCATTACCCATTCATGGTTGCCCGTTTTTATTCTTCCGCTTACCGTTGTTCCAAATACGTTTACCCTTTCTATCTGGCTGTCAAACCTATCAAGGCGTTTATATTCTCTATTTTGTCTGCTTTCTTCTATGGATTGATAATTAATATTCAACTTTAATTCATTCCAAAAAGCAACTTTTGAAATATTGAGTTCATAAGCAGCCAGCTCTCTTTTTTGTGGTCCATAATACCATTCTGCAAATCGAAGCGTGGTTCCTATGCCAGCTCCGAAATTTTTGGTGTCTTGTAGTCGATCATATCTGGGCACATTGTTAGTGTTAGACAATTGAAGATTGAGCGTGTGTGAAACATGTTCGTTTTGTTTAAAAAGCAATTTTTGGATAACATCCCATTGGCGGTAGCCAGAAAATTTTTGCACCCTGTCATCTGTATTTTTCATTACAGAATCCATTCCATTCACTTGCCCAATATATAGGCTTCTCCTTCCAAAGTCAGGATATTGATCAGGATAGTTTCGTCCCATTTTCATATCCCCAAAATCACTGAAATTATATGACTGAAGCCAGGCGATCTTCTTATTGCCGATACTTACATCCGCGTGAATGGTTTTTTCTTCATTCACGCTGCTGTACCTAGTAAAAGCAGTACCCGTTGAAACTGTTTTCTTGCTATCTGACAGTATGGGCGATTTTGTAATTAGATGAATCGATCCTCCTAATGCGTCGCTTCCGTAAATAGTCGAAGATGGCCCATACATTACCTCCACTTGTTGTAATGAATTTTGGTCGTTGCTTATAATGTTTTGTAAATGCCCCGACCGGTAAATGGCATTATTCATCCTTACGCCATCAATCAAAATTAAAATTCTGCTTGCTTCAAACCCTCTTATTACTGGACTGCTGCCACCTTGCTGGCTTTTTTGAACAAAAATTTTGCCTGTATTGGTTAGCAGGTCTCCAAGGTTTTGCGAGTTGGATTGTGCAATAGTTTTTGCTGAGATGACATCTATTTTCTGCGCTATGTATTTTTTTCTTTCACTAAATCCACTGGAAGAAATCACTACCTCTTCCAATTCAATCTGTTTGAAAGAGGTGTCGGTTGTATGATGATTGTTTTTTTGTGCATGGATAGTTTGAAATAGTAAAAAAAGTTCGACTAGTAAATATATTTTTTTCATATTTTTTTTGAGTGATGGCACAGGTCTGCCAATAAAAATGATCTAATATCATTCGTTTATTGACGGCTGTTTCCTATGCTGATTTGGCGCATTAATTTGCCTTGGCCTAATGTATTATTGATTATGTCAATATTCACTTACAATCTGTAAGTGAATATTGCATCACGCGACTTGAAACTAAAGGTTGGGGGGAGGTGTATTTATAGTCAAGTTCAGTGATACTGCGTCCTCATTATAGACTAGGTATACCTGTTTAAACTTTTGTTGAAATAAAGGGGTAAAGAAGGATTGCTTATTGGTAAATAGAAAATTAAAAATAAATTTCAGTGCCAGCTGGTTAATGGGAGCCTGCTGGTTATTATTTTGGTGCATTGTTGAGCTGAATTCCTTTTCTAACTTGGTTTCTTCATCATCAAACAAACCAGTTAATTTTGCCTGACCGTCAATAATTTCCCAAGATTTTACATCAAATAACTTTCCATCAACCATCACCTCTTTGTTTTTTTTTATCCAGTTAATATCGGCGAGTCGAATGGAAATCGTATGAAGCGAATTGTTTTCCAGCTTTTCCATCATTTGATGGTAGGCGAGTTCCCGTTTAACTAGGTGCCCCAAAATGAAAAATAGAGGAGCGGCTACTAGAAGCAGCATTGCAAAGGCCAATATTTTTTTTTTGATTGCCATGCTATCAAAGGGTGAATTATTTTATCTGCGGCCTTTTAGGTCGTTTCAAACTATCTTCCGGATAATGCGCCTTGATGGAATCCCTTGAGGAGTTGACCCAATTTTTTATAATTGCTTTTTGTTCGGCACTCAGTTTAGTTTCGGTATGAATAAGTGTGTATGATTCAAGTGGCATTTCACCTTCTTCAATCTGCTTATTGATCTCCTCAAACTTCTTGTATTGCCGTCCAATACGATAGGAAGCGAATTCAGAAAAATTAATTTCTTTTTTTCCTTCTTTAATATGGTCTTCCAGCCACCAGGCTACTGGTTGAAGATTAGCATACCAAGGGTAATGGGTGTTGTTGCTATGACAGTCGTAGCAACTTGTTTGCAATATGGCAGCTACTTCTTTTGGCACAGGGTAAACTGTACTGATATCATTGGCACTAGGACCATCGGTTGCTTGAATGTTTTTTTCGGGGCGAAAAAACTGAATGATAATAAAAGCAGCGAACAATACCAATGCTATCGGCTTAATAATTTTTTTCATAATAGGGCAATTTATTTTTTAAATCAAGGATTAATCAAAATATCACCTGTCATTTCTGATGGGATAGGCAAGCCCATCACGGTTAAAATAGTGGGTGCAATATCCCCCAATTTACCACTTTTTAAGTCACCTTTCCAATCTTTATCAATCACAAAAAGTGGAACTAAATTTAGGGAGTGGGCGGTATTGGGGGTTCCGTCTTCATTTAGCGCATAGTCGGCATTGCCATGGTCTGCAGTGAGAAAAACGGTATAGTCATTTTCTAAAGCAGCGGTTACTACTTTTTCTACGCAAGCATCAACTGTTTCCACCGCCTTTATAATAGCACTCCATACGCCCGTATGGCCTACCATATCTGCATTGGCAAAGTTTAAGCAAATGAAGTCGGCGGTTTTGTTGTTAATTTCTGGAATAATCGAATCTGTCAATTCCAGTGCACTCATTTCAGGTTTTAGGTCATAGGTGGCTACTTTGGGCGAAGGGGCCATTAATCTTTTTTCTCCCTCAAAAGGCGCTTCCCTTCCTCCGCTGAAAAAGAAAGTTACATGGGGGTACTTCTCTGTTTCTGCAATTCGAATTTGAGTTTTACCATTTTTTTCGAGTATTTCACCCAAGGTGTTTTTTAAATCATCTTTTTCAAAAATCACCTGCACATTTTTGAAGCTATGGTCATATTGAGTCATAGTGGTATAATGAAGATCCAATTTTTGCATACCAAATTCTGGGAAATCTTTTTGCGTTAGCACTTCCGTTATTTCTCTACAGCGATCAGTTCTAAAATTAAAACTAATGACTACATCACCATTTTGGATCTTGCTATTCGCTACATCACCATTAATAATGGGTTGAATAAACTCATCGGTAATATTTTGCTCGTATGATTTTTTCACTTCACCCAACATATCATTGCTGATAGTTCCAATACCGTTCACCATTGCATCGTAGGCAAGTTTTACCCTTTCCCATCGCTTATCCCTGTCCATGGCATAATACCTGCCGGTGATGGTAGCGATGGCACCAGTAGTTTTTTCGAGGTGCTGCTGAAGATCCGTTAAATAGCCTAAGCCACTTTTCGGATCGGTATCTCTACCATCTGTGAATGCATGAATTAGTAAATTTTGCAAACCTTCCTCTTTGCATAGCGAAGCGATTGCCTTAACATGATAAGTATGGGAATGTACTCCTCCGTCGCTCACAAGCCCAATCAAGTGCAAGGGCTTATTGTTGGCTTTGGCAAACCGTATAGCTTTAAGTAAAGTCTCATTTTTTTGAAATTCACCACTTCGAATAGCAACATTGATTCGTTGCAGTTCTTGATAAACAATTCGTCCTGCCCCAAGGTTCAGATGACCCACTTCGCTATTTCCCATCTGGCCTTCAGGAAGGCCCACTTCTTCGCCGCAGGTTATCAAGGTCGTATTAGGGAATTTATTATACAAAGAGCTAACAAATGGAACATTTGCATTTTGAATGGCATCGCTAGTTTTGACTTTCCCAAGGCCCCATCCATCCATTATAACGAGGATTGTTTTTTTAGTATTCATACTACAAAGTTAACTTTTTTACAGGTTTTCAAAAAAGCTAATTACCTTTTCATTGTAATTTCCGCTGATCTGATAAAATATTGGCACGTTTTTAGCAAATTTGTAAACCTAAAATATCCCTAAGCATGAAACATTTTTTAGTTTTACCCCTTCTGATCGTTTTTTTATCATCCTTTATAACAAATGCTGGAATAGACGAAGTTGTTGCAGCAATGAAGGCTGGAAATTCGGTGTTGTTAGCGAAATATTTTGACAATGTGGTAGATATCAGTATGCCTGATAAAAGCAATAGTTATAGTAAGAGCCAGGCAGAGATGGTAATAAAAGACTTTTTTACATCTAATCCCGTTAAAAGTTTTGAAATTATTCACAAGGGAGAAAATGCTGGCTCACAGTTTTGCATCGGTACCCTTCAAACCAAAAATGGGACTTTTCGCACTACTATTTTTATGAAGAAAAAAGGGGACATACAGGTTTTGCAGGAATTGCGTTTTGAAAATCGATAGCCCTATTTAACCATTAGATGAATATGGAAAATACTTTTGGTAATCAGCCCCCTCAATCAAGGATTGAATGATATAAATTGATTGTTAGCCTGTAATACTTTTCGTTTACAGGCTTTTTATTTTTATAAATTTGCACATGAACTACTATGATCAACAGTTAACAGAACTAATAAAAAATGCATTGGCAGAGGATATCGGGGATGGGGATCATTCCGCTTTATCCTGTATACCTTTGGGGGCGAAGGGGAAAGCGATTTTGAAAATAAAGGAGCAGGGTATACTTGCAGGTGTTTCAGTAGCAGAAAAAATCTTTCGATCTATTCAGCCCGACTGCAGCTTCCAAGCTTATAAAGTAGATGGGCAAACGATGGAATTTGGAGAAACCGCATTTGAGGTGGAGGCAAATGTGCATACCATCCTGGAATGTGAGCGCTTGGTCTTGAATTGCATGCAACGAATGAGTGGTATTGCTACCCTTACTCGAAAATATGTGGACAAGCTCAAAGATTTTCCTTGCAAATTATTGGACACCCGTAAAACCACTCCTAATTTCAGATTATTGGAAAAAGAAGCTGTGCGAATTGGGGGCGGTGTAAATCATCGATTTGGCTTATTTGATATGATAATGCTCAAAGACAATCATATTGATTATTGCGGAGGAATTGAAAAGGCAATCGAGAAGGCTTATGAATATGTACAAACGATTAAACCCGGATTACAAATAGAAGTAGAGGCCCGCAGTCTGGAAGATGTAAAAAAGGTGGTGGCCATTGGAAAGGTAAATCGTATTATGTTGGATAACTTTTCACCTGAATTGCTTAGGGAGGCAATCACAATCATCCAAGGCCAATATGAGACAGAAGCAAGTGGAGGCATTGATCTAAGTAATATCGAAGCCTATGCTGCTACTGGTGTTGATTTCATTTCCTGTGGTGCAGTCATTCACCAGGCACGCAGTTTGGATCTAAGTTTGAAGGCGCTTTTAAACAACCAATAGTACAATAGTTTCGGTACGACAGAAAAGAAAATTAGGTGTAGTTTTTAAAACAATGTTATGGCTAAAATAAAATTGAATGCCTTGGGTGGCTTGGTTTATTCCACTGATCCAAATTTCAAAATGGAGCAAGCGCAAAATGAGGAATTGGATACCTTGTTGCCGGCTCAGCAAAAACTAAAAGTGCGATTGGATACCAAGCATCGTGCAGGCAAGGCTGTTACATTGATAGAAGGATTTATTGGAACAACTAGTGACAAGGAAGAGCTGGGAAAAAAAATAAAAACATTTTGCGGTACTGGGGGCTCGGTAAAAGAGGGTGAAATCATAGTGCAAGGGGATAATAGGGATAAAGCAATGATTTGGCTCCAAAAAAATGGATTTTCTTCTGTAAAAAAAGTATAGTGTCGATATCTTTTTCTAATTAGTCGATCCTCAAAAAGTTAAAAAGTGCCATTCGATAAAGCTTTTGATCAATATGAATCAATAAAGAACGACTGGATAATCAACCGAATGATTAATAACCTTGCATTTCAATTAGTTTTTTTGGTAAAAAAAGGGAACTATATAGGCTTGGAAACCTGCACGGAATAGCGATCCTTTACTTTTTTGCCTTGATGCAAAAAAGTAACAAAAAAAATCAATCCGCCGCGGCGGATTGATTTTTTAACGGCCGATGTTGAACATTTCAAGCACTTTTTATTCAAGGGCACAAAACACCAACTTTGACAAATCGCCTAAACAAACTTTTTGAGGGTCGACTAACTACAGACTCTTTAGGCCATTCATTACTTATTCATTATTTATTGTATACATGTTCTTTTTTGATATTATTTTAACTTTTAACGAATAATACTGTTAGGTATTACAACAAAAGGTAGTTTTTTGAGTTATTTTTGTAGCACCACAATTAATAGAATGATTTCAAAAATTTCAGAAGGGGTTAAGGTGAGTGTAGAAACTTTCTACCAGCCGGAGTATAGCAATATTGCAAACAGTGACTTTATGTTTGCCTACCGTATAACTATTGAAAATAATAATACGTATCCGGTTAAATTATTGCGACGTCATTGGTATATTTATGATGCTATAGGCAGTCTGCGTGAAGTAGAGGGAGAGGGTGTAATTGGGGTACAGCCGCAAATTAGCGCCGGCGAAAAGTATCAATATATCAGTGGCTGCAGCCTTAGTACCGAAATGGGTAAAATGTATGGAACCTATACGATGGAAAATGTGAATACAAAAAAATCTTTTTCTGTAGCAATACCCGCTTTCGAAATGACCGTCCCCTTTAAGATGAATTGATTATTGGGCAATAAGAGAGAATGACCTAACTTTAAAATTGAAGAATAGCATTTACCAACCTTGCAATATCTATTAAAACCGATTGAATTTTTCTAAAAATACCAATATCCCATCATGGCAAAAATAACCTTCGATAACCGCAACAATCAGTTCTATCAAAGTTTGAAGCTTTCTGTAGACGAGTATTTTGAAAAAAATGATATTAAAAAAACGGGCGACTGGCGTTTATATATCAAAACATTCACCTTGGTAGGAGCAGCAATTGCAATGTATTGCAGCCTTATATTTATCTCCATCAACCCTTTGCTAGCCTTACTGATTTGCGCACTTCTGGGCTTTACATTTGCCAGCATTGGCTTTAGCGTGATGCATGATGCCAATCACGGAAGTTATAGCACCAAGTCCTGGTTGAACGACCTATTGGGCCTATCCGCAAATGCCCTAGGAGCTAGTTCATTTTTTTGGAAACAAAAACATAATATCATTCACCATACCTATACCAATGTAGATGGAATTGATGACGACATTGCAAAAAGTCCCATTATTCGTCAATGCGAAACACAAAAATGGGTGCCAGCCCACAAAATTCAACATTTATATTTGGTTCCGGTATATGCTTTGTCCTCTATATTCTGGCTATTTTTTATGGATTTTACGAAATATTTTACTAGAAAAATTTATACAACGGAGGCCTGGGAAATGAGTGTGAAAAATCATATTATATTTTGGGCAACCAAGGTTTTGTACTTTGTTTTTTATATGATTATTCCTATCATTGTTTGGGGTTTTGGACCTTGGTTATTAGGCTTCTTCTTGCTACATGTGGTGATGGGGCTTACACTTTCACTGGTATTTCAATTGGCTCATGTAGTGGAGAATACAGAGTTTGAAAATGTTGCCTTGGATGAAACCAAACATGTGGAAACAGCTTGGGCAGAGCACCAGATTAAAACAAGCTCCAATTTTGCAATGGGTAATTCAGTGATTTCATGGTTTGTGGGGGGATTGAATTTTCAAATAGAGCACCACCTTTTCCCTAAAGTCAGCCATGTTCATTATCCTGCAATCAGTAAAATAGTAATCGAAAAATGTGCGGAGTATCATCTGCCTTACAATCAATATCGCACCATAACAGGAGCACTTGCATCCCATTTTAGGATGATGAAAATGTTGGGTAAACAGCCAGTGGCTGTTTCGCATCATCAAGCCCAGGCTGCTTAATTATTGTTAAGGTTTATATTTTGCTTCCTGTAATATTATTTCCGGATCGGTATTCATTAACTGCTGCAGTGACAATGTTTTATTTTTGTTAGCAAATATTTTTACAATTTGCCAGCCAGTAAAAGAGCCGATATTACCTGGGGCACCCTCGCCCAACTCCTGTGTTTTGGGGCTTTCACCGATATAATTCTTTATAATATTCTTGTCTCTTAACTGAAGATAGTCGTTTTTTACAAACAGGTCCCAGATCACCGCTTCATGCAGATAGGCGTCTTCTAATTGTTTTTTGGTATAACCAATCAGTTGGTATTCCTCCGTTTTGGGCAAAAATTTACTCAGCAAATAAAGGCGTTTACCTTTTTCAATCATTTGATCGACCAAAGGTTTATCAAACCCTTTTTCAGGAAAGAGATCGTTTACGATATTATTCAAACAGTTCACAACAATGTAGCTTGGCTCAAATCGGTTTGATACATAAGCAGGATAAGTTTCTTGCACCAAACTAGTTTTGTATAAATAATAATCTTTGCCTAGGTGGAGTTGTAATCCCACTATGAGCGCATCGTCTGATAAAATATCACCATAGCCATCTGCAGGGCCGATATAGGTAATTATTTTAGAGGGCAGTGGATAGGAGGGGAAATAGTATTTTACAAATTGCAATCCTTGCGTAATATCTTTTTCAATGGGGCGGAAGTTTTGAAAAGTTATTTCCGAACTGTCGAAGATGGGGCGGTAGGCCTTGATGAATGCATTTACATAGGAAGCAGCGGAATCGGTTGGCCAAGAGGGATCTACATTTAATATGTTCGACAAATAGGTTCCTGCAAAAACGGGTTCTTTTTTTTGTAATTGATATAAGTAATCCGCTAAGTTATTGGCTGTAGTGTCGAATAAGTCCTTCTCAAACCGGATGGTTTTTAGCTGGACGGATATATTGGAAACATTGGGTGTTTTCTCCTGCTCATTGCAGGAAAACAACAACAATGAAAGTAAAACTGCAGTGGCAAATAATTTCATACTTATTAATGGGATTCAATGTTTTAACTTTACAAAGAAATACAAGGATTTCTAAATATAAAGTTAAGGCCCTTTAATGGCAGCAGTATGAAAATATTTTTAGCACAGCAAAACTATCATATCGGCAATTTTGAAAGCAATACGCAAAAGATCATTGCTGCAATTGAAACTGCAAAAGCACAGGGGGGAGATATCATTGTATTCAGTGAACTGAGCGTTTGTGGTTATCCACCCCGTGATTTTTTGGAATTTGACGACTTTATCGATAGTTGTAATGCTTCCATTGAGCTTATTCAATCACATGCCGACTCTATTGCTGTGATTGTAGGCGCACCCGACAGCAATAAGGGAAAAAAGGGAAAAGGACTTTTTAATGCCGCCTATTTTTTATACAACAAACAAGTGATTGAGATAGCACATAAAACGTTGTTGCCTACCTATGATATATTTGATGAATACCGTTATTTTGAACCAGCTTTTGAATGGAATGTGATTGAGTTTAAAGGAAAAAAAATTGCGCTTACTATTTGTGAAGATATTTGGAATCTAGGAAATAATCCATTGTATCGAATTTGTCCGATGGATAAACTGATGGAACAGCAGCCCGATCTGATGATTAATATTTCCGCTTCTCCATTTGATTATACCCATGATGAAGATCGCAAGGCTACTATAAAGGAGAATGTAGTCAAGTATAAGTTGCCCATGTTTTATTGCAATGGAGTAGGGAGTCAAACGGAAGTAGTTTTTGATGGGGCATCGATGGTTTTTGATAAACACGCCAATTTGTGTGGGCAGCTTCCAATGTTTGAAGAGGCTTTGCAAAGCTTTACACTGCAAGATGACGGCAGCATTGATGCACCGATCATAGAGTCATCGATCAAGGTGTCGGAAGAAGCATTAACTCCGGATTCCTTAAAAGAAGAAAAAAATATTGATCAGGTGCATGATGCCATTGTAATGGGAATCAGGGACTATTTCGCCAAGATGGGATTTTCAAAAGCCATCATAGGAAGTAGCGGCGGTATTGACAGCGCGGTAACCATTGCCTTAGCTTGTACCGCCTTGGGAGCGGCTAATGTAAGAGCGGTATTAATGCCTTCTCAATATTCTTCGGGGCATTCAGTGGAAGATGCAGTGGCTCTTAGTACTAACCTCGGCAATCCCTATGATATTATTGCGATCAAAAATATTTACGATGTGTTTTTATCTGAGCTCAAACCAATTTTCAATGAACTACCATTTAGTGTAGCAGAAGAAAATATTCAGAGCCGAAGCAGGGGAAATTTACTGATGGCCATCGCCAACAAGTTTGGTTATATACTGCTTAATACTTCCAATAAAAGCGAATTGGCAACTGGTTATGGAACCCTTTACGGGGATATGGCCGGTGGCATAGGGGTGCTGGGCGATTGCTACAAACTGCAGGTTTATGCTTTGGCAAATTATATTAACCGAGATAAAATCATTATTCCCAATAATATTATTTCAAAAGCGCCCTCTGCTGAATTGCGGCCTGGGCAAAAAGATTCCGATTCGCTACCCGACTATGAAGTATTGGACAAATTGCTATATCAATACATCGAAAGAAGGCTTGGGCCTAAGGAAATTAAGGCTCAAGGCTTTGACGCTGCATTGGTAGACCGTGTATTGAAAATGGTAAATGTAAATGAATATAAGCGCAACCAGTTTTGTCCCATCATCCGTATTTCGCCCAAAGCTTTTGGGGTAGGCAGAAGAATGCCGATAGTAGGAAAATATTTGAGTTGATATAGATCCTCTTGATGCTTTACAATAAATGTAAGAAAACGTCGATGTAAAAATGAGTACTATATCTCCGGCTATTTATTCTCTATGCTTTGTAAAGTGATTACTAACAAATTCACAAAAAATATAGTACAATCTGTTTCTGCAATAGTTGGTTATGGCAATGGGTGTATTGTTTTAATTAATATATTTATTTAAAATATAATATGAAATTTTAAGATCTTAGAAATTTTGTTTATCTGTGTTTAATAGGATTTGTGCCTATGATAAATCAATTTAATTATTTATTGAAATACATTACTTCTTTAAAGATATTATGCACCCTAAAAGAATTTTTAAATGAGAAAATTAAAATCTTTGAGTTGAGATTGGGCCAGTTTTTTAATTAAGTTGGCATCACCTAAAATAGGAAAATAGATTCGTTTTGTAAGTACTTTCAAATTTAATTTTTAGAGCGCTAGGATTATGCAGATTTTAAGTAATATCTTACTGCTAAGAAGGTTTTTGTAGTGTTATAGTTCGTATTTTCGCCAACCAATCAGGGTATTAGATGGTGGTCATTTGGGATTCTTAATTGAACTTAGATTGAACTATCATTTCAAATCACCTTTCCATTATTAGGGAGATATAAAAATATATTATGCTACAAACTGCCGAAGACATCCGCTTGCTGAACGAAGAAATCAACCAATCAGCAGGTTTTGTAACCAGAATCAATGATGAATTAAGTAAAGTAATTGTTGGCCAACATGGAATGATAGAGCGATTGCTCATTGGCTTGCTGAGTAATGGCCATATTTTACTGGAGGGGGTGCCAGGACTGGCAAAGACCCTCGCCATCAAATCGCTGGCACAGTCAATTCATGCCAATTTTAGCCGCATCCAGTTTACGCCCGACCTGTTGCCCGCCGATGTAGTGGGTACCATGATTTACAACCAGGCAAAAAATGAGTTCATGGTTCGCAAAGGACCCATTTTTTCTAACTTTATCCTAGCAGATGAAATTAACAGAGCGCCTGCAAAAGTGCAAAGTGCTTTATTAGAGGCGATGCAGGAACGGCAGGTAACCATTGGTGACACTAGTTTCCAATTGGAAGAGCCATTTCTGGTATTGGCCACACAAAATCCAATTGAGCAAGAAGGGACTTATCCCTTGCCAGAAGCGCAGGTAGACAGGTTTATGTTAAAGGTGATCATCGATTATCCTTCTAAAACTGAGGAGCAGCTAATTATCCGTCAAAATACGGAGGGGCTTTCTTTTTCTCCTATCTATCCAGTTGCAACTACAGAAGAAATTCTGATTGCAAAACAATTGGTACGAAGGGTGTACTTGGATGAAAAAGTTGAAAATTATATTTTGGATATAGTATTTGCCACCCGCTATCCTGAGAAATACAATTTACCTAAATTAAAGCCCTTGATCAGTTTTGGCGGATCACCAAGGGCAAGCATTAATCTAGCGTTGGCAGCCAAAGCACATGCGTTTTTAAATAAAAGAGGATTTGTAATTCCAGACGATGTGAGGAGTATTTGCAAGGACGTTTTGCGCCATCGTATAGGTCTGACTTATGAGGCTGAAGCAGAGAATGTAAGTGTATCCATGATTATCGATGAGATATTGAGGGTAGTGGTGGTGCCCTAGTTTTTGGGGATTAAAAAATACAGGATTGGAATAGTGGATTATTTCAAACAATCGTAAAACTGATTTTAAAAAATTGCTGTTAGATAACAAATATTTTGTTTAAAAAGAAAATCAATACCATTCAGTCAACGCTTACCGACCCTCTTCCATCTATTGAATTGGAGGGAGCTGCTATTATGCGTAAGGTTCGTGAGCTGGAGATAAAAAGCAAAAAAATCACCACGCATTTATTTACAGGTGAGTATCATTCTGCTTTTAAAGGAAAGGGGATGAGTTTTCGCGAGGTTAGGGAATATTACGCCGGGGATGATGTACGATTTATTGATTGGAATGTAAGTGCTAGGTTTAGTCATCCTTTTACAAAAGTGTTTGAAGAGGAACGAGAGCTTTGCATTTATTTGTTAGTAGATACCAGTGCTAGTAATTTATTTGGAACGGTCCAGTCAAGAAAGCGCGATATTATAACGGAAATTGGTGCTTTGTTGACTTTCAGTGCTATTAATAACAATGACAAAGTAGGTGTTATTTTTTTTAGTGATAAAGTTGAAAAATTCATTCCACCCAAGAAGGGAAGACAACATGCACTCTATATTGTACGCGAATTACTAACTACAACGCCTGTTGGAAAAAGTACAAAAATGGAAGAAGGAATCAAGTTTTTCAATAAGGCAGCTCGCCATAAAAGCATTGCTTTTTTGATGAGCGATTTTGTGGATGCGGTGTATGAAAATGACCTGAAGGTGATAGGAGGCAGACATGATGTGATCGGCCTGAGGGTGTATGACAAGATGGATATGCAGTTGCCGGAAGCTGGCTTACTAATGGTGCAGGACTTTGAAACAGGCCAGCAGCAATTCATTGACAGCAGTAACAAATTGGTTCAATACACCTATCAACAAAAATTCATGGAGCAAAGTGATATGTGCAAAAATTATTTTAGAAAGGCGGGTGCCGATCTCTTGCATATTCGAACCGATGAGGATTATGTGAAAATATTGCAACAGTTTTTTATTAAAAGAAGCTGATTTTAACTGATAACTGGTTAACTTAAAACTGATAATGGGTAATTGGAAAAATAGGAACTTTTTTTTGTCGATAGTATTGGTCTGTCTTTTTACTCAGTTATCCTATGCGCAACCAATCATTCGGTCATCGGTTGATAAGAGAGAAATATTGATTGGAGAACAATTTACCCTTACAATTCAAGCCGAGTTTTCGCCTATTGATTACACCCTGCAATGGCCGGAATTATCGGATTCTATGGCGCATATAGAAGTGATCAGCTACCATATTGATTCATTGTATAATAATCAACAACTTTCCGGACTTATCAAAAAAATCACCTTTACTAGTTTTGACTCAGGTAAATGGGTGCTGCCCTCTTTATTAGTCAAGGCAGACCCAGTCAAACATGGCAGCTCCGTTCACTTTTTTACCGATTCAGTGTCAATTACAGTCTCTTTTTCTACTAGCGATACCACCCAGCAATTGCGAGATATAAAGCCTATTCGGGAAGTGGAAACAATTAATCCGATATGGTATTGGGTTGGAGGAGGAGTAGTGCTAGCGGCGGTGATTACATTACTGATATGGTGGTGGAAGCGAAAGAAGAAAATAAAGGCGAATCCATTCCGGCCAAACCTATCAGCTTATGATGAAGCGATGCAAGATTTAAAAAAATTAGCAGGGTATAATTTAGCGGTTCGGGAAGAGGTGAAAATATTTCATTCCCAATTGGCAGCTATTTTCAAACAATATTTATCACGCATTTATCAGCAGCCTTATCAGAGCAAAACGACTCGTGAAATATTGCAATTATTGAAAGAGCAAAAGGTGGATGACCCATTGCTTAACAAAGTGTTGATTAGCTTGCATTACGGGGATGCAGTAAAGTTTGCTAAATATTTTCCTCCAGTTTCGGAAAGTGAACATTGTATGAAGTTGGTAGAAGAACTGGTAGAGGAAATAAAAAAATTGAAGGAAATATCTAAACCTCTAAACTCCTAAACCTCTAAACCCTAAACCCTAAACCCCCAAACCCCCAAACCCCTAAACCTCTAAACCCCTAAACCAATTGTTAACCGACTACCTAGATACCCTACATTTCGCCTATCCATGGATGCTTTTGCTTGCCTTAGTTATCCCTGTGATGATCATTTGGCAGTTTAAATTTGGCAATTTGAATCAGGCGGGCTTGAAGGTTTCTTCATTAAAAAACTTTCAATCTATCAGCTCTTGGAAAAGTTTATTTCGTCCTATAACTTTTATTTGCAGGTTGTTGGGAATAATTTTGATTATTATAGCAATGGCTAGGCCTCAAACCAAAAATGAAGAGCAACGGGTAGAAGGAGAAGGGGTTGATATTGTATTGTGTATTGATGTAAGTGGAAGTATGACTGCCCAGGATTTTACTCCCAACCGGATGGAAGCGGCAAAAGCAGTTGCTGCTAGTTTTGTAGAAAAAAGGTTGACGGACCGAATTGGA
>JBIKOV010000283.1:0-4037 GCA_044357815.1 Ferruginibacter sp. | reverse complement strand
CCCAAACAGGCATCCAGTTGCAATTCAGTGAGTATGTGCTAGACTTTCTTTCAGAAAACGGCTACGACCCTCAAATGGGTGCAAGGCCGCTGAAAAGGCTGATCCAAAAGGAAATTATCAACCAGCTTAGTAAAAGGATATTGGCTGGAGATATTGACAAATCTATTCCCGTATTAGTGGATGTATTTGATGGAAATGTAGTATTTAGAAATGAGAGTACTACAGAGCGAAAAATGGAAAAAACTGTTCGCTAATCGTTAAGAGCTTCCTAAAATATTATTTTAAATAAAATATAAACTATTGATTATCAGCTATTTGTAAAATTAATGGTTATCGATTTTTCTTCAAAGCATTGAAAAAAGAGCAAAAAAGGGTACCTTCCGAACTTTCTAAGTCTTTTATATTCAAAGGGTATCATTATTTAGAGTAACTATTTTGGCTTAGAATTGTTATAGTGATATAAGTTTGGCAAAGCTGCCTCCCCCATTTGGAATAAACATTAAAAAAAAATTAATTATGGCATTTAAAAAAGAGGTCGTAGAGATTATTGAACCAAGAGATGTATTTGTAGGAAAAATCGATGCGCCTGTAACATTAGAAGAATTTGGAGAGTACGAAAGCGAAGTTTGTGCAAAAGCCAATGAAGTGGTGAAAAAAATTTTAGAAGAGTATGACGGAAAAGTTAGATTCAATTTTCGTCATTTCCCAATGACTAATATTCACCAACGCAGTTTAAAAGCAGGCGAAGCGGCTGTAGCTACTGCTCAGGATGGAAAGTTTTGGGAAATGCACAATATTTTATTCGCTAATCGTCGTAACCTTGGTACTACCAGTTTAAAATTGCATAGCAGGGAAGCAGGTGTTCAAAATAAACGTTTTTTGGATGAACTAGTGAATGCTACTTATGGTTGGCAGGTACAAGGCGATATGCGTGAAGGAATTAACAGAGGCGTTAAAGATGTACCTACCTTTTTTGTAAACGGAGAACGATTTACCGGAAAGGTAACTTACGAAGAGTTAAGTAAAGCAATAGAAGTAGCTTTAAAAAAGGTTAAGAAAAAAGCGCCTGCAAAACAGCGTGCTTAATAATAAATTATAGCCCCCATACAAATGGGGGTTTTTTTGTGCCATTTACTGTATTTTTTCTACTCCTATTACTAAGTGCTCTAGGTTCTGTTCTGTAAAAAAAGTTTTACAGATGTTGCTTCCATTTTCAAGAATCATCGGTACTGTAGGGTGTTGTTTTCCGAGCAGTTGGTATGTTTTTTTATTTGCCTCCGCTTCAGTAATGGAAGTTGTTTGTTGTAATGCTTCTTTTATGGCAAGGATATGTAATCCGCTATCCTTTAATTTACCCAGCTCCTCAATTAGCCAGCTCAGAGCGTAAAAATAATCCTGGTCCACTAAAAGTATCCATTTCGCCTTTCCCTGGTTGGGCATTTTGTTAAATGCAGCGTTGGTGATTGAAGACGTACAATATTTTTTTAAATGAACCGGTACTTTTTTTTGCTTTCGGCTTTGTATGGTTCCACGTAAAGCCTGAGTATAAATACTTAGCCAACGCAACTTACGGCGTATTTCATGCAGCTCCGCCTCCAACTCGGTAAATTGAAAATTGATTCCCTGCATAAACGATGCGATGTGGTAAATTGATTCCCCATAAAATTCATTTATTTCATTTACTTCAATATCTTCTTTTTGCCAATTGACAGTAAGCAATTTTTTTTGAATTTTATTGATTCTATTCTTGTCTTGGGATAACCAGTCTTGCTCAATGAGTACTTCATTGAGGTGTTGAATTTTCTCCCTGCTTTGGGCATGCAGGTAATTAATAATTGCAGTGGGTATTTTTTTGTTTTTCGCCAGATCTTTTGCAGCCAAGTCGTAATAATCAATTGCTCCAAGGGTATCTTCTACTATTTTAAAGTGCAATTCAATCTTGGTGAATTTTTTCTTATTATGAAGGCTGCTGTATATTTTTGACAAGGCCTCCAGCATAAATAATGGACTGCGGGCATTATTTCGATACAACCATAAGGCAGGATTTTTTTGCTTGCCCGCTATGATCAGCATCGGTTGTAGTTGACCAATAAAATAATTGAATCTATTTACACCTAGTTTCATCTTCATTTTTTTTATAAATAATTAGGTAAAAGGTAAGGAGCGATAATTTGTATTAACTGTATTTTTATGTGTTTTATTGCTCAAAATAGGCCACTGTGCCACCTACCCATTTTTTATTTTGATTGTACCGAGTGCCAATCATTTTACCCTTGCTCAGTCTTGCTAAATTAAACACCGCTTTTGGCCTACTCCAGCCTTGTTTCCAAAAATAAAATAAACGAATTTCAGCCTTCGCAGGTTCTTCCGGCGTTTTTATTACGGGGGCATAAGTTACTTTTTTTTGCAGTATCCAGTTTTCAGGATCTGTTATTTTTTCAATATCTGCAAGGGTTACATCAATCACCACTCCCATTCCAGCAAAGGAAAAAAGCGGCTTAAGTACATAATTGTTCAGATCTGCAGGTATCACCGTAAGCTCATGAAGGAAATAAGTGGCGGGAATATTAGGATGATTCAGGTAGGGTAGGGTAAACTTACTGACTCGATAAAACCAGTTGGGGTGTGGCATCCACTCCACTTCCCAAGGATGGAAGATATTGATGATATCTCCCAAGTCTTTTTGTTGAGCGAGTTCATCAAAAATGAGGCGATTATAAATTCTTTTCACCGCTGTTTTTTTACCATCCAAATTATAAAACAAATGATTTCCTTCGCCAATCAGTTGTGTTAGGCATACTGTTTTTATACCTAGCATTTTTTCTGTACAATAAAAATCAATCCTTGTTTTTTGTTGTTCTGGATAAATATCTAGTAAGATTACATTGCTAGCGTCCAAATCTCCCAGCACCATTTCCTTTAATAATTTGAAATAGGTTTCTTGCGTGTAACCATTTAGGTAAGCACTATGCGTATCAGGAACATCGGCATAAATTTTAGTGATAGAAGCATGAAGTGCTTGAAATGCAAATAGAGAAGGGAATCCCTGCATTTCTATTAATTGTGGTTCTATTTCCCCTTGTTTATTTTCACAGATACCAAAATCAAATGCTATAAAATCGGGATATTCATTTTCGTTCGCAATGGTTATGTTATCCGGAATAGCCCTTTCTGTGGTTGAGTTAAAGCCTGGGTCCAAAATAGCATCTATGATATGCTCACAGGCCGCAAGCATTTTATTGGTAAAACCCTTTGGAACAAAAACAGGTGTTTCAGCAATGGTAAAATCGAGCATTCCCGGAGATAGGTCTTCAATTTGCTTCAGGTATGCCTGGTATTTTTCTTCCGAAAAATGCTCATTGAATGTATTTCTTAATTCCTTTTGCATTATTTGAAATGGGGTATTTAAAGGAGGCTTTGTACCATTAAAATTAATCATAATAATTTCAATTCGCGTCTTTATCTATTGCATCTTCAATTATAAAAAATACTATTCACAATTGCCGCTTTAAAAAAGCTTCAATCAGTAATTTGGCCCTCATCATTGATCTGCTATCTTAGTTGATGGATGGCAGCAGTCAGTAAAAAGTTGGGTAGGATATGCGAATTGGTAAATAAGATCTTATCTGGATCGTTTAAGTGGGTAATCATTTGTTCCCATTTTTCTAATCCGTAATTTTCAATGATAGTTTTCTTTTTCTCATTTGTTTGAAGATACAGGCTCATGCCAGAAGCGTCCGCTTCGGGGTGAAACTGGGTACCAATCATGTACTCATTAAAACGTATCGCCATTATGGCCCTTTCTAATAAAACTTGTGGCCTTTCTTTTTCTATCGCCAAAATGCTAGCTCCTATTCTTTGAAGTTGTTGGTGATCCGGTTCTATTACTTGGTAATCTCTGCTATCCACTGCATAAAAAGGATCTTGCATTTCCTTAAAAACAGGCTCATCTTTTCCATTGCTTAGTAAGTGGACTGGAAAAATGCCAAATGCAGTACTTTTCCTTTTGCATAGATTACCGATTTTGTAATACCTGC
>JBIKOV010000252.1:0-4739 GCA_044357815.1 Ferruginibacter sp. | reverse complement strand
TAGTGCTAATTTTGAAAAGTTGTTGAATTACGCTTTTGCCTAGAAGCTCTGCCAATAGTATCAATTAGGTGATAATGTAATAAGGAGATCAAATTCTGAATAATCAAACTTATGCAGCGTGTAGCTTAAAAAATAATTTATTAAAATATGGATGAGTTAGAAATTGATTTGGTTAATATTTTACCAAAAGAAAGGGTTAAAATCAGGTTGATAGATCGGTATGCATTTGCTAGTGATGCCAGTCATTTTTATTTACTACCTAGGGCGATTGTACAACCGATTTCTGTTGGTGAAATAAAAAAAATATTCGAATTTTCTCATCATAAAAATATACCAATTACATTCCGTGCTGGTGGCACCAGTCTTTCTGGGCAGGGAATCACCGATGGGATTCTTGTTGATCTGAGTAATTATTGGAGAAAAGTAGTTCCCGAAAATAATGGAGCAACCATTCGTGTAGAACCTTCAGTAATTGGTGCTAATGTAAACCATTCACTTAAGAAATATGGTAGAAAAATTGGTCCGGACCCGGCTTCTATCAATGCTGCAATGATGGGTGGTATCTTATCCAATAATTCAAGTGGCATGTGCTGCGGTGTTGTTCATAATTCCTATCACACATTACAATCGATGACATTTGTTTTACCAAATGGAATGGTTTTTAATTCTGAGCTAGCGGAAGACCATATAAGATTTGAATCAGAGGCAGCAGATATTTTTAACGAGATCGTGAGTTTAAGAAAAGAGATTTTAAGTAACCAAATTCTTTTTGATCGAATTCGTAAAAAGTACCTGCAAAAAAATACAGTAGGATATTGCATGAATGCATTTGTTGATTTTGAAAGGCCACTCGATATTTTAACACATTTGATTATTGGTGGCGAAGGAACATTGGCATTTATTGCAGAGGCGGTATTAAATACAGTACCTGATCTACCTTGCAAAATGACAGGAATGCTTTATTTTGAAAATCCCGAAGTAGCATGCAATGCAATTAGCGATTTAATCAACACAGGAGCTGCAGCATTGGAATTTATGGACAGACCCTCCTTGCGGTCGGTAGAAGAAATGCCTGGTGTTCCAGCGCTATTAAAGCAATTACCTGCTGAAGCTTCGGCAATACTTTGTGAGTTTCAAGAAACTACTCCTGAAAGACTGCTTGAAAAATTTGAAAATAGTAAACTGGTTTTTTCAAAATTGCCCTTACTCGTTGCCCCCAACTTTACACAAAATGAAAGCGAACAAGCCATCATGTGGAAAATTCGCAAAGGAATGTATCCTTCTGTAGCAGGGATGAGAGCAAGAGGAACATCTGCATTAATGGAGGACTTTACTTTTCCTGTTGAAAGATTAGGGGAGGCGGTAGTGGATGTTCAGCAGCTTTTTGAAAAATATAATTATGAAAATGGGATTGTTTTTGGTCATGCTAAGGATGGAAACCTTCATTTTGTTATTTCTCAAAGCTTTTTTTCAAAAGAAGATATCGACCGATACGAAAAATTCAATAATGACTTGTTTGATTTGGTATTAAATAAATATGACGGCGCCTTAAAAGCAGAACATAGCTCTGGCAGAGCAATATCTGCTTTTATTGAAAAAGAATGGGGCACAGTAGCTTACCAGATCATGAAAAGATTGAAAAACTGTATTGATCCAACCAACCTGCTTAATCCTGGAATAATAATTACTGAAGATAAATTGACGCATGTTCATAATTTGAAAGTTATGCCTGTTGTGGAAGAAGAGGTTGACAAATGCATTGAGTGTGGTTTTTGTGAACAGAGTTGCCCCAGTCGTGATCTTACGCTTACGCCCAGAAGGCGAATCGGTGTGCGTCGTGCCATGAAACGATTGGAAGAATCTGGGGATAAATTAATCAGAGCATCCTTATTAAAAGATTATTATTATGATGGGATGGAAACCTGTGCTGTGGATGGCTTGTGTGCAAATAATTGCCCTGTAGATATTAATACCGGAGATCTAATAAAAAGATTGCGAAATGAAAATCATTCCGGATTTCAAAAATGGATTGCAGTTAAGGTAGCCAAGAATTTCATTATTTTCGAATTAGCAACTCGTTTTGTGCTTCGCATAGCTTTATTTCTAAACGCGGTATTTGGAAAATCGTTCATGAAAAATTTAACAAGCGGGTTAAAAAAAATAATTCCAGGAATGCCGCTTTGGTCGAATCAAATTAGAAAACCTAGTAAAAAAATACATTCTACCAAATCTGAAATGGCAGATATGAAGGTGATCTATTTTTCTAGTTGTATTTCTAGAGTGATGGGTGGAGATATTAGTACCCAATTTTTATCATTATGTAAAAAAGCTGCGATCGATATTGTTATTCCAGAAAAAATCAATGGCACCTGTTGTGGTCAAATCTTTTCTTCTAAAGGATTTTCCGACGCTTTTAAATTAACGGCTAATGCAACTACTGAAAAGCTGTGGTATCTTTCTAATGAAGGAAAAATTGCAGTTGTTTTGGACCTTACCAGTTGCACACAAACCATTAAAACCTATCGGAAATATTTGACTGATGAAAATAAAACCCGTTATGATAAAATGAATTTTATTGATGTAATCGATTTTGCTGCTGAAAATTTATTACCCCGATTGAACATCATAAAGCCTAAAGAGAATATTGTTTTTCATCCGGTTTGTTCTGTATCTAAAATGGGCTCTATGGATAATTTACGGGCTATTGGAAAAGCATGTGCTGTGAAGACTGATATTCCTGTATTCTCCGGATGTTGCGGAATGGCAGGGGATAGGGGCTTTTTTTATCCTCAGTTAACAACTGCTGCATCCAAAATAGAAGCGTTTGAAGTAAATCAAAAAGAATATGATGGATATTATTCCTCTTCTGTAACTTGTGAGATGGCTATGTCGGAAGCAGTGGGAAAGAATTACGAATCTATTTTAAGCTTATTAGATGATGTGTCACAATAATTTTTTTATAAAAACAATAAAATAATAAAAACATGCGCTACGCTTTTAATCCTTCAAACAGAGTGTTAATGGGCCCTGGTCCTTCCGATGTACATCAACGGGTATTGAGTGCCATGGCAAGACCATTGATTGGCCATCTTGATCCTGAGTTTGTTCAAATGATGGATAATATTAAAAGCATGGTGCAGGAAACATTTATCACAAAGAATATGCTCACTTTTGTAGTATCCGCACCGGCTAGTGCGGGTATGGAAACATGCCTGGTGAATTTATTGGAACCCGGTGATGAATGTATTATTTGTGTTAATGGAGTTTTTGGTGGTAGGATGGTTGATATTGCTGAAAGAGCTGGAGCCAAAGTTTTTAGAGTAGATACTGAATGGGGCAAGATTACCGAACTGTCACAAATAAAGAAAGCGCTTGAACTATGTCCTAAGCCAAAATTAGTTGCATTGGTGCATGCAGAAACATCGACGGGCGCATTACAACCATTAGAAGAAATCAGTGATTTAGTACATGAGGCGGGTGCTTTATTTGTAGTGGATGCGGTTACCTCTTATTGCGGTGTTCCATTAAGAGTAGATGATTGGAAAATTGACGCAATCTATACAGGCTCTCAAAAAAACCTAAGTGCACCTCCAGGATTGTCGCCCATAAGTTTTTCTGAAGCTGCGGTGAAAGTTTTGGAGAATAGAAAAATAAAAGTGCAAAGTTGGTTTTTTGACTTATCAATGGTAAAAAATTATTGGGAAGGTGCAAAAAGGGCATATCATCATACGGCACCTGTTTCTTCTATTTTTGCTATGCATGAGGCATTAAATTTGGTGTTGGATGAGGGGCTTGAAAATCGTTGGGCAAGACATACAGATATTCATCATTACTTAAAAAACAAACTAGAAGCCTTGGGTTTTAGATTTCTGGTGGAAGAAAAATATCGCTTACCAAACCTAAATGCTGTTTACTTGCCCGAAGGGCAGGATGAAGCAAAACTTAGAGCTGACTTATTGAATAAATTCGATATTGAAGTAGGTGGTGGCTTAGGCGTTTTTGCTGGAAAAATTTGGCGTATTGGAATTATGGGGGAAAGCTGTACAAAGAATCATGTAAATATGCTAGTGGGCGCTTTAGAAGAATTAATGGTAAAGTAAGGAGTGTTAAAATATAGTTAATGTAAATTTAAAATAGATTGAACAAGCGAGAATGATTATTTTAGAAAAAAAAATAAACTATGAAAAAAAATCTATTAATTAAGCCTTTATTGGTGGCGCTTTCAGTTATGTGTTCCCTTACTATGGTGATGGCCCAAAAAGCTGCACCATTAAGTCCTGCAGCAACTGCAACAGGCACATTGAAAACTGGTGCAAATATTAAAATTTCCTATTCAAGTCCATCTGTTAAAGGAAGAAAAATATGGGGTGATTTAGTGCCCTTTGATAAGTTATGGAGAGCTGGTGCTAATGCTGCAACTCAAATTGAAACGGATAAAGATGTTACAATTAAAGGGAATCCGCTTGCAAAAGGAAAATATAGTATCTATGCTATTCCATCAGAGAAAGACTGGTCAATTATTTTCAGTTCTCAAACAGGTCAGTCTGGACTTAATCATGATGGTACCACTACCCTTGATTCAAGCAAGGAGCTATTCCGTGTTTCTTGTAAGGCAAAGAAATCAAAAACAATCAATGAAAAATTATTGTATACAATTAACGAAAAAGGGTTTGTTTTAAGTTGGGAGTATTTAGAGGTAATTGTACCTGTTAAATAATTCATCCTATTTTCTTCAGGTA
>JBIKOV010000054.1:0-16902 GCA_044357815.1 Ferruginibacter sp. | reverse complement strand
AAGCTTGAAAGCTTTTACCAGCGTTGGCAAGGATGTGCTAGTTCGAATCAAGTCCTAGGCGGAGTTATTGCAGTTATTCTTACCGAGATGACATCTTTTTTTGGGAGATGTCATCTCCCAAAAAAAGATGTCATCTCGGTAAGTTATTGATTAAAAGGATCTTATAGCACGAACAGCTTTAAAACGACTTTTTAATAGCGTTGTCTGAGTGCCATTGGTGAAGTACTGGCACCAACCGTTTGAAGTATTTCCCTCAGATGAACTCCAATATTGTGGATTTATAAATCCCCCAATGATGTCTTTATTAAGGTATAATTTATTTAACTCCTCTTTGCTTGGCAAATACCAATCAGAATAAGTAACTCCTTCAAATAATACTGAGTATTCGTCACAAATTTTTGCTGCTCCACCAGTACTGCCTGATTGTGCCAACATATAGTCACTATTTGCTTGGCCAGCACCTAAATTATTTAGTGTACGTGAATTAAGAGTAGTTTGTGTGGAGCCTCCGATAATCCACGCAATGGTATCTGTTTGATCTGAACTGGCAGCAATCAAACCATGGGAAATGCTTGCATTATAGCCGGGGTCACCAGCCTGAAGTATATAGAAAACAATTCCTCCTTGAAGTGCATCCCCAACTTTCGGACTTAAGTCAATTACTTTACCTGCATCTGTTAAGGATGAATTTTTATGAATAGCTCCTTCTAAAGTTGCTAAGTTAGTAGAGCTTGTTGGAGCCATTTTTCCATCTGGAGTTACACCACATATGAAAATAGTTTGTGTAGATGAATACCCATTACAGATGCCATCTGATACTTTAACTTTATAAATTCCTTCTTCAATAGGAGTAAAGGAGTTGTTATTTTCTCCTGCAATTTGAACATTATTTTTAAACCATGAAAAATTAGAATAAGAACTTGTTGCGGTTATACTTGTTTTATATAGACAGCCATCACCAATAATAGAACTGGTTACAATAGGTACTGAAATACTTCGAATATTTCCATTAGTTGAAATCGCTCCACAACCTCCAGTTAAGTTAACTCTATAATTAAAAGTTCCCAATACTGATGGGGTTCCACTAACGGTTATAACATTGCCAACCCATTCACCAGTAACACCGGTTGGCAACCCAGTAAATGTAGCGTCAATTGCTCCCGTTGTTGAATAAATAGTCGACTCTCAAAAAGTTTGTTTATGCGATTTGTCAAAGTAGGTGTTTTGTACCCTTGAATAAAAAGTGCTTGAAATGTTCAACATCGGCCGTTAAAAAATCAATCCGCCGCGGCGGATTGATTTTTTTGTTACTTTTTTGCATCAAGGCAAAAAAGTAAAGGATCGCTATTCCGTGCAGGTTTCCAAGCCTATATAGTTCCCTTTTTTTACCAAAAAAACTAGTTGAAATGCAAGGTTATTAATCATTCGGTTGATTATCCAGTCGTTCTTTATTGATTCATATTGATCAAAAGCTTTATCGAATGGCACTTTTCAACTTTTTGAGGGTCGACTAGTTAAACTTGAACCATTTTGTTGCGCAATCTCAAAAATGGTTTTTCTATTATAATATGAAGTAAGTAAGCAAAGAATAAGCAATTGAAAATAGCAATAAAAAATAGTACGTTAGCACCAAGGTTAAAGTTGTCAAGAAAATAATGCGTTAAATGAATTATTCCCTTGTGGATTAAATAAAATGAATACGATAGAGTTGCAATTAGTGATAGCAATTTTGAATTTAATTTATATAAAAAACTAGTTGGACTTATTGCCCCTATAACGATCAGCCCATAACCAATAGCAACTAGCGGGAATCCAAAAACAGAAGCATTGAAGGTTCTTTGATCATAGCATAAAAAGTAGGATAGCATAAGAACGATAATACCAAGCAAAATGGATAAGTTTCCATAGGTTGAAATTTTTTCCCAAGCCGATTGGTAGAATATATAAATTCCTGCAATGGCAACACCCGCCAATAACCCATCTAAACGATTATAAGTAGGGTAGTAGATATATTGGTACCAGTATATGAAACTATTAGCTTCTTTGATATTGGATAGATAAAAATTATTATAGCTGTAAAATCTCAAAATAAATCCAATTAAAAATAGAATAATCAACAACCAATATGATTTATTAATCAATTTTCCATATTGCAAAAAGACTAGGATAATGGGCAAGAATAAATAAAAATGTTCTTCTACACAAAGTGACCATGCATGAGAAAAAGTTCCAAAATATTTTATATTAAACCCGAAGTTCTGTGTGAAAGTTAGAAATTTCCATAATGGAGGCAAGCTTTCTCTTTCTCGGAAAAAAGGAAAAATAAAATATAGGCCAAGAATAAATAAAAATGCGGGGACAATTCTAAAAAATCGTTTTAAAAAGAATTGCTTGAACGAAACAGTTTGCCCTTTTTTTATTTGTGCAAATAATTGAGATGAGATTAAGAAACCGCTCAAAACAAAAAATAAGTCTACGCCGGTCCACCCAAATTTTGTTATAAAGCCCAGCCATTTTGGGGCTCCATGACTTAAGCCGGCATAATGATATATAAATACAAACGAAATTGCTACTGTACGTAAATTGTCAAGTCCGTATAGTTTTTTCTGGATAGGAAGATTCAATTTTAATGTATATTTTTTAGTATTTCAATCGTACTGGATGGTTTCAAATGGGCGCCTATTTGAAACGCTCCAATCAAGAGCAAGTTATATCATCTATCTGAAGATTCAGGTGATTGTTATTTCTTATTCATTTGGACTTGAAGACTGACATGGCTGAAAGCGTATTTTTTGAATCCATTCCTTCATCCAACATTTTTGTAGCGTTGCCAATTTTTTGATTCCCTGCCAACAGATTTATTAGCTAAATCATCCTATATTTGATGTGTAATTTCTAAGGCCGATTTAAGAAAATCAGGGAAACTGGATATTTTTATCAAGTTTTACCACGAATTTCAAATAGAAGCCAATAGAGATATCATTAAATAATATCCTTTCTGTATGAATATTTCACCTAAAATATTATGGGTAATTTCTTTCTTTGTAATCGTTACAGGATTATTTCAGGCATGTAATAATCAGGAAGGAAGTCTGCTGGTTTCGACAGAAATGCCAGATTCTGTTAGTTATAATTTTGACATCCGCCCCATCCTATCCGACAAATGCCTTACATGCCATGGCCCCGATGCCAACAAACGCAAAGCTGGATTAAGATTAGACCAGGCGGAGAGCGCTTATCATGCTTTAAAAGAAAATCCAACTGCCCATGCATTGGTGCCCGGAAAGCCCAACTCGTCTGAAGTGTTTTTGCGGATCAGCTCAAAAGACACTGCGATGGTCATGCCTCCTCCTGAGTCGAATTTAAAACTGACCCAACATGAAATTGACCTATTTGAAAAATGGATTGCTCAAGGTGCAAAGTATGAAAAACACTGGGCATTTGTGGCGCCTAAAAAGGCTGCGCTGCCGAAGGTGTCAATGACGAGTTGGCCGAGAAATGAAATTGATTATTTTATATTAGCGAAGCAAGAGCAAAAAGGGCTAGCGCCTAATGAAGAAGCAGATAAAGAAAGGCTATTAAAACGCTTAAGTATTGACCTTACCGGACTGCCTCCTTCATTGAGCATGATGAATGCATTTCTTCAAGATAAAAGTCCTGCTGCCTATGAAAAGGTAGTGGATCAATTAATGCAAAAGCCTTCTTATGGAGAAAAGATGTCTTTGCTTTGGCTCGACCTGGCCAGATATGCCGACTCGCACGGATACCAAGATGATGGCTATAGAACTCAATGGCCTTGGCGCGACTGGGTTATTCATGCGTTTAATAAAAACATGAGTTACAAAGATTTTGTAACCTGGCAATTGGCCGGAGACTTGATTCCCAATTATACACAAGAGCAATTGCTGGCCACAGGATTTAACCGAAACCATAAGATTACGGAAGAAGGGGGTGTAATTGATGAAGAATACAGAATGATGTATGTAACAGATCGTACGGATCTTTTTGGAAAAGGCCTTTTAGGGGTTACCTTAGAATGCGCGCATTGCCATGATCATAAATATGATCCCTTTTCACAAAAAGATTATTACCAGCTTTTTGCCTTCTTCAATAATGTAAAGGAGGAAGGTATTGAATCAGTTATTGGGGGCCCGGAAACCTATGCTAAAAAGCCTTTCATGGAGATCTGCAATGAGGATATTAAAAATATGCTCACCTTTATCAATAAGGAAGATACCAATAAACTGATTGTATCTGTAATGAGTGATCAAGATACGATTCGCAAAACAAATATCCTTCAACGTGGGCAGTATGATGTACCAGGCGATGAAGTAGAGCCGGGAACACCTTCTTCGATTTTGCCTTTTAAAGCGAGTTATGCTAAAAACAGAATGGGGTTGGCTAACTGGTTATTTGACCAGGAAAATCCGCTTACAGCAAGGGTATTTATCAATTTATTGTGGCAGGAAGTTTTTGGAAGAGGCATTGTAAAAACCTCCGGCGATTTTGGTATGCAGGGTGAACTACCTTCCAACCCGGCATTATTAGATTGGCTGGCGGTTGATTTTATGCAGCATAATTGGGATATTAAAAGACTGATGAAGCAAATGGTGAAGTCTGCCACTTACAGACAATCGGCTGAAATAACGAAAGAAAAATTGGCCAAGGATCCTGAAAATATATTGCTTGCTCGTGGACCACGGTATCGGATAGAGGCTGAATTAATTAGAGATTTTGTGTTGTCAAGCAGCGGCTTGCTGAACACCAATATCGGCGGGCCAAGTGTTAAGCCTTATCAGCCCGATGGTTTATGGGAAGGGGCTACTTCTGGCAGGGGCTTATTATCCGTGTACAAACAGGATCATGGAAAAGAATTGTATAGGCGCGGAATGTATACACTGATTAAAAGAACGGTACCTCCAGCATCAATGGGCATCTTTGATGCCAGCAACCGTGATATCTGCGAAGTAAAAAGGCAAAGAACCAATACACCATTACAAGCATTGGTGATGATGAATGACCCAACCGTATTGGAAGCATCTAGGGTGTTGGCTGCAAAACTTTTTAAGGAAAATGCAGATGTTAAAGAAGCGATAACAAGGGCATTCCGATTAATCGTTTGTCGCAAACCACATGAAAACGAAATACAGATTTTGTTTAAATATTACTCCCAACAAGCAAGTTCAATTGACGCGTTATCTGCGAAGAAGATGCTTTCCGTTGGGGAATCCCCGCAGGAAGAAAATCTAGATAAGAAAAAGCTGGCAGCACTCATGCGGGTAATATCTACTATTTATAATCTAGAGGAAACGATTACTAAAACATAATGCATCGATTGCTGCATCAAACAAATAAGTTGTTGTATGGAAAAAGAATTTTTTGAACATGGGTTATCAAAAACCCGGCGACGTTTCCTTTCTACTATGGGAATGGGTATTGGAAGTGTTGCGTTGGGCTCATTACTCATGCCGGATCTTTTTGGCAATAGTAATGCGGCAGACAATGCATTAACTCCGGGTATTCCTCATTTTGCACCTAAAGCCAAGCGAGTAATTTACTTGTTTCAGAATGGAGCACCTGCGCAACAGGAATTGTTTGATTACAAGCCTAAGCTTCGGGAAATGACTGGACAGGAAATGCCACCTTCTGTACGTGGAACGCAACGCTTAACCGGTATGACATCTGGCCAGTCTTCCTATCCATTGGTGGGATCGTTTATTGACTTCAAACAACATGGCAAGTCAGGTGCATGGATCAGTGACTTGTTGCCCTATACAGCAAAAATTGCCGACGAACTTTGTTTCGTCAAATCAATGTATACAGAAGCCATAAACCATGATCCGGCATTGACCTTTTTACAAACAGGTGCCCAACAGGGTAATCGACCAAGTATGGGTTCCTGGTTAAGTTATGGCTTAGGTAGTGAAAATAAAAATCTGCCAGCTTTTACAGTCTTGCTTTCACGAGGCATAGGAAATGGGCAAGGGGTGTATTCAAAATTATGGTCCAATGGTTTTTTAGATTCCGTGCATCAAGGAGTGCAATTTAGTAAAGGAGAAGATCCTGTATTATACATTAAAGATAACGATGGCATAAGCCGTAATGAGCGGAGGGAAATGTTGGACAATCTTTCTGAGTTGAATAATTTGTCTTATAATCAATTTGGTGATCCTGAAATAGCTACGCGCATCAAGCAATATGAAATGGCTTATCGTATGCAGACAGCCGTGCCGGAAGTAATGGATTTATCAAAAGAGCCAGATAGTATTGTAAATATGTATGGCCCAGATTGTTTGGTGCCGGGCACTTTTGCAGCCAACTGTTTGCTGGCAAGAAAACTATCTGAAAAAGGTGTTCGATTTGTGCAGTTGTATCACCAAGGGTGGGATCAACATGGTCAACTTCCCTTTGAAATAGCTAGTCAGGCGAAAGATGTGGACCAGGCTTCTGCAGCGTTGGTGATGGATCTTAAACAGCGTGGTTTGTTAGATGAAACGTTGGTAATCTGGGGAGGCGAATTTGGGCGTACTAGCTTTACACAGGGCAAACTTTCAAAAGAAGATTATGGGCGTGACCATCATCCCCGTTGTTTTACGGTATGGATGGCAGGTGGAGGTATAAAGCCAGGTATTACCTATGGCGAAACTGATGAGCTTGGCTACAATATTATTAAAGACCCTGTTCATGTGCACGACTTTCAGGCGACTGTTTTGAACCAATTGGGACTGGATCATGAAAAGCTCATTTTTAAACATCTTGGCCGACGGTATAAGTTAACAGATGTTTCCGGAAAAGTAGTAAGGGACATTATCGGTTAATGAATTAGGTATTCAATCATCCTAAATGGTATCCATTGTAATGAATAATAAACTAAGAATTGTTGCTAGGCAGTTGTTAATAGTGTTGAATATTTTTGCACTATTTCTATTGTTGTTTTCAAAATATATTGTACTCCCCTTTTGGATACAACCTTTAGGAAGAATGCATCCTGCATTACTGCATTTTCCTATAGTGATTTTGATACTAGGTGTGGTGATGGGATTAAGCCGCTTCTCAGGTCAGCAGAAGGAAAACACTTCATTTGATAGGTTTGCGCGCAGCCTTTTATTAGCAGGCGCTTTATTAGCAGGTGTAACGGTTATTCTAGGTTTGTTTCTTTCCAAGGAATCGGGTTATTCTGGTGATACATTGATATGGCATAAATGGGCAGGAGCTGCGATCTTTTTTATGTCATCATTCATTTTTTGGGTAAGCAATAAGCCTTGGTACAAAAAAGCGGTGGCCTGGTCTTTCGGATCTATGCTGGTATTGGTGATTTTATTTACAGGTCATTATGGTGGCGTATTGTCGCATGGTGAAAATTTTATTATTCAGCCCATCTTATCTAATATCAAAAAACCGTTGGTGCCCATAGAAAAGGCGATCGTGTTTGATGATCTTATTCATCCAATCTTTGATGCTAAATGTGCCGGTTGTCATAACCTGAATAAACAGAAAGGGGAGTTGTCATTTGCAGATACGCTTTCCATATTAAAGGGCGGTAAAACAGGTAAGCTGTTTGTATCCGGCTATCCCGAAATAAGTTTGCTTTTACAACGCGTACATCTTCCTATTGATGATGAAAAACACATGCCACCATCCAGTAAACCGCAACTTAGTGCCGACGAAATAAATTTACTTGGGTTGTGGATTAAAAACTATGCCAATTTTACACAAAAAGTAATTGCATTGCCTGCAACTGATTCTTTAAGGCTATTGGCAAATAAATTATTGAATGGTTCAGCAGCTCCTGTAGAAAATTTTGATTTCTCCGCTGCGGATGAAAAAACAATCGCAAAGCTTAATTCCGATTACCGAACTATACAGCATGTTGCTAAAGCATCTCCAGGGCTTGATGTAAGAATATTTAATAAAGATATTTACAAAGTGAAGCAATTGGAGGAATTAGGTGAAATTAAAAAGCAGGTGATATCATTAAGTCTCGCTAAGCTTCCGGTGAAAAATGAAGATCTTAATAAAGTGAGCATGTTTGAAAACCTGCGAAAGTTAGACATCAATTTTACGGATGTTAACACTAGCGGTCTTGGTGCATTATCCTCATTAAAACATCTACATACGCTTTGCTTGTCGGGAACGAAAATAACGAGTGCAGGATTTAAAGAAATTATTAGCAAGTTCAAAAATCTTACAACGGTTACTTTGTGGAGCACTAGTTTATCTGCGCAGGAAATCACTCAGTTGCAACAAAGTTTTAAAAATATCAATTTCGTGCAAGGGTATGTTATTGACGAATCCACAAAACTAAAAATAAATCCACCCCAGGTAAAAAATAAAAGTTTGGTGTTTGCCAATTCCATTGATGTTGCATTATTTCATCCTATTAACGGAACAGAACTTCGTTATACATTGGATGGAAAAGAACCAGACAGCATTTCTTCGCTTGTGTTTAATAATAAAACGGTTATTACAAAAACTACTACCATAAAGGTCAAGGCATACAAACAGGGTTGGTATGCTAGTGATGTGGCGGAATTTAGCTTTTTAAAAAACACGTTTATACCCGATAGTATGGTATTGTTATCTAAACTGAATAGCAGACATCTAGCAGAGGGTTCGAAAACGTTTTTCAATACAAAGCTGGGTGTTATTGGTGCCAACAATCCTGCATGGGCCAACTACTGGGCTGCTGTGCGCGACAATGATTTGATTCTTGATTGTATTTTTAATAATCCAATTACATTAACTTCATATGGCATGCACTTTATGGTGGAAGAAAAAACAGGCATTTACCCGCCGATGTCTATAGAAATTTGGGGAGGGGATAGTCCGAAAAACTTACGCCTTCTTACAAAATTTTCGCCACCGCTTCCTGTAAAAGATGAAACCGTTTCACTTAAATTTATTGAAGGGGTATTTAAGCCAAGTAAGTTATCTTATCTTAAAATTATTGCAAAGCCCTATTTTAAGGAGAAGAAAAAATATTTATTATTGACAGATGAAATGTTTTTGAATTGATTCATTTTTATATCCGGTGACTCACCCCCTCCGGTGACTCACCGCGACCGGTGACTCACCGGAGGCAGTGACTCACCGGATACATGCATTATTGTAGGAAATAATATACAAAATGTGTATATTGATAGAGATCTTTCTCGGTGACTCACCCCTTCCGGTGACTCACCGAAAAGAGAAAGATAACAGAAAAAATGCCCACTCCCGAAACACTCAAAGCTCATTTTTCCCCAGTTGAGTATTACCATATTGTTTGTAAAAGTATTGATGGACTTTTACTTTTTCAAGATAATCAGGACTATAAAACCTTTAAGGAGCGTTTTAAAATATTTACAGGCGATTTCTTGGATGTCTGGAGTTTTTGTCTCCTTACCAACCATACTCATCACATCATTAAAACAAAGACCTCGTCATCTGTATATCAGTTGATACAACAGATTCCAAATAAGGAGAGGACTAATTCAATGAAGCATTTTTATGAGGAGCGTGAAAATGAAATTTTTTTCAATAAAGTGATAGAGCGTCAAATGAATAGCTTTTTGGTTTCATATGCCAATTATGTCAACAATAAATACGAAAGGAAGGGGGGTATTTTTCAAAAGCCTTTTAAAAGAATACAGATTGATGGAGAAGCTCATTTGCAACAAGCCATCATTTATACCAATGCCAACGCTCAGAAACACCAACTGGTAAAGGACTACAAAAAGTATCCTTTTTCATCTTATTTGCCGGTCGTGCAAAATGATCATAGCTGGGTAGATTCTAAAAATGTACTTGAATTTTTTAATGGGATAAATAATTTTATCTTTACTCATGATCAACAAGCAGCTTATTTTTATCAAAAAAATTGGCCTTCATCAAAATTGGAATGACATCCGGTGAGTCACTCCCTCCGGTGAGTCACTCCCTCCGGTGAGTCACCGGAAACCATATTTAATCAACTTTTCATCATGGAAAAACCTACCTTAATTTACTGTTACGATGCCTACTGTGGCTGGTGCTACGGATTTTGTCCAGTAATAAAAAAAATCTTCGATCAGTATAAAAATCAACTTGATTTTGAAGTGTTAAGTGGCGGAATGATTCTGGCGGAAGAAGCCAAACACATTAGTGTTACTGCCGATTTTATTAAAAAAGCCTATAGTGTGGTAGAAGAGCATACCGGAGTTAAATTTGGAAATGATTATTTATGGCATATCAATCACCCAGACCTAAGTGATTGGTATCCTGCATCTGAAAAACCGGCTATTGCACTTTGTATTTTTAAGGAATTTTATCCAGATCGGCAGATTGAATTTGTAACAGATCTTCAATATGCCCTTCATTATGAGGGAAGAGATCTCTGCGATGACGAATCCTATCGGCATTTGCTGGAAAAATATTCAATTCAGCCCGAAACATTTTATGCTAAATTAAAACTGGAAGAGTACAAGGAGATGGCCTACTATGAATTTGCCCTTTGCAAACAATTACAGGTTACAGGTTATCCAGCTGTGTTACTGCAAATAAATGAAACCAAATTTCATTTATTATCTAGCGGCTTCACTTCCTATGAAACTTTGAAAGAAAGATTGGACCAGCTGTTATTAGAATTGTAGTATTAGAAAAGTGCTTTAACTGAATAGAATAAAGCAAAAAAAAACACTGATAGTCAAATCAGCGTTTTTTGTTATAATCAATAAATTAGTTATTCGAAGGAGGTCTTTGCTGCCTAGTAGTAGGCTCAATTTCGTCTTTCCATTTTTTCATTTGGTCTGCACTGAAAACTGCTTTTAATTTTACGTCTCTTGCATCTGACTGCTCCTTGCGCTTAGCCATCATCACGTCTCTGTCGACTGCGCCACTTGCGCGCATATCGTCCATTGTTTTTTGCCAAGTAGTATTATACTCAGCAAAAATTGCTTGCGTTTTTTTGGTAGCGTCGGCATCCAAATTTAAGGGAGCAAGCTTTTCCATAGTAGCCTTAGTTCTTTCTTCTGGTGTTTGGCGCTGTCCTCCACCTTGTGCATTTACAGCAGTAAAGCTTAATAATGCAGTAGTCAAAAGCAATGCAATTTGTTTTTTCATTTTTTTAAATTTTAGGTTATAGTTGATATATTCATTTAAACGTTCAATTTGTGATAAATGGGTCACCCAATTTATTTCATTATTTTTTTTCACCTTCATTCCTTCTTCCAAATACTTTATTAAATAAAGAGTCAAAAGCAGGAAGCTGAGCAGGCTTGCAAAGCTGACGGATATTTTTTATGTGAGTAAACATATTTACCTCCATGATTTTATTGGTTGCAGCAGACTGTTCTCCCAACAATTGTATAATAGAGTCGCTAAAATTGCCTGCCACTAGCTTTTTCAGTTGCTCATTTTTATTTGTGCCAATATTTTCAAAAAGACGCTTTACTTTACTTCGGTACAAATTGCTAGTGGTATCATATTGTAACAACTGCTGCTGGTCAAATCCGACATCGGTTTTCAAAAAATTACTAATAATTGCCTTTCTATCGGGCCTTTGTCCTTGTCGCTTGCCATCTTTATTAACCAAAAGAAATGTAAGCAGTACAATATTTACTGAAAGTAAAATTGTAATGGCGATTAAAAAGACCTTTCGCTGATTTGGATTATTTATAATCATGGTTCTAAGTTTTCATTGTCATAAATGCTAGCGATCGAATAAGCAAATTCTTCAGAAGAAGGCTGAATAGGTTGCTCTGACATTGATGCAGATGGCTCAGTAGCATACAAAATAACGGTAGTTAAGTTAATCAACATCAGCATTGCCAAGCCTGGTATTGCGAAACTAGGCTTACCGATAAGCGATGCTACATTTTCCCACCAGCTATTGCCTTTTTCCGTAAACATTCTATTGTTTACACGTGAAAGAAGAAATGGCTTTACACTGGCCCGCTCAATGTTGTTGATGCTATCAAAAGCTTCCTCAACGAATTGATCGATCGATTGTTTTTTATTCATAACGGAAATTTTATTGGTCCGACAAACTTTTGTAATAATAATTATGTAACAATATTTTTAAATTTGCTTTTGCTCTGCTCATCAGCGCTTCAACGGCATATAAACTTTTGTTCATTATTTCAGCAATCTCTTGATAGCTTTGACCTTCTATTTTATGAAGTATAAAAGCTATTTTTTGTTTATCAGGCAATTGGTTTAGCGCTGCAAATAATTCACTGGCCCTTTCTTTTTGTTCTAACTGCACACCCGGATGATTGAACTCTACTGGTGAATGTTTTTCAATTTCCAAGGTCCCAAATAAACTTTGCACTAACCCAAATCTTTTTTTTCTTTTCTTCTTTTTTACGTGATCCAATGATTTTGAAATCGTTATTTTATAAAGCCAGGTAGATAATTTTGATTCACCTTTAAAGGAACCAATTGAAATATATACTTGCTCAAAAACATCCTGCGTAATATCGTCTGCGTCTGCCTCATTTTGAACAATACCAAGGGCAGTATTATACACCATATTTTGATACAGATCTATTACAGTGACAAATCCCATTTGATCGCCTTGTTGTAATTTTCTGATTAATTCTTCTGGCTGGTTTAACACATTAGATTCATTAAGTCTACTTAAAACTACTTAAAAATTGTGATTAAAAACCAGGACCATAACCACCACGGCTACCGCCGCCATCAGGCCTCGTCCCCCCCCTAAATTCTCCGCTTCCTCTACCTTCGTTGGAAGATTTTGCACCTACACCAAAGTTTTTAAGGCTATAGCTAAAAGTAAGCATAAAATACTGCTGTAATACCTGATTACGCCCATCTTCAATGTAAGCACCTGTAACTGTTCTTATAATACTTTGGTTTTGTTTTAGTAAGTCAAAAACAGAGAGTTTTAATTCCGCCGCCTTTTTCTTCCAGAATTTTTTACCGATTCCTGCATTCCACAACCAAAAGTTCTGGTTAAGGCCACCTGTTAAGCCACTATACGCTTGATTAGCCAGATCGTTTTGTACAAACCAACCCTTTTTACTTAATAAATTGAGCTGTACTCCTGCTGTTTGGTTTACATATTTGGTTGTAGAACTATTAAAAGAAATTGTTTGAGCGGTACTAAAATTGGCGTTGTAAGAAAAATTAAAATCGATCCACTCGCTGATATTGCTTGCCAGTACAATTCCGCCATTGTAGGAATAGTTATTGGTGATAGTTGAATGATAATTGGCTAATCCAGGTAGTTTTGCATAGCTGAATCCGGTATTCAAATTCATGGTGGATTTAATTACTTTTATTGGCATACTATATGTAAAATAGGCCCGTAAACTTTTATATCCATCTAGGTTAACAGATTTTGTTAACTGTGAACCTCTTTTAATAGTAAGGTTTTTCTGAATGGTTGAATCTGTGGTAGCAATGTAAGTTGCATTAGTAATAAAGTCGCTGGCGGTTTGCAGGTACAAATTGGTAAATAAGCTTCTGCTGGTTTTTGAATTGATAAAAGTATATCTAAGCGAAAGATATTGGGTGAACGATTGCTTAAGATTAGGATTACCACTGCTAATTCTTAACGGATTGGAAAGATTCACCACATCCTGTAATTGAGTTACAGTTGGGAATACGGTAGATGCTTTGTAGTACAAACTTGCATTACTCTTTTGAGAGAACTTTTTGCGCCACATAGCATTGGGTAATATATTAGAAAATGATTGATGTACATTGGAAGCCGTAGGGAAAATTCGCTGACTCTCTAAAGTAGAATGTTGCAAATTAGCACCAAAAGAAAGTTGTTCATCCCGACTTTGACCTAACCTATAGCTAACACCGGTATTATTGGTGGTAATGGTATTTTCGAATTGATTGGATAAAACAGCATCAAACTTTGAGTAAGCGAAACCATCAAATAAAAAGGTTTGTTGATCGGTCTCATTCTTTTGTATCGATGGGGTGTATTCAAACTGCAGCTGACCTTTTTTACCAACTGGTTCAGTATAGGAGATATTGAGTCCAATGGTATTTCCATCGGTGGGGTTATCATAAAATTGATTTTGAAGTGAATCAGTTGTAATATTATATTTAAAAAATCGGTATTTGGCATCTGTGTAACTTTCCCCATTGTTTTTTGTAAAAGTGGTATTGATACCAAATGAAATAGATCGGCCCCTTTTTGGAAAACCGTGACGAAACATAATACTGTTTTTGATATAGTAGCCCCATTTATCTGCGCTCCGGTTAGTAAGGGATGTATTAAGAGAGTCGTTGGTGCCGTAGAAGTTTTGCGCTGCTGAAAGGGAAGAAGAGTTATTGTTCTGAAGATTAATGCTTGGAATAATATAGATTGAATTGACCGAATCTAATTTGTACTCAACCCGCAGATTGATTCGGTGATTGTCATTTTTAGAAAGAGAATGGCTGTTTTGTAAACTGAACTGATTTTTTGGATTGAAAAAAGTCTCTGTATTTACTAAAGACTCATTGTAATTATTACTATTATTATAAAAATAGCTGCCGGCAACCTGAAGCTTTTTTGTAAACTGGTTACTATAATTAATGCCCAGCGCATTGGTTTTACTTATACCATTCGCTTGGCCAATTGTAAAATCCTCAGTCCCTCCGCTATAGCTTCCTCTGCTGCTACTGCCACCTCTGCTGCTACTGCCACCTCTACTGCTGCTGCTGCTACTACTGGTAACACCCAGTAAATCTTGGGAACCAAAATTTTGTTGGTTAATATTATTAAAATTGCCTATTAATGTGATGCGCCTGGAGCCCTTAAAAAAGCTGACATTTCCACCGCTGCTATACCTTTCATTAGAACCCCCTGCATAAAGCCGTCCAAACTGACCGTTTTTGATGCCTGATTTGGTTACGATATTCAACGTTTTCACCGAATTTCCATCATCAAATCCAGTAAGCTGTGCTTGATCGCTCAATCTATCAAATACCTGAATTTTATCTACCACTTCCGACGGCATATTTTTCAGCGCTGCAGATGCATCATCCCCAAAAAAATCCTTTCCATCGATGGTAACTTTTTTTACTTGTTCACCTTGGGCGGTCACAGTACCATCTCTGGCAACTGTAATTCCAGGCATTTTTTTAATCAGGTCCTCTGTGGTAGCGTCAGGGTTTACTTTGAACTGGCTAGCACTAAATTCTGCTGTGTCACCTTTCAATATTACAGGAGGTATTTTTGCAACAATGGTTACATCCTGTAGGTCTTTTCCTTGCTTTTTAATGGAGATTACAGCTAGTGCTTTCATCCCTTCTACAGAAGTTATCTTTTTCCTAAATAATTCGTATCCAATAGAGCTAATTTCAATAATGAAACCACCCTTTACGAATAAAGGCAATTGGAAACGTCCTTTCGAATCAGTTACGGTATTTTTTCTTCCCGCTTGGGAACTGTCTTTTTTTGAAAAAACGCTCACCGTGGCGCCCATAACAGGCAGCTTGTCCTCATCTCTTACAATACCCTTAGTAGAAGGGCTTTGGGCCAACAAGGCCAATCCAAAAAACAGTGAAAAAAGGAATAACCCTAAAAATCGCATCATATTATTATTTATTTACCCTATGAGACGATGCTAAAAGTAAAAACTGTCGAATTATTTAATCTTTTTTTGCAGGGAAGGCTCTGCGGGAATGGAGAAGGAGTCATTCACAAGGGAATCGGCATTATTTTGTGCTATGAAAATTTATATTTTTGATAGCAGCATTGTTTTAATGCATTCGTAAACCCCCATTTTGTTATACTTTTTTATTATAATATCTTGTATTTAATAAACAAATGTTATTCCTTTAATAAATAACATTTCCTTTTATCAAATATATCTTTCTAGGTATTTGGTTTATAATTTTTAACCGTATGTTTGTCTCAGTTTTTCATAGGATATTGGATTTTAAAGCGGAGCTGGATTTCTATCCCGGCTCCTTTTTTTACTATTAATAGTTATTCTAAATAAATCGAATAGCAGTAGCACTAAAATTATCTTTTAAAGATTTTTCTTGAAAATTTTACTGCATTAAAATCAATCAGTTTTGCCTGTTGAACAGTTGCTTGTGCTTCCTTATAAAGTTGTTGTCGTATAGCGTTGTCGTAGATAGAGGCTATGCTGCAGGCCTTTAAAAAATCTGTATGCATCCCATAATTAACTAATACCGGTCCCACACCCTTCAATTCAGGAAAGAGTACATATTTTTTTACAAAATAATGAGTTTGGTCGTTAATTAATTTGGTATAAGCGCTGTAAGTATATTCCATAAATATCATTTTAAAATAACGTGTTAAAACAACTTGGATTTCAAATAGGGTACTATTAGCAATTTCACAAGGCTAATTTTTATGCCTGTTGCATGCCATTTTTTTGACGGTGTTCGATTGGTGGATTTTCAATCTTTTCTAAAAAAGGATAACTTAGAAAGTTGGATAACAGAATATCTATTCATTGATATTACAGGCTATAATAATCAGGTGGTCATTCAAAGGAGATAGTTGGAAAGAAAATGAATGAGTATCTATAATCAATCATTTAATATAAACCAGGGCAATTCAAGAATATTGAACAAACCGGTTGAATGAAATTAATATTTATATTTCACTAACCCCAGCAATCATGAAGAAATATTTTTCATGCTGAGCTCGCGATGGACTATTTCATTTTTTATTTGCTTTTGTCATCAGTAATCGCTTATTCTATTTTTTAGTTCAAATGGAGCTTGCCTGCATCTGAGCCTAGCGCTTAGACAAAAAGCTTGCCATTTCATCAGCGTTGGATGCAACAAAGTTGGAATTGTCTACTTTCAGTAAACTTTCTTCAAAAACCGTGCTATTTTGTTGATGGGGACCAAGATGAATTATGGAACTTACTTGTAAAAGGTAGTAATTACTATCACATACATCAAATGCGATGATTGTTAAATTGGTAGTTTGGGCTT
>JBIKOV010000053.1:0-16917 GCA_044357815.1 Ferruginibacter sp. | reverse complement strand
TTCAAAACTTGGTTTTTCTAAGAAAATTCCCATAACATGGTTTTTCTTTCGGAGTGCAAAAATAGGGTAAAAACATTTAGTGCCAAAGTTTTTTAAAGAACTTTTCACCCATAGTTATACAATTTTATTAAGATTATTGATAAACAGCCGATGAAGTCGCTTATTTTTGCTAATAATTTATCATATGAGTGATTTTTTTAAAAATAAAGTGATTGCCATTACCGGAGGAAGCGAAGGAATCGGAAAGGCATTAGTAGATGCTTTGATCCCTTTGGGTGCCAAAATTGCTACTTGCGGCCGCAACCAAGATAAATTATATAGCCTGCAGGTGCAATATTCCAACCAGTTGCTCCATACCATGGTCGCAGACGTGAGTCGGTATGACGATTGCAAAAACTTTATCGATTCTACTATTGAAACCTTTGGCGGCATCGACATTCTTATTAATAACGCAGGCATCAGCATGAGGGCCTTGCTAACAGATGCCGAGGTAGGGGTAATAAAAAAAGTAATGGATGTCAATTTTTTCGGTACTGTATATTGCACCAAACTTGCACTCGACTCCATTATCAAAAGAAAAGGAACCATTGTAGGCGTGTCATCCATTGCAGGGTACCGTGGCCTTCCCGGCAGAAGCGGCTATTCCGCATCTAAATTTGCCGTTAATGGCTGGTTGGAAGCTATCCGAACAGAATTACTAGACAGCGGCGTAAATGTAATGTGGGTTTGCCCGGGGTTTACCCGTAGTAATATCCGCAATGCAGCACTTAACAGCAAGGGATATGCGCAGGGAGAAAGTCCGCTCAATGAAAGAGACCTAATGAGCTCCCAGGATTGCGCCAACCACATTATCAAAGCCATTGAAAAAAAGAAAAGAACCTTGGTGCTTTCCTTTAGCGGCTTGCAAACCGTTTTTATGAATAAATTTTTCCCTTCACTTACAGACAAACTGGTAAGAAAATTCTTCTATAAAAACGGAGAATTGGTTAAATAGAACAATGATTAATACTATTTAACCACTAATTTTAAATAATTATTCAAATCAACGGGGTGTTCCGATTATTAACTGGTGAAGCAGTAAACGATGGGAACAAACCAATTTAATTCCATTTTACTATTCATATTTGGACAGTAAAGTAAATTATATCAAATCAATCATCCATTTCAAAGATGCCGATTCTAACGCTTACTTCTGATATTGGCCAGCATGATTTCCTTGCAGGGGCAGTAAAAGGGCAGTTATTACAGGCAGGCGACTTATTTTCACTGGTGGATATCTCCCACCAAATATCCCCATTTAATTACCCGCAAGCAGCCTATGTTTGCAGAAATGCCATAAAAAATTTTCCTGTAGGCACCTGTCACCTAATTCTAGTGAATTTGTTTGACGAAAAGCCGGAACACATGCTGCTGGCAGAACATAATGGACAATATATCGGCTGTGGAGATAATGGCTTGCTCACCATGATACTAGAAGAAATTCCCCAAAAAGTGGTAGCACTAGCACTTGAAAAAAATAAAAGAAAAAACACGCTCTATTGCACCACTGTTTTCGCAAAGGCTTTTAATGATATTATTAGTGGAAAAAAACTGGAACAAATTGGTGACAGCTCGGTTTCCATTCAGGTAAAAAACCCTTTGCGACCACTGCTAGGTGCAAATTGGATGGAAGGCCAAATTATTTTTATTGATAATTTCGAAAACGTAATTGTCAATATTACCCGTGAAGATTTTGAAGAACAAAGAAAAGGCAGAAGCTTTAAAATTGTTTTTAAAAGGGACGAGGTAATTGAAAAAATATGTGATACCTATGCAGATGTACAAGAAGGCGAAAAATTAGCCCTTTTTAATTCTGCTGACTATCTTGAAATTGCCATCAACAAAGGAAATGCCGCTGGCCTTTTTGGCTTGCAAGGATTTTCGGAAAAACAAAACCAACCCCAACACCAATATCTTAATAATCGACTCTTTTACCAAACAGTGAAAGTGTATTTCGAATAGCCAATTTAATACAATAGGTTTAACTGGCTCAAAAAGCAATCCGCTATATTTGTATTGAACTTATAGGCAAGAAAATATCTTCTGTTTATAAATTTCAGCAGCTGAAAGAAATCAAAATCGAATTCGATGAATTTTCAATCAAAGGGGCTTCAAAAAAAATAAAAAGATACACATGAAAAAAATACTCCTTTTTTACATGGCATTGTTTATTATCAACACGCTCCAAGCTCAGGTTCGACTACCTTCCCCCTCCCCCACTCAAACCATTAAACAGGAGTTTGGCCTTGGTAATATTGAGCTTAGCTACACTCGAACCGGTGCAAAAGGCAGAAGGGTTTTCGGTGATCTGGTTGCCTATGGCAAATTATGGAACACCAGCGCAAATACTCCTGCAAAATTATTTTTTTCGGAACCTATTGAAATTTTTGGAAAAAAAATTGATTCAGGCAAATATGTCCTATACACCATGCCCGGAGAAGAAAACTGGGACATCATCATCAACAAAGGGATTGCCAACAAAGGCACAGAAGATTATAAAGAATCGATGGATGTAATTCGGTTTAAAGTAGCTCCAATCCATACAAAAGAAAAGGCTGAACAATTGACCTTTCAATTTACAAACATTCAGCCAAGCAGTTGTGAATTACAATTATATTGGGAAAAGAAATTAATCACCATTCCAATTACAACTAACTTGAATGAGAAAATTCGCGCCCAAATTGATGCTGCAATGCTCACTACTAAAAAACCTTTCTGGGAAGCGGCACAATTTTTTTATGAGTACGAAAGAAACCTAAGCAAGGCACTAGAAAATGCAAATAAAGCAACCGATGCTTATCCAAAAGCATATTGGATGTATTTATATAAAGCCAACATTCAAAAAGAAATGGGCTTTACAAAAGAAGCGATGGCAAGCTCTCAACTATCGCTGGAACTTGCAAAGCAGGCAAAGAACAAGGACTATGTTAAAATGAATGAACAGCTACAAAAGGAATTGAAAAGGAAATCAAATGAGTAATAATCAAAGCTTCTTTCAATTCATTTAGAATTTTGATTGCCTAGTAATTTATGTTTGGATTTGCTTTTCCCCAGGCAAAATCAACTGTATTAATACGCTAAAAAAAATCACCAATACCACCCCAATCAAATTCAACCATAAAAAGGAAACCAGATTGAGGTTATAAATTAGAATTACCAATAACTCTGATATCACTGCTGCAATAAAAACGGCATTCCCCTTCACATAGTTAATCCAGAATGCTACCAAAAAAATTCCCAATATCACTCCGTAAAACAAAGATCCCAAAATATTAACCGCCTCAATGAGGCTATTGCCAAGATTGTAGGCAAACATAGCTACCACCACTGAAAACACACCCCAGCCAAATGTATACCACCTTGAAATATTATAGTCCCCCGCTTCTGTACAATTTTTATTAATGAATTTTTTATGAAAATCCACCACCGTGCAGGAGGCTAGTGAATTTAAGGCAGCCGCAATACTACCCCATGCTGCCAAAAATATAACAGCAATTAATAACCCTACCAGCCCCTTGGGTAAATTATCAATTACAAAACGAAGGAATATAAAATTGGTATCATTGGCATCATCGCCGGGAATTGCCTTTTTTAATACCGCCTTAAATTGTGCGCGTAGCTCAGTAGCGAGCGCTGAATTATTACCAGTTAAGGCATAACTGTATTGATTTTCCAAACTTATCAATGAATCTTTATACGCCGTTTTTTTTGCAACAATCACTTTTGCTTCATCAAAATAAATGGGCGCCTTGTGGTACTGATAAAAAGAAAATACTAAGATGCCCACCAATAAAATAAGGAACTGCATGGGCACTTTCACCAAACCATTGGTTAATAATCCAATCTTGCTTTCCTTATCCGACTTGGCCGTAAGGTATCGGCCCACTTGGCTTTGGTCGGCTCCAAAATAACTAAGCGACAAAAAAAAGCCCCCCAGCAAACCACTCCAAATATTGTATTTATCCTTCCAGTCAAAATGCTGATTGGTAAAACCAGTAGTAATAATATTCATTTTCCCTTGGGCACCTGCCACCTTTATCGCATCCGAAAAACCCATCCCCGCAGGCAGCAAATTAATCACCATGTACCCAGCCAAAAACATACCGGCAATAATAATGATCAATTGTAATTGCTGTGTATACGCCACCGCCCTAGCGCCTCCACTCATCGTATATATAATGAGCAACCCACCCATCACCAAATTGGTATAATAAATATTCCAGCCTAAAAGAGAACTCAAGATAATGGAAGGGGCATAAATGCTAATTCCAGTTGATAAACCGCGTGAAATCAAAAATAAGGCAGAGGTAAGCGACCTCGTTTTTAGGTCGAAACGGTTTTCCAAAAATTCATAGGCGGTATACACTTTTAATTTTCGAAAAACGGGCACAAAGAAAATACAGATTACGATCATCGCCAGTGGCAGGCCGAAATAATATTGCACAAAACGCATCCCATCCGAATAGGCCTGCCCAGGTGCGCTTAAAAAGGTAATGGCGCTCGCCTGTGTACCCATAATGCTCAACAGTACCATATACCAGGGCAAACTACGATTACTCAAAAAGTAACCATCCAAATTCTTTGTGGCACGGCTTTTATACATACCGTAAATTATGATGCCGCAAAGGGTAGTAATTAATATGACCCAATCAATTGTACTCATTTGAACGTGAACACTGTTTTATTTTTAATTTTTTTACCTCCTACTCGCCTTCTCATGAAAGATAACTTATTGATAGCAAATCGTAATAAAATAATATACCATTATCTGTAATAATAATACGATGATAACACCCAAATACCATTTTCTCCAATATGATTTTTCATTGTGCATACAACAACAATTTTTTCAAAGTAAATTACTTTTTACCTTTTTCGGGTAATGCTATCAGATTAGCAAATAAACGATAAGCCCCTGCAACTCCTGCAGGCAGTTCCCGAAAAAATACTAACCCGGTATAAACAAATCTTCCCTTCCCATAATTGGCAATGATTAAAGAGCCTTCCTGCTCATTTTCGGAAGGATCTTTCATGCTCAAAATACGTTGGTAAGCTGGATCTGTCTTTTCTGCATTGTAAATGCTGCGCTCCTGAATCCATCCTTCAAAATCTTTTTCCGAAATTTTATTAGGATAATTCAAGGCCGGATGATTGGGCAATAAAAAATTTACTTTTGCTTCCTCGTCTGTAACCCGGCCTCGACTAATGGTAAAAGGGTATGGCGAAATCTTTGCTTTTACAGGTCCAATCTGGTTACTGGTATTATACTGACAAAGCAATATGCCACCCTCCTTCACATAATCCATCAGCACATCATATACAGTATTCATCCAATCATTGGTATTGTATGCTCTTACACCAGTAACAATGGCATCATAAATATAAAGCTTCCCTGCCTTGATGTCTTTTTCTGAAAGTATCACCACTTTATACCCCATCTCCTGTAATGCCAGCGGTACTTTATCTCCTGCCCCTGGTATATAACCCACTAGTTTGCCATCAATTTTTATATCTGCAAAAACGGATTTGGTAGTGGCCTCTTTCTGATAAACTATCGAAGGAATATGGTCGTAACTGATTACTCTTTTATAACTGTTTGATCCTGACAATTTGTTATCTCCAACATTCAAGACAGCATGCACGGTTGAAATTCCACCCGACAAATTATTTTGCGGCAATTGAACCTCAAATAAAACGGGCTTGTCTTTTGAAATGGTTTTTAAGGAAAAGTCTTTTTTGTTTATGATACTTCCTTGCCTATTCTGCAAAGTTGCTTGCGCTTGTAAATCACCCTGCAAATCTATATTGGGAACTACCCGCATATCTACATGCAATGAATCTTTATTCTTTAATAAATAAATGTCCTTTTCAAATTTCACATCCGCCACTGGCAGGATAATGAACGGCTGGTACAACTCTCCCCTCACTGGATCGGTAGTTTTATAACGAACCGGTTTGGTGAAAGTAAAATTGGTGCCTTCTATTGTTATATCCAACGTAATTTGAAATGGATTGTTTTCTGCCATTCCTATTTTTAGAGGATCCGCTACATTAAAACTTCCCTTGTCCATTGGGATAGCTAGCCAAAAAGGTTGCGCATTTTTTACATCAGCAGCGCTAATGAAAATATTTTTTGTAAGTGAAAGATTACTGTTTTTAGTTGGCTCCCCCACTAAGTAATGGGTAACGCCGATGGTTGCACCTATAACGCTCATATTCAACCCCAATTGATTGTTGGCAGTAACCGTTATTTTTGCACTGTCCCCCTGAACGGCGTATTGACTATTGGTAGTGGCTTCAAGAAATAAACCACTGGCAGCCTCAATACAATTTTTAATTTCTTTTAATTTCTGGGTTTTCCAATAGCCATCATTGAGCAAAGAAACTAGGCTATATAAATTCACCAAGGCTGGCACTGATTTTTCGGGGTGTTCGGAAGAGAAATTAGTTGCCAGATTTATAGAAAGCTTGGATAAATTATTATTGTTTAGCCTACCCCAATTCGTTGTTACCCCATCCATCAAATCGCTCACTGGTTGCTCACCTTTTATAGTAGTAAAATATTCAGTTATACTTCCCCTTTGAGCCGAAACTCCAAACCCCTGGCTTTTGTGCTGGCTTCTGCTAAGTGCCGCAATTTCTCCATATCCTTTTCCCAGTAGTGGATTGTACATACCCACATCGAGTTTAAACTGATCCTCACTTTGTGTATTGCCACTGCCAAAATTAAAGGTATTCCAAAGCAATCGCTTGGCCTGCCAAATGCTAACGCCTTGTGATAACTGTTCGGGAAATCTGGCAGGATTTGCCGCTGCATCAAACGCCTCCCGGGCAAGGATACCCGAAGCTGCGTGATGACCATGGCCTGCCCTGCTATCTTCCGGAAAACGGGCAATCAATATATCAGGCTGAAACTTACGTATAACCCAAACTACATCACTCAATATTTTATCGTGCCCCCATAAACGCAATGCCTCCTCAGAAGATTTACTAAATCCAAAATCATAGGCCCTGCTAAAAAATTGTTCAGCTCCATCTATTCTTCTAGCCGACAATAATTCCTGTGTGCGTACTAACCCTAAATCAATCCCCTGCTCATCACCAATTAAATTTTGTCCGCCATCACCTCTGGTCAAACTTAAATAACCAGTTCGGTACAATTTTTCATTCGCCAGGTAAGCCAGGAGTCTGGTGTTTTCATCATCAGGATGAGCGGCTATATATAATACAGATCCCAGTACTGGCAGTTTTTTTAATTGTAGCAATATTTCAGAAGAAGTATAGCTTTTGGGAGTTTGAGAAATGGCCAGTAGCGAATTCAATAATATAATTAGAATAGCAATAGGTTTTATCATACGATTTTTATTATTTAACGAATGTAAGATAATCACAACTTAAAGAGTTAGGATTTAAAAAAAATTACAAAAAAAATTGAAAGCACTTATCCGCTTTAACTCATTTAGCCTAAAGTTGGCATAAAACTGAAAACAGAATGTCTATGATTACTGCCCAACCAGACGCTTATCCTCTACTTCATAGAATTGATAAAAATTTTATATTTCCATCAATTCAGTAATTTAGTAGAAAATTTATCGGATGAAGTTCAAAAATGCAGATCGACTACTGTTAGTAATTATATTTTTTAATACATCCGTTGCAGGGGCACAAAAAATTGACCCATTCCATTTTCAGCAACAAAAAAAAATCACTTGTACCAAAGGGGCAGTAGCTTCCGCCAACGCATTGGCCAGTAAAGTAGGAGTCCAAATTTTACAACAAGGAGGCAATGCCATTGATGCAGCCATTGCTACACAACTAGCGCTCGCTGTAGTATACCCAGGAGCGGGCAATATTGGTGGCGGTGGTTTTATGGTAGCTCATTTAAAAAATGGGAAAAATATAAGCATTGATTTTCGGGAGACTGCCCCTGCTAAAGCAAGTAGGGACATGTACCTAGATAAGAATGGAAATCCCCAAATGAATTTATCACAGGATGGACATTTAGCCAGCGGCATCCCAGGCTCGGTAGCTGGATTATTCACAGCAATGCAATATGCAACCTTACCATTTACAACCCTAATTCAGCCAGCAATTGAACTTGCAGAATACGGATTTTCGATAAGCGCCCACCAAGCCAATGATTTCAATGAACTAAAAAAAGAATTCATTCAATTGAATACAAATCCCCCCATTTTTGTAAAAGCAGTACCCTGGAAAGCCGGTGACAGCCTAATACAAAAGGACCTCGCCAACACACTTAAACGGATCAGGGATTTGGGAGCAAAGGGGTTTTATGAAGGTATTACCGCCGAATTGATCATTGCCGAAATGGCAAGGGGAAAAGGAATTATTACTGCAGATGACTTGAAAAATTACACTGCTAAAGAAAGAAAAGCAATTGAATTTAACTACCATGCGTATCAAGTCATTTCCATGCCATTGCCTAGTAGCGGAGGAATTATTGTTCAACAGGTATTAAAGATGATTGAGCAAAAAAAGATAGGCGCTATGAAATTTCAATCTGCTGCAAGTGTTCAATTACTAACGGAAGCAGAAAGAAGGGCTTTCGCAGATAGGGCAAAATATTTAGGCGATGCCGACTTTGTGAAAGTGCCTATAAAAACTTTGGTAAGCGATGCTTATTTACGGGAAAGAATGAAAGATTTCAGACCAGGCATTGCCGGTAATAGCCAGTCAACTAAAGAAGGAATTATTAAAGAAAGTGAAGAAACCACCCATTTAAGCGTTATCGATGCAGCAGGCAATGCCGTTTCTGTAACTACCACCCTCAACGGTTCTTATGGTAGCAGAACCGTTGTAAGTGGCGCCGGATTCCTCTTAAATAATGAGATGGACGATTTTAGTGTAAAGCCTGGTGTGCCGAACATGTATGGAGCGGTAGGTGCCGAAGCCAATGCGATTGCTCCCGGCAAAAGAATGCTAAGCAGTATGGCCCCCACTATTGTGTTAAAAAATAATCAGCCTTACCTGGTAGTGGGTACCCCGGGGGGAACCACCATCCCGACCAGTATTATTCAAACACTGGTCAATATGATCGATTATAAAATGACACCAGAAGATGCAGTCAACCAGCCAAAATTCCATCATCAATGGTTACCAGATGAAATTATGGTGGAAAATGATTTTAATGAATCTACCCTTCATCAATTGGAAGCAATGGGATATAAAATGGTAAAAAGAGGCCAGATTGGACGAACCGAATTAATTGAGATAAAAAATGGTAAAACAAGAAAAATAACGGCAATTGCTGACAAACGAGGGGATGATTCGGCAGAAGGATATTGATCCGGGCCCAATACTACCCCTTTGCTCAAAATAGCTTTCCCATTTTTACTATTACCCATCCTTGTATTTATTTATTTTTATATATGAATAGATACTCAATATAATTGGTATTGAATTTGCTTATAGGTAGCGAAACGTTATTTTTGTAACTTAATACAGAACACTGAGTAGAAGCCGCTACATACTAAAATGGATTTTTCTTACACTAATATTTTGGTTGGCGCTTGCTATTTTACTCACCACTGTTTTATCTGATGCCCCCATCTGGGTTTTTACTAGCTTACTAATCGGGTGGCTAGCAGCTTGGTTATATTTCTTCAAAAAAAATAGTCAAAAAATTCGCTTCTTTCTTCCCGTCCTAATACTAATCATTGGTACTTGGGGGGTTTTGCAACTTACCCCTGTGCAAAATTTTCTGGTTGGAAAAGTTACCAAAACCCTTACAAAGGAATTGCATGCCAAAGTAAAGATTCAATATATCAATTACCATTTATTTGACAAAATGGCCTTGAATGGCCTTTTGGTTGAAGACTTGAAAAAGGATACTTTATTATATGCAGGTAGTGCAAGATTCAAAATTACCGACTGGTTCTTTTTTAAAAACAAAGCCATCATCCACTATATCTCCTTAGATGATGCAGTGGTTAATTTACATCGGACCGATTCAGTTTGGAACTATCAATTTTTGGTTGATTATTTTGAAAAGCCGTCTGACAGTTCCTCCAGCAATAAAGAAGGCTTATCATTTGATTTAAAAAAAATCCAATTTAGTAACATCCAATTTAAACAAGTGGATAAATGGATTGGACAAAATATGGAATTTTCTGTTAAAAAATTTGAGCTCAATGCAGAGGAGATCAATCTCAAAAAAAAACAAATCCATTTACAAACACTTACGCTTGATAACCCATTTTTCTCCCAAGAAGATTACACAGGATACAGACCTGATTCGCTCATCAAAAAAAAGATCCCCAACATTAACTTACAACAGCTTCCTTACAAATGGAATAATGAAGGATGGCTGCTAATTGTTAACAATATTGAAATTAACAATGGGATTTTTAAAAATGAAATAGAAACTGAGCACACCGCCTCCATTGGTATTTTTGACGGACAACATTTTCAGTTTAGCAATATCACTGGTGAAGTTAAAAATATCCGGTATGAGAAAGATACCCTATCCGCATTTCTTCAACTAAGCACTAAAGAAAAAAGTGGCTTTGAATTGAAAAAAATACAAGCCAACGTAAAGTTTACGCCCGACATAATGGAATTTAAGCAGCTAGACCTAGTGACCGAAAAAAGCAGGCTAGGAAACTATTATGCAATGAAGTACAATAGTTTTCAGAAGAGTATGAACAATTTCATTCACGATGTGCAACTGGAAGGCAAATTTATAGACAGCAAATTAAGTAGTGATGACCTCGCTTTTTTTGCACCCGAAGTGAAGGATTGGAAAATGCTATTTAATATTTCGGGCGCTGTAATAGGAAAGATTGACAATCTTAGAACCAAAGAAATGCGCATTACAAGTGGTAATTCTTTGATCGATGGAGATATCTCATTTATTGGACTTCCAGACATCAATAAAACATTTATAAATTTAGATGCCGACAACATCCGAACAAACTATACTGACATTTGCAACATTGTGCCTTCTCTGAAAAATATAACTACCCCCCAACTTAGCAAATTAGGTAATATACAATACCAGGGAAAGTTTACCGGATTTGTCAATGATTTTGTAGCCTTTGGTACCATCAACACTCAGCTGGGGATATTGAAAGGAGATATTAACTTAAAACTTCCTGAAAACAGAACGCCAGTTTATCGAGGAAAAATTTCAACGGTAGGGTTTAAGCTAGGCGATTTTTTCAATACTAGCCAACTGCAGGATATCACCTTCAATGGGAATGTAAATGGAAATGGTTTTTCTGCAAAAGACATTAATGCAAATTTTGATGGCAAAATTGACACCATTGGTTTTAATGGATATAACTACCAACATATTGATGTGAATGGCCATTTTTTTAAAAAAATATTTAATGGGCTGCTAAGTATTCATGACGAAAATCTAATAGTAGACAGTTTAAAAGGAACGATTGATTTAAATAGCAAAGTGCCCCAGTTTTTATTCAATGCTACACTTGAAAAAGCTGATTTCAAAAAATTAAATTTTACTAAAGAGGATTTTGATTTGAAAGGCCAGTTTGAACTCAATTTTGCAGGAAATAATATAGATGATTTTTTAGGAACTGCAAAAGTTTTTAATACCAAGTTAACCCACAACCATCAGCCACTAGCTTTCGATTCAATGCTACTGGAGTCTTCTATCGAAAAGAATCAAAAAAAATTAAGGCTTCATACCAATAATATGGATGCTGAATTGGCAGGAACTTTTTCAATAAAGGAATTACCAGCAGCATTTAAATTATTTCTCAAACGGTATTTTCCCTCCCAAATCAATGAACAACCCGTTTTTAAAAGCGACCAGAATTTTACTTTTACTATCTCAACAAAAGCGGTAGACGCCTTTTCGAAAATACTAGATAAAAGACTTGGGGGTTTTAATAATTCATTGATCACCGGAAATCTAAATTTGAAAGAAAATAAACTGAATGTAAATGCTGAAATACCTCTTTTCAGCTATGATGGGAAAATATTTAACAATACCCGATTTGCCAGCAGCGGCAACCTCGATTCGTTACAGACAGTTGTTGACATAGATGAAATCAGTATCAATGACAGTTTAAGGCTTCCCTCCTCCAAACTAGCTTTTACATCGCGCAATGATATCTCTACTATCAGCATTAAGACGAAAGCCAGCAAAACTTTTGGGGATGCGACCATTAATGCCACCTTACAAACTTTAAAAGATGGTCTAAAAATTCACTTTTTTCCTTCCTCCTTTATTATCAACGAGAAAAAATGGGAGCTAGAAAAAGATGGTGAGTTAACCTTAACTGAGAAGGAAGTAAGTGCCAATGAAATAAAATTTATGCAGGGCAATCAGCAAATCATTATTTCAACAGAGCCTTCTGAAATTGGTAATTCCAATGATTTGGTGTTGAAACTCAACAAAATTAATATTAATGACTTTGTTCCTTTTGTACTAAAAGAACCAAATTTAGAAGGACAGCTAACTGGCAATATCCGAATACTCGATCCATTTGGCAAACCTTCCATTGAGATTGATACAAAAATAAAAGAGTTCAGATTAGATGGAGACTCTATCGGAATGGTAGACGGTACCGGTACTTATTCCAGTGTTTCAGGGCTCGCCAAATTTAAACTAGATGCTCCTAATAAAAATAACCAATTCAAAATTGAGGGCAGTATTCATTCAAAAGACACCTCCAACAACCAGACTGACATTTCAATCGTTGCTAACAAGCTAGACCTTGCATTTTTAAATAGTTACCTAGGTGCAGTTTTTAGCAATATCAAAGGAGTTGCCAATACTGCTGATCTGAAAATAAAAGGCAAAGGAAATAATCTTTCTTTAACGGGTACAGCTAATATTATGGGAGGTTCGATGGTAGTTAAATATACCCGATGCAAATATCTTTTTGGCAATGAAACAATCATTTTTAATCCAGATGAAATTGACTTTGGGAAATTTTTATTGCGAGACACGTTGAATAATACTGCAACGCTTAGTGGTAAAATGTACCACCGCTTTTTCCAAGACTTTTTCTTTGACGATGTAAAAATTGAAACGAATAAGCTGATAGTGCTGAATACTACTAAAAAAGATAATTCACAGTTTTACGGTAAAGTAATTGGAAAGGCTAAAATGACTATCAATGGTCCGGTAGACAATATGACCATGAATATCAGTGGGGAACCATCTAGAACGGACACTAGTCATATTTATTTACTGAGCGGAAGCAGTGTAGAAAGTAGCACTGTGGATTATATTGATTTTATTCAGTTTGGTAGTAAAATGGAAGAGCGATTTAAAGGAAAGTTATCGACTAATATACTGGTAAATATGGTACTAACGGCCAACCCTTCCTGCAAAATTGATGTAATTCTAGATGAAGCTACCGGTGATATCATTAAGGGTGAGGGAAATGGGCTGTTGAAAATACGTGTCGGAAATAAGGAGCCGCTTACCATTAACGGGAACTACAATATTACCAAAGGAGAATACACTTTCAATTTTCAAACCTTTCTTAAAAAATATTTTACCGTAAACAGCGGATCGATCGTGTGGAACGGGGATCCAATCAATGCTAGGATTGATATATTGGCAGAATACCTTGCCAATAAGGTTGATTTTAAACCCATCTCAACAGCAGGTGCACAGATTTATCAAAAAGAGGATGTTCGGGTAATTGCTCATCTAACAGAAACACTCTTAAAGCCTGCCATTGATTTTGAATTTAAATTACCAGATGCCAGTTCCTTAAAAAGCGATTTTGTCATCAACAAAAGATTACAACAATTTAAAGACGATAAAAATGAATTGAATAAGCAGGTCACGTCCTTATTACTCTTCAACTCCTTCGTTAGCAGTACCCAGGGAATGATTTCTGCAAATAGTGGATACAACGTATTAGCAAGTACTATCGGAGGTGTAGTTTCCAATGCTTTATCTGGTTTCTTCAATAAATTATTACAAAAATATATTAAGAATACTTCTGTGTATCTAGATTTAAACACCGGACTTGGATTGGAAAGCAATGTGCAAAAATTACAAGCGGCCGCAAAAACTGGTTTTGTGTTCACCCTGCTCAATGGTCGGGTAATCATTTCGGCAGGATTTAATCTTGATTACAACAACCCCTATGTAGTAAATATTGGCAAAAATAATAACCTGATGGTAACCCCTGATATTACGGCTGAATGGTTATTATCCAAAGATGGATCGATTCGACTGGTTGGTTTTAACCGTACCAATTTTGATCTGATTAGCCAGCGTACCAGAACTGGTGTCAGCCTATCTTATCGAAAGGATTTTGATAAACTCGATTCCGACTATATTGCTGAAGAAGAAAAGAAAAAAATACAACCGATTCAAAAGGGGGAATAGAATGGATGATGCGAAATGGCTGATGGATGATTTTATGTCTGATTTTATGATGTCTGATGTATGATGTCTGATGTATGATGTCTGATGTATGATGTCTGATGTCTGATGTATGATGTCTGATGTATGATGTCTGATTTTATGATGTTGGATTTTAGATGCCAGATGTTAGATAAATAAATCAGACATCAACAAATCAGACATCAACAAATCAGACATCAACAAATCAGACATCAACAAATCAGACATCAGACATCAACAAATCAGACATAAAAAAAAGGCCTCCGGAATTTATTGCTCTCCTAGAATTTCATGCCCCATTTTATCACGCTTAGTAGTCAAGTATTTTTCATTGTGTTCATTGGGTTGTATTTCAATAGGCACCGTTTCCACCACTTCCAAGCCATATCCTAGAAGCCCCGCTCGCTTGCGTGGATTATTGCTCATTAATTTCATTTTACTAATACCGAGGTGACGGATAATTTGAGCCCCCACTCCGTAATCTCTTTCATCCATTCCAAATCCCAGTTCAAGGTTGGCTTCAACGGTATCCATTCCCTGCTCCTGCAATTTGTATGCTTTCAATTTGTTCAATAATCCAATTCCACGACCTTCCTGATTCATATATAACACAAGCCCTTTTCCTGCAGCTTCCACCATTTTCAAGGCTCTATGCAATTGGTCGCCACAATCACAGCGCAATGACCCCAAAATATCGCCAGTCATGCAACTGCTATGCACTCTTACTAATACAGGCTCATCTTTTTGCCAATTTCCTTTTTTGATTGCAAGGTGAATTTCACCCGTATTAATTTGCTGAAAAGCGATTAGCTCAAAATTGCCATATTTGGTAGGCATATTCACACGCTCCTCCTCTCGAATAAGGGTTTCTTTTGAAAGCCGATAAGCAATAAGATCTTTAATGCTGATCAGTTTTAAATCAAATTTTTTGGCAATTTCCATTAGCTGTGGAAGTCTTGCCATGGTTCCATCCTCATTCATGATTTCAACTAATACCCCTGCAGGATCAAAACCGGCCAATGCTGCCAAATCGATGGTAGCTTCCGTATGACCGGATCTCCTCAATACACCCCCTTTTTTCGCCCTAAGCGGAAAAATGTGGCCAGGACGACCTAGGTCTGCTGCTTTTGTAGCAGGATCTACCAGCGCCTGCACAGTTTTGGAGCGATCTTGGGCAGAAATTCCCGTGGTACACCCATTCCCTAGCAAATCAATACTAACCGTAAAAGGAGTTGCATGCAAAGAAGTATTGTCGGGTACCATGGCCGGAAGCTGAAGTGCATCACACCTTTCTTCTGAAAGAGGCGCACAGATGAGACCACGACCATGCGTACTCATAAAATTGATAATTTCTGGCGTAACGTTTTGTGCCGCTGTTATAAAATCCCCTTCATTCTCCCGATCCTCGTCATCAACAACGATGACCAACTTCCCATTTTTAATTGCTTCAATCGCCGATTCTATACTATCTAGCATCCTTTTTCAGTTTAAAGTGCAAAGTTAACAAGGTTTACGCTTTTATGAACCGGTTAATTAGTTGAAAAAGTATATTCTTTAGCATTAAAATAATTTCAAAACAATAAACCAAGTGTTTCTTACTCAATTAAACCAGCATTTCAGCATTATTCTTACAATAACTGCAAAATACAATGAACTAAAAAGCGCCATTAATGTACCAAAATCAACTACTAAAAAACCCAAAGCTTCTTATGCTGAAGCTAAGCCAAGACCAGCTTCAAAAAATGTCATTTTGGACAAAGGCATACAGCCCTAGTCCTTAATAAGTATCTTTGGTAAAGATTAATCAATTAGCAGGGATATAATTAATGGATACCTGCTACAATAAAATTTTCCACTCATTCATTATCCATTTTCAATTACTTAAACAATGGCCAATATATCTTTTAAAAGTTTTACGGTTGGCGTTGAGGAAGAGTACATGGTACTGGATCCAAAAACTAGGGAACTTAAAAGCCATGAGCAACGGATCGTTCTAGAAGGACATAAGATTAGCAAGGACAAGGTAAAGGCAGAAATGCACCAGGCAGTGGTGGAAGTGGGGACGGATATTTGTCAGGATGTAGATGAAGCCTTTGTGGATGTATCCACGCTGCGCAAAACGATTAGTGGCATTGCCAACAACTTAGGCTTCACAATTGGCGCTTCTGGCACCCATCCCTTCAGTCATTGGGAAAGCCAGCTGATTACCGACCATGAGCGATACAATGAAATGGTAAATGAATTTCAGGAAGCTGCCCGCAGCAACCTTATTTTTGGTCTCCATGTACATGTGGGAATGGAGAACAGGGAGATGGCCATTCATATTGCCAATTCGGCCCGCTATTTTTTACCCCATGTGTATGCCCTTAGTACCAACTCGCCTTTTTGGGAAGGCAGGCATACCGGTTACAAATCATTTCGCACCAAAGTATTTGACAAATTTCCCAGAACAGGCATACCAGATCATTTTGAAAATATACAGGCCTATGAAAACTATATTGCGCTTTTGGTGAAAA
>JBIKOV010000251.1:0-4789 GCA_044357815.1 Ferruginibacter sp. | reverse complement strand
GCGAGAGTATGGCCCGCAACGGTATAGTAGCTGTAACGGTCAATCAGCGACTTAATATTTTTGGCTTTATGGCTCACCCGGAATTAACTAAAGAATCGCCCAACCATGCTTCCGGCAACTATGGATTAATGGATCATACCGCGGCTTTACAATGGGTAAGGCAGAATATTGCTGCTTTTGGCGGCGACCCTTCACGGGTAACCATCGCCGGTGAATCTGCCGGTTCTTTTGCTGTCAGTGCTCAAATGGCTACCCCTTTATCTAAAGAACTTTTTGCAGGAGCAATTGGAGAAAGTGGGTCATTAATGAACACAGTACCACCAACTTCTCTTGAAGAAGGAGAAAAGAAAGGGGAAAAATTTAGTAAAATGGTCGGCGTAAAAAACATTGCAGAATTACGCAAGATATCTGCTGATAAATTATTAGAAATTGGCGCCAATCATGAAAGGGAACTTTTCAAAGTTATAATTGATGGGTATTTTTTACCTCAACAACCAGCAGCTATTTTTGAAGCCGGCAAACAAGCCCATGTTCCTTTATTGGTAGGCTGGAATTCAGAAGAAGGTAATTATCGGAGTATACTGTTAAAAGATGAACTAACTAAAGTAAACTTTAATAAGGCAGTTCAAAAACTATATGGAGCCCAAGCTGCTGATGTTTTGAAATGGTATAACCCTTCTACAGACAATGATGTAGAACAAGTGGCTACAGACTTAGCCAGCGATCGGTTTATTGGTTTTAGCACCTGGAAATGGTCAGACTTACAAGTAACCACAGGTAGCAGTTCTGTATTTCGGTACATGTATGAACGTCCACGACCTGCTATGCGTCCAGAAATGGGCGGGGTCGTTGCAGGCCTTGCAGGAGGCGTCATCAAAGATGCTACAATTAAAATAACGCCAGCTGCAAAGAGAGCTGTTCACTCATCTGAAATAGAATATGCTTTAGGAAATCTTACAACTAACAGGGTATATGACTGGCAACCGGAAGATTATAAAGTATCAGAAATCATGCAGGCTTATTTTGTCAATTTTATCAAAACAGGCAATCCGAATGGCTTGGGTGTTCCACAATGGCCGGCAGTAATGAAAGGCCAATCAGCCCCGGTAATGCATATTGACGTAAATACAAGAATGGAAATTGAGAAAGGCCGTAATCGCTATCTATTATTAGATAAACTCTCAAAAAAATAATGCATACCATCACTGGCAAGTAAGTATACTATCAATTTTTAAAAATCTTGAATTGAAAGAATGCATATTTTCCTCGGTTGAATGCAAAAAAATATTCGAAATTTCATACCTCCTTTTTCGTAAAAAAATTATTTGATGGATAAAAATTTAATGCAAGATCAAGTAGCCGTTATTACTGGAGCCGCTTCAGGATTGGGATTAGCTATTTCAAAAAAACTTGCTGAAAATGGAGTAAAATTGGCGTTAGTGGATATTTCAGATAAAATACCAGTTGAATTCGAAAATGACAACAATGCAACCTATTATCAATCGGATGTTTCTAAAGAGGAAGAAGTAAGAAGCACCATTGAAATGATTTATTCCCATTTTGGAAAAATCGATATTCTAGTCAACTGTGCTGGCATAACTGGCAAAACAAATATAAAAAGCCATCTAACTGAAACTGAAAATCTGAGCAAAGTTTTTGAAATAAATTTCATGGGCTCCTACTTCACCTCCAAATATGTTTTAAAATATATGTTGGACCAAAAATATGGAAGGATTTTACACATCGCATCCATCGCTGGAAAAGAAGGGAATGCCGGAATGTTGGCGTATTCAGCCTCAAAAGCGGCAGTAATAGCCATGACAAAAGTTCAAGGAAAAGAATATGCCGAAAACGGAATAACTGTAAACGCATTAGCCCCAGCAGTCATTCAAACTGCTATGGTGGATGCGCTGCCAGTAGAACAGATTAAATATATGACTGATAAAATTCCAATGAAAAGGTGCGGAACACTTGAAGAAGCTGCAGATTTGGTAGCTTATATCGTTTCTCCACAAAATAGTTTTACAACTGGGTTTACTTTTGATTTATCAGGCGGAAGAGCCACCTATTGAGATTTTGAAACATTAATTATAACTAAATGAAAAACTCGATCGACCCAAAAGATATTGAAGTAGGAGTGGTGGGCCTTGGTCTAATGGGATGTAGCATTAGTACTTGCCTTCTGATTGCGGGACACAAAGTGATTGCTATAGCTCCACTTTCAAGTGATCTGGAAAATGCCGAAAATAGAATTCAAGCCCATTTGCAAAAATCGTTGGAAGAAGGAATGGTTGCTCAAGCTCCTGCATTTTATTTACAAAATATCATCATTTCAGAGGACTATGATTTATTGAAAGAATGTGAAATTGTAATAGAATGCACCATTGAAAATATCGAAATCAAAAAATCGGTTTATCAAAAGATAGAACAGGTAATTTCGCCTGAATCTATTTTAACAAGCAATACGTCAGCTATTCCAATCAGTATTTTGCAAAAGGAAGTGCAATTTCCAAAACGATTTTTGGGATTACATTGGGCAGAACCTTCGCATACCACTAGGTTTTTAGAAATTATTTGTGGTGAAAATTCGGATGTAACAAAGGGCGAATACTTATATGAAATAGCGCACAAATGGTCTAAAGAACCAACTTTGGTAAGGAAAGACATCAGAGGATTTATTACCAACCGTTTGATGTATGCCATGTATCGTGAAGCATGTTATTTGGTTGAAAATGGCTACGCATCTGTAGAAGATGTGGATAGAGCCTGCAGAAATAATCCAGGCTATTGGATGACATTGGCAGGAGTTTTCAGGTGGATGGACTTGACAGGGGTGTCTGCATATCATACTGTAATGAAAGATTTGTTACCTACATTGAGCAATCAAACTACTATTCCAAAATTGATTGATGATGTGGTAAAATCAGGAGGAAATGGCGTGTTGAATGCCAACGGATTTTATAAATATACTGAAGAAGAAGCCAAACTTTGGGAAGCTACTTTCCAAGAATTTAGCTACGATATCAGGGCCTTGGCTTTGAAATATCCTGCGGATGTGGTGGAGAAAAAATTAAAGAAAAAATAAATTCAAATTATATAGACAATAAAAATATGTTTTTAATAGATGCACATTTAGATATCTCAACCAACGCAATTGAATGGAATCGGGATTATAGAATGTCGGTAAACGATATTCGAAAATCCGAGGAAGCAATGACGGATAAAATTGACCGCGGAAGAGGAACTGTTTCTTTACCAGAACTCCGCAAGGGCAATATTGGTTTGGTGGTGGCTACTCAATTGGCCAGGTTTAATCAAAACAATGGAAATTTACCAGGTGCTGGATGGAACTCTCCTCATCAAGCTTGGGCAATGTCTCAGGCTCAACTAGCCTGGTATCAAGCTATGGAGGCTGAAGGCGAAATGATACAAATCAATAATCTTAATTCGCTTGAGCATCATATTCAAATGTGGATGGATGAATCAAAACCCAATTCAGAAAAGCCGGTTGGATATATTTTGAGCTTAGAAGGAGCAGATTCTTTGATAGATTTATCCTATCTTGAAAAAGCCTATCAATATGGATTAAGGGTTATTGGACCAGCACATTATAGCACTGGAAGATATGCTTCCGGCACAGGTACTACGGATGGATTTACTTCCTTAGGAAAAGATTTACTCAAAGAGATGAGTGCTTTGAATATGATTTTGGATGTGACGCATTTGACCGATAAAGGTTTTTCTGAAGCGATGGATTTGTTTGATGGACACCTGTGGGCAAGTCACCACAATTGCCGAAGTTTAGCGCCCCATCAAAGGCAGCTTTCGGATGAACAAATCAAAATTTTGATAGACAGAAAAGCGGTCATTGGCGGATGTTTTGACGCATGGATGATGAAACCTGATTTTATTTCAAGAAAAAGTAATCCAGCAGCATTTGGAATAAAGATTGAAACCATCATTGACCATTATGATCACATTTGTCAAATAGCTGGAAACTCACTTCATTGCGCTATTGGAAGTGACTTGGATGGAACCTACGGAACTGAACAATCCCCTATGGACCTAGATACTATTGGTGATTTGCAAAACTTGGAAGGCCTTTTATCACAAAGAGGATATAATAAAGCCGATATTGAGAATATTTTTTATAAAAATTGGCTGAGGTTTTTGAAAAATGCTTGGAATTAATTTTTTAGGAATGTTTTTTATCAAAGGAGGAAAAGTTTTTCTTAGCACCAATGTGAATTTTGAGTACAGCGTGTACCCTGTGTAATAGCATATCTTTAATACAAGAAACGCCATTAATTAATAATACACAGTGGTTTTGCTAGTTGAACGAATGGTTGAATTATTAAGATGGATGCCATTCGGGGCCGGGGGGCTCTTAGTGCGACAAACCCATTCAAAAGTTCAAATAATAAAGTCTGAGCTTATGTTAATTATTAATTACATAAATCAGCAAATAGGTTACTGAAGTTAAAAATGTTGTAAGTCCAAAAATTTTGATTTTGATTTCCATAATCTTGATTTTATAAATGAATGAATGATTGATTTGACTTTGTAAAGATGTGGAGGTTTAATGTTCTTGAAAATTTACCGCTCCACTAGCATTAGTTGATGGAGTGCCTATTTTTAATTTTGATAAACTAATGAATTTCGATCCCCTCAAAATAAGAAAGTTAGAAATCATTAAAACAAGGTATTACCTAGGAGGTAGATTCTTTTGATGGTATCATTAATTTTAACACTTACAAGGGAAATTTGCGGACTTTTAAATTGATCCCCA
>JBIKOV010000250.1:0-4798 GCA_044357815.1 Ferruginibacter sp. | reverse complement strand
GAAAATGATTTCTTTTTATGTGTAGATCCGTAATCAGTCCCCAAGTTTTAGTAAGCCGGATGGTATTGTTGATGCTCCACCAACTTTGATACTGAACATTGATTTGTTTGGACGCTGTTTGTGCAGTTGCAACCATTGGAAGCAAACAAGTAAGCATTGCCAAATAAAAAAGAACGAAATATTTTTCTCTGCTGAATTTCATTTATTAATAAGCGGTGTTAATAAAAGGCTTAAGACTATGCTAATGATCCTGCTGATTGGCGATGGCAATTTTCATTCAGGTAAAAAATAAAATCAACAGTTGTGCCGCCAAAATTCTCAGGATCATGGTGAGGGGATAAACCGTTGCATAGGTTGCCGAGGGGATATCGTTGCCAGCCATTTTCAGAGAAAATGCCAATGCAGGAGGATCAGTACAAGAGCCGGCAAGCAAACCGCAAATTTCAAAATAGGTTTTCCTGAAAAGTTTTTTCGCTGCCAGTCCCACGATTAGCAAGGGCAACATGGTGATGGTAATACCCATCATCATCCACCGGTAGCCAGTTCCATCATTGAAGGCAGCAGAAAGGTTATGTCCGCTACTAAGGCCTACACTAGCGAGGAACAAGGCGATGCCTATTTCTCGGAGGATTAAATTGGCGCTATGGGTAGTATAATTATTAAGATAGAGATGATTGCCAAAGCGGCTTAGTACAAGCGCAACAATCAGCGGGCCACCCGCCATGCCAATTTTAATTGCTGCAGGAATGGTAGGGATATAAAACGGGATGCTTCCTAAAATTACCCCCAAAAAAATACCGATAAATACCGGTCCAAGATCAGGAACATCCAATCTTTTTAGCGAGTTGCCTACAACAGATTCAAATTGTTTTACGCCATCTTCCGAACCTACAATGGTAACGATATCGCCCAATTGTAAATAGAGATTTCCATGGGCCACCATTTCAATGCCGGCTCTTTTGATTCGAGTAATGGTTAAATTTTCGCGTGGTATTTCGGCCATATTGCCCAAGCGTTTATGGGTCACTTCTTTTCTTGTGACAACAATTTTTCTAGTAATTAAACTGCTTAATTGGTCAGTCTTCAGGTTCATATTACTTTCAGCCCCTACCAATAGTTTCACTTTATCCATCACATTTTTGGGTGCAATAAAAAGCATCACGTCTCCTTCAGAAAGAATCGTGTCGGGGCTGGGTGTAATGATGGATCCTTTGTGAAACATCCTGGAAATGATTGCCGGCTCATTGAGTATTTTTAAAATTTTTTTGATAGGCTGTCCAATCAGTTGTTGGTTGTCGAGTCGGATATGAAGGGAGAGGGGGCGATTGGATTGAATGAAACTTAGTTTCCGGTGCAATTCTTTTTCTTTTTCAATATCGACGCCTAATATTTTTTTTAATAAAACAAGCGATACAATAATTCCAATTACGGCAAATGGATAGGCTACGGCATAGGCCAAAGTAATGGTTGTAATATCAACTCCGTTCAAGTGCAAATCTTTAACGGCAGCCTGGGCTGCAGCTAGGCCTGGTGTATTGGTAACGGCCCCACTCATCACACCAGTCATTGTGGCGATATGGTAACTGCCGGAATAAAAAAATGCCAGTGTAATGGCAACACCAATTAATACAACCGATGAGGCCAATGCATTATTTCCAAGAGCGCTTTTCTTCAGCGACGCAAAAAATCCAGGCCCTACCTGCAAGCCTACTGCATATACAAAGAGTATTAGGCCAAATTCCTTTACAAAATGTTCTGTCGGCTGCTCGATGGTAATTCCCCAATAGGAAAATAGCAAGCCAATGAATAGCACCCAGGTAACGCCCAGCGAGATGCCGAAAATCTTTATTTTGCCCAGTGTAATGCCGGTGGCTATTGCCAGTGAATAAACAAGGACAGCTTGGGCTACAGAGGGTTCCGAAAATAATTGCAACCACCAATTCATACTTCATTTGTTTTTGGCTGAACTTACATAAACGAATCAACAGTGGTTTCGGAAAGTTAGCAGTCTATGAAATACAGGACTGCCCTCTCTTGGTTTCTTTTATTGATTATACATGTTCCGGTTCAAGCGCCCAGTGCTCCGGAGAGCGCCACAATGAGCTCAATAACAATTCCCTGATAAAGAAAAATTCTTTGGGGAGTTTATCATAGAGCTTGGAAAATAATTCTTCATGTGAAAGCAGTTCCTGTTTCCAGGGTTCCCGGTCGATGGTGGTGATTTTGGCAAAATCCTCTTTTGTAAAATAGTCGTTGCCCCTCCAATCAATATCTTCATAGCGGGGCATCCAACCTATCGGAGATTCAACCGCACTGGCACCGCCATGCACCCGTTGGATAATCCATTTTAATACCCGCATATTTTCGCCAAAACCTGGCCATAAAAAATTCCCCGTTTCATCTTTTCTAAACCAGTTCACACTAAAAATTCGCGGAGGATTGGGAAGGTCGCGGCCAAATTGCAACCAGTGGTTTACATAGTCGCCCATATGGTAGCCCATAAAAGGCAACATAGCAAATGGGTCGCGCCTCACTTTGCCTACTTCTCCAAAAGCGGCGGCAGTGGTTTCGCTGCCCATGGTGGCGGCGGCGTAAACGCCAAAGCTCCAGTTAAAGGCCTGGCAAACCAAAGGAATGGTGGTGCTTCTTCTTCCGCCAAAAATAAAGGCTTCAATGCGAACCCCCGTCATGCTTTCCCATTGGTCGTCGATTGCGGGGTTTTGGGATGCAGGGGCGGTAAACCTGCTGTTGGCATGTGCGGCCGTAGTCTTTCCATTGGGGTCGAATGGTTTTCCGTGCCAGTCCGTTAGTCCCTCGGGTATTTCTTTAGTCATTCCCTCCCACCAAACATCACCGTCGGCGGTGATGGCCACGTTGGTAAAAATGGTGTTGGATTGAATGGTTTCCATTGCATTGGGGTTGGTGTGGAAATTAGTACCAGGTGCTACACCAAAATAGCCTGCCTCGGGGTTGATGGCATACAAGTTACCATCTGGCCCCCGGTGAATCCAGGCTATATCATCTCCCACCGTGCTCACTTTCCAGTCATCAATACCTTTGGAGGGTATCATCATCGAAAAGTTAGTTTTGCCGCAGGCGCTGGGAAAAGCCGCCGCAACATAGGTCTTCTCCTTTTGGGGCGATTCCACTCCTAAAATGAGCATGTGTTCTGCCAACCATCCTTCTTCCCTGCCAACGACCGAAGCAATCCGGAGGGCAAAGCATTTTTTACCCATCAGCGCATTTCCTCCATACCCACTTCCATAAGAAATGATCAGCCTTTCTTCTGGAAAATGAGAAATGTATTTGGTGGTAGGGTTGTTGGGCCATTTGGAGTCGGCAAGGCTTTGTTGAATGGGGGCCCCTACGGAATGAATGCATTTTACATATTCGTTTACTTTGATGTAGGGATAAATATGTTCACCCATGCGGGTCATAATGTGCATGTTGACCACTACATACTCAGAGTCGGTTAATTGAATACCATATTTGGAAAATGGGGAACCAACCGGTCCCATGCAAAATGGTATCACGTACAAAGTTCTACCACTCATTGCACTGTCCATTAAATCATTTAATATCTCTTTCATGGCATTGGGTTCCATCCAGTTGTTGGTGGGGCCCGCATCCTCTTTTCTTCTGCTGCAAATAAAGGTTTTGTCTTCCACCCTTGCCACATCACTGGGGTCCGAAAAACAGGCAAAACTATTGGGTCTTTTTTGCTGGTTAAGCTTGATAAATGTGCCTTTTTTTACCAGTAATTCGCATAAGTCGTCCTTTTCCTGCTTGGATCCATCGCACCAGTGAATGTTTTTGGCGTTACATTGTTTTGCGATGCTATTTACCCAGGCTTTTATTTCTGATTGTATCAGTGGCGATTGGTACAGCGGGAGTTTGTTGTCATTATACATATATGATAAATATTATTACTATAACAAATTAAAACTTTAAAGTGTAGGATGCAAATTTCTGACTATAAGAATCTATTAAATAGGACGATTGTCTTAGAATGTATGATTGAGATGCATGTGTTAGGGAAATTGGGAGGAGCTGTCCGGATTAATTGATAACTGACTAATGGATAGATGATAATGGATAATGGATAACTGATAACTGGTTAACTGAAAACTGAAAGTTCTTAAATGATAGTTGATAATGGATAATTGAATAATGGATAGATGATAATGGATAATGGATAACTGATAACTGGTTAACTGAAAACTGAAAGTTCTTAGATGATAGTTGATAATGGATAATTGAATAATGGATAGTTGATAATGGATAATGGATAACTGATAACTGGTTAACTGAAAACTGAAAGTTCTTAAATGATAGTTGATAATGGATAATTGAATAATGGATAGATGATAATGGATAGTTGATAATAGTTCGACTAAACCCCTAAACTTCTATACTCGCATTAAAAGGAACCAACAATAATAATACACCCTAAACCCCTAAACTTCTATACTCGCATTAAAAAGAGCCAACAATAATAATACACCCTAAACCCCTAAACTTCTAAACTCGCATTAAAAGGAACCAACAATAATAATACCCCCTAACCCCCTAAACTTCTAAACTCGAATTAAAAAGTTCATTATGCTTTTTAATTTAGCAATAATAGTCTATATCTGCTTTTTTAAATAGCAAAATGGAAAGTGACTTGTCCTGAAATTTCCTACTCAATACCAACGCCGTCCTATCCCGCAGGCGCAGGACTCTGTCCTGTGTCTGCCAGGTTACTGATGCTTCAATAATTGTCCTCTTCAATTAATTACAAAGGTCATTACTGCCG
>JBIKOV010000249.1:0-4818 GCA_044357815.1 Ferruginibacter sp. | reverse complement strand
TCCACTTATCCGCTTCTCTTTACTCATATTATTTTTAATCATTAATAAACATCTTTTTTATTGAGGCATCCCATCCTAAGATTTATTCAATCAGCTGATGGTAATGATTGCCTCCTTTTAAATCGCCTCCCTATTATTGGGAAAATAACTAGCAAAGCATGTAAACATTCGGTCAAGGGAGCCAAGATTCCCTGAATTTAACCCTTTTAAGCATTTATTTAAACATCGATTTTAATTGCGCAGCGTATGATGCCGATAATTATAACAAAAACTGGGTTCAAAAGATGACCAAACTCAAGTGCAATGTACCAACTAATTGCTACATTCTATGAAAAGGACCGAATTGCAAACTGCTAAAAACCAAAAAAAAAGGGTAATTATCAATACAATTTGGCATTATCGATCGTCAGTTTATTTTCAGATACAGCCATTGAAATACTTTACCCAGTAATGCCTATTTTTTACAACCTATCGTTTTTTTTAATTCTGCTAATTGCGCCATTAGAAGGAATGGCGAAGGCGGTGGCCTTTCCAAGAAATATCGAATAATTAATTCTACCATTTCAAGCTGCCTACAATCTGTAATAACCCCGTCCTCATTGATACTTTAAATGATTATCACTAACTTTAAGAAAAAATAGTATATGATTAATTATGAAACAGTGGTGGAAGCTTTGGCAGCATTAAAGGCGAAGGGTTATACGATGGATTTTACTATTGATTTTGATAAGATCACCTGTAGGGAAAATAACCTTATTCTCAAACCGGATGATTTTGAAATTCAAGAATTTTATCGTTTTGAAGGCGATACCAATCCGAGTGATGAAGATATTGTTTTTGCCATTGAATCAAAGGATGGAAAAGTAAAAGGATGTCTGACAAGTGCCTATGGTACCTATGCAGATGGTATTAGTGCGGAAATGATAAAAAAAATAGCTGTTCACAAAAATTAAAAAAATGTTACCTTTCAAAAATATGGTAAGTCTACTTTATATAAAACCAACAAAAAATTAGAAAGCACACAAATCCTTTTATTCAAATATTATAAAACTTTAGAAGCGAAATGGCCAATAGAATTGACAGAAGAAAATTTTTACAACTTTCCGTACTTTCAACCCCCTTGCTGGTTTCAAAAAAAAGTATCGCCAACGGAATCCATTTACCCAATAGCCCTATTGTAATTTCAACTTGGGATTCGGGCATGGAAGTAAATGCAGAAGCATGGAAAATATTGTCTACCAATGGAAGGTCCCTAGATGCAATAGAAGCAGGTGCAAGGCAAATAGAAAATACGATAAACTGTTGTGTGGGTTTGGGTGGAAATCCCGACCGTGACGGAATTGTCACCCTAGATGCCTGCATCATGGATGAACATTCCAATTGTGGAGCAGTAGCGGGATTAGAGCAAATAAAACATCCCATTTCTGTTGCAAGAAAGGTGATGGAAAATACTCCCCATGTATTATTAGTAGGCAATGGTGCCCAACAGTTCGCACTTGAAAATGGGTTCTCAAAAGAAACTGCGCAGCTATCTGAAAGCGCTGAAAATACCTATCGGGAATGGTTGAAAAAATCAGAATACAAGCCACAGATCAATATTGAAAAAAACAAAGGCAATGGCCCTTTTGCACCTAACTTTTTTCCTGATGGAACCCCCAACCATGATACAATGGGCCTATTGGCAATGGATTACAAAGGCAATTTATCGGGTGGTGTAACTACCAGTGGAATGGCTTTTAAGCTTCATGGACGTGTAGGGGATTCTGCTGGAATTGGTGCAGGTTTATTTGTAGATAATGAAGTTGGTGCCGCTACCAGCAGTGGCGTTGGAGAAGAAGTAATCCGCATCTGCGGTACGCACCTAGTAGTAGAATTCATGCGGCAGGGCCTTAGTCCAGAGAAAGCCTGCAAAAAAGCCGTGGAAAGAATTGTAAACAGAGATCCCGCAAAAGCAAAAACACTACAGGTAGGATTTTTAGCCATGAATAAAAAAGGGGAATATGGTGCATATGCCATCCAGAAAGGATTTGTATTTTCAGTAAAAACGAAAGAAGAAAATAAAATACATGAATCAAAATTCATTTTCGGCGCATAGTCTTCCCAATCAAAAGTAATTACTATGAAATTCAAGCTAGAAGTAATCGGCTTCACGATCGAAAGTTGCCTAATTGCCCAGGCTGCAGGAGCACACCGGATTGAATTATGCGATAACCCTTCTGAAGGAGGTACTACTCCCTCCTATGGATTTATCAAAGCTGCTAGGGAAAAATTAACCATCGAACTTTATCCTATTATCCGTCCAAGGGGAGGCGACTTTTTATATAGTGATACTGAATTTGAAATCATGAAAGCCGATGTTCAAATATGTAAAAATATTGGTTGTAACGGAGTAGTCATCGGAATATTGCTTGCAGATGGGACGGTTGACAAAGAAAGGTGCAAGCAACTAATAGACATTGCCTACCCAATGGGAGTAACCTTTCACCGGGCATTTGACAGAACCGCTGACCCTTTCAAAGCACTTGAAGATATCATATCAATTGGTTGTGAAAGAATTCTTACGAGTGGGCAAAAACCTTCTGTGAATGAAGGGATGCAAATATTGATTGATTTAGTACAGCAGGCAAATGAAAGAATTATTATTATGCCGGGAAGTGGCGTAAGAGCAGAAAATATTGTAGCGCTTGCTAATAAAACGAATGCTTTGGAATTTCACACCTCTGCCAGAATACACATTAACAGCAAAATGGAATTTATCAATAAAAGTATGAATGAACAGCTAACCACAGTAGCACCCGATAGCAATGAAATCAAAAGAATCATTGAACAGTTAGAAAAAAAATAATCTGCAATCAATATTTTTAAGTAGTATTTTTTATAAGGCATTTTTATTTGACAAGTTATTTGCAGACAAGAATTCGCTTTTATAACAACTTACAAAAGCAATGCCAATACCGGTTAGTAAAACTACTGCCGCAAAAAACAGCAGTTCGTTAATGGCAGGAATCGCGGTATAGCTTAATGCGGAAACCCCCTGCACCATCAACAGCAACTCATTAATAATTACTCCGCCTACAAAAATAAAAATACCCCATAAGAATGATTTGGTAACCATTACAAGCTCAAACGAAACAATATAGCCAATTATAAAAATACTGGTGACAGCCAATAGTACAAGATGTAAGTACCCTATAACGATGGGTCTAAACCCATAGGAAAGCTGACTCAACTGAGGATGAAGCGACCCAGATTGTAATAAAAGTTTGATGGTAAAAGCAATAGCTGAAAGCAGCAAAAGTATTTTACCATATTTTGAAAAATGCTGCTTGATTAATGATTGATTTATAATAAAAACCCTTACCATTATTACCCAGGCTAGCAATTGTGCTAACACAGATACAACAATAATAATATAGACAACAGTTGGAATGGGAAGCCAAAGAGCGGATAAAAAATAAGCCGGAACACAAGCAAAACAAAAAAGCAGAAATACTGTTTTCATACTTTTGAAGGAGGATTGAATATGATCAAACTTTGAAACTAGCAACCCCATCCCAGCGAAAAAGAACCATCCATTATATTGAAAATGCAAAAATAAATAGACAGCCGCTAGGTACCAGTTTTGAACAGCTATTTTATTAGCCATTAAGTAAGCCAAACCAAAAGCTCCGATGGAAGATATTACATTGAAAACCAGGGACGCTTTCAACCAAAAATGGCTAACCAACTTTTGATTCATGCTGTTTAGGTCTTTCCAATATAACCAGGCAAAGCAATACGTTACTAAAATAGATAGGGTAGAAAAACTGATAGAGAAAAAACCATAGCCTTGCAAAATAAAACTCACCAGCATTCCGTATGCGAATAAACAATTAGCATATAAAATCCAGCGGTATTTTGAAATAACCGACTCCCCCTTTTTTATGCCAAGAGAATGAACTAGCAAAACAAAAAGGGTTTGGGTTAACCACCCAGAAAAAGCAAAATGAGAATGGCTGTGCAGAAAATGCTTCTGCTGAATAAAAGGCAGATAAAAGGCAATTTTATATCTAAGAATAACACCCAGTAAGGCAACCACCAACAAATTTAAGAATGAAATGGTGAGCCATTTCCGTAAAAAATTACTCATTAACTTTTACTTATTTTTCAACAAAATAATAATAAAATAAGTTAAGCCATTGTGTGCTCAATCCTATTTCTGCAATACACTTTTCCTTTTTTAATTACCAACTCACCTTTCGTATGCATTTGGCGCATGGTTCTGATAACCGTCTCTACCCTTAACCCTGTCATATCAGCAATTTGTTGCCTGGTTAGGTTGAGCTGAAAATAATTTCCACAAAAATTTTTATTTTCCGACTTAAGGTGATTCAATATGGTGGCGATTCTTTTTTCAGGACAATGGGAGGCAAAAGACTTAATAATTGAAAACTTAAAACGTAATCTTTTTGATAGCAGCTTTAAAAAGGCAAAATGAATATCACTATTATCGTGAAGCAATTCAAGAAAAGTAGATTTGTGGAGGCGGATCACTACACAATCCTCATTAGCAATTGCACTGGCAGCAAAAGGAGCGTCATCAAAAAGTGGAAATTCCCCAAAAGATTCCCCAGGCTCCACCATTGCATGGATACACTCCTTCCCTTCCTCGTCTATATTACCCCATCTTACTGTGCCACTAACTAATTGGTTATAAAAAAAGCAGGATTGGCCCTCTCTGAATATAGTATCCCCCGCACTTATTTTTTTGAAAGCTGCTCCCCAGGACAATAGCAAGTCGATATCAATCATACTTTTGGATTAAAGGGTAAACTGAAA
>JBIKOV010000248.1:0-4819 GCA_044357815.1 Ferruginibacter sp. | reverse complement strand
CATGATGGCTAAAAGATTAATTGACAAAAAAATAAAGATTGATGCTTTTGTAGCCAGTCCTGCCAAGAGAGCAAAAAAAACAGCTGAACTTTTTTGTGAACAATATCACCAACCGACCGATTGCATTGAATTCATTTCCGCCCTATATCATGCAGGAGAAGAAGATTTTTATACGGTGGTAGAACAACTCGATGATCGCTTCGATACTGTAGCTATTTTTTCACATAACCCCGGAATCACCTATTTTGTAAATACCCTATCAGAGCAAGTACAAGTGGATGATATGCCCACCTGCGGCATTTATGCAATTAAAGTCTACACAAAAAAATGGGCCGACTTTAAAAATGCAAAAAAAGAATTTCTATTTTTTGATTACCCAAAAAAGGGGGGAGGGTGAGTGATAAATGGATAATTGAAAACTGATAGTGTGCTGGATGAAAGGGGTGAATGGATAATTGAAAACTGATAACTGAAAGTGTGCTGGATGAAAGGGGTGAATAGATAATTGAAAACTGATAACTGAAAGTGTGCTGGATGAAAGGGGTGAATGGATAATTGAAAACTGATAACTGAAAGTGTGCTGGATGAAAGAGGTGAATAGATAATTGAAAACTGATAACTGAAAGTGTGCTGGATGAAAGGGGTCAATGGATAATTGAAAACTGATAACTGAAAGTGTGCTGGATGAAAGGGGTGAATGGATAATTGAAAACTGATAACTGAAAGTGTGCTGGATGAATTATCATAAAAGTTTAGAAACAGCAAGATGGCCGAACTTTCACCATTGACCATTCACAATTGCCCATTCACCATTTAAGCCCATGTTGGTCTTTTGACCAACATGGGAAGTGTTGAAATAGTATAATTTTAGCAACCGGTAAGTTTACTGCGAACTTCGGTTGTTGGTCAATAAGACCAACAACGGCGAGAATTCACAATTGCCCATTCACCATTCACAATTGCCCATTCACCATTCACAATTGCCCATTCACCATTCACAATTGCCCATTCACCATTCACAATTGCCCATTCACAATTGCCCATTCACCATCAAGCTGAAAACGTAAACTCCGGCATCTCCATCCTGACCCCTCCATTGAGCGCCGACTGGTGGGCTAAAATTCCTACACAGGTGATATTAGCAGATTGTTTCGCATTGGGAAAAGGCTGTCTTTTTTCAGCAAGGGCGGTTAAAAATTCATGCACCAAATGCGGATGCGAACCGCCATGTCCTGATCCTTGTATGAATGACAAATGCTGGTTGTCATCTCCATCATACACACCGCCTGTGGTAAAAGATTGGATGGGCTCCGGTAACAAATGTGCATAATCAGGGATGCTTACGCGCTCAGGCACTTCACCAATATGTACTACGGATTGCTCATGCTCCACCAGTGTCCATTCAAAACTTTTTTTAGATCCATATACATCAAAACTCTCTCGATACTGTCGTGCTGTATTGAATAAAGAACGGGTTACTTCTGCAGCCAAGTCCGAATCGCGAAACTGGATATGACAACTTTCTATCGCAAAGGGAGAACCATATTTTGGTATCAAGTGCTCATCGATTCTGCCGGAACCTACGCAGGAAACAGCGCCTGCATCTTTTCCGGCAAGGGCTACTACCGGACCCACACAATGTGTGGCATAATGCATCGGAGGCAACCCTTCCCAGTAACCGGGCCATCCAGCCATTTCTTGCTGGTGTGAGGCGCGCAAAAATTGGAGCCTACCCATGTCACCTCGCTCGTACATCTCCTTTACAAAAAGAAACTCACGGCTATACACCACGGTTTCCATCATCATATACATACAACCACTTTCTTTTACCGCTTCTACAATCAGGCGACAGTCTTCTACCGAAGTAGCCATTGGAACGGTGCAGGCAACATGTTTACCGGCTCGAAGGGCTTTCAAAGATTGCTCCGCGTGGTTTTGAATGGGTGTGTTGATATGCACCACGTCAATGGTGGGGTCTTTTAGTAATTCATCGTAATCGGTATACCGCTTTTCAATGTTAAACGCATCGGCCACCGACTGCAATTTTTCTGCATTGCGCTGACAAATAGCATACATATTTGCCAACGGATGCCGCTGATAAATCGGAATAAACTCGGCGCCAAATCCAAGACCAATGATGGCTACATTAAATGGTTTCATAAATGATTTTTTTTATTGCCGCAGTTTTTGTTTGTTGATTTTTTAAAACAAAAATTGAATGGCGCATTTTATTAAATACTATTTTTCATTCAATAATTGCTGCATGAACTGAAGTCCCCTCGCAGCAAACTCATCTTGGCTATCGGCAAATGGACGCCAGATACAAACCTCTTCGGCTAGTTCTTGATTGTTGGGCGTAAAACTCTCAATGCTCACGACCCCCTTGTACCCGATAGCGTCTAGCCCTCTACGATAGTCATTCCATGGAGTGGTACCTGAACCGGGAATGCCGCGATGGTTTTCGGAAATTTGAAAATGAATTAATCGCGCACCTGCATCTACAATTGCTTGATAAGGATCGGCTTCTTCTATATTCATGTGAAAACTGTCGAGCATTATCCGCGCTGCAGGATGGTTAATATCATCCACCAAACGACACACATCCTTTGCTGTGTTGACTAGGTCGGATTCAAAACGATTAAGCGGTTCTAGTGCTAGATAGCAATCATACTGTGCAGCCATTTCACAAGCTTTGCGAAGATTTCGAACCGCCAGCTCCCATTCCGCCTTCCGTTTTTCCGGCGACAACATCCTAGTTTTGCCCACCGCCGAATACATCGGACCGGCAACAAATTTTGCCCCCAATGCCTTGCAACATTTCAAGCAGGCTTCAATATATTGAAAGCATTGTTCATGAATGGCGGGGTCTTCGTGCGTAAGATCGCGCGTACTTCCAAATGCACCGCATATGATGGGCGTTAAATGGTATTTATCAAGGGCTTTTTTTAAAGCAGCATTATCTACTAGTGAAGGGTCTTCCAACGCAATTTCAATTGCATCAAATCCTAGATCCGCCACTTTTTTGAATAGCGGCTCAATAGCGTCCGTTTTAAAAGGAGATGTCCATAACCAGGTACTCACACCATATTGAATATTCGCTGTCATTGTTTAATTAAATTTATTTAGCAACCACTTTCATAATACCATTCATCAATCGCCAATGACCTGGAAAAGTACAGATATAGGGGTAGTCGCCGGTAATAGCAGGTACCTTAAAAGTGATGGTAAAGCTTTTTTGTGGGTTTACCAATGGCATAGAAAAAAGCACTTGCGACATCTTGGGAATATATTGAAGCGCTGCTCCATTTTTTTCCGTGGCCAACTTGTCTGCAGCAGCACCTACTCTTTCCATACTCGCCGGCTGAAGGATCAGCAGATTATGTTGCATAAAATCGGGGTTGGTAAGTGTGAGCCGAACGATGGTTCCCGCCTTCACTGTAAACTGTTGCATACTATATTTCATCTGCTCTTTCACTACACTTAGATTCACCACTTGGTCTGCCTTGGTACTATTACTGATAGCATCCGTTTTGGGCGCCGCTACCTGAATACCAATGGCTGCATTCAATGCTTTGCTAATCCAATGGTCTTGCTGATTTTCCTTCTTCTGGTTCATGGCAAGCAAAGCTGCCCTTCCCTCCGCAGAAGGTTTGCTGTCGGCTATTGCAATAACGGCTGCCAATCTAACCCGAAGATCTTTGTCATCCAAAACCCTCGCTTTTTGGTAAGCGGGCAATGCGTTGGCACTAGTTTGCAACACGGCCACTGCCGCACGCCGCACGCCTGCAGATACATGGCTAAGTGCTTTCTCCGCAACCTGCATTGCAACAGGATGACTGCTGTTTATTAAACCTAACCCATGCAAAGTCCAAAGTGCATGAATGGCTGGAGCATTAATGCCCGCAGCATCCAACTGCTGATTGCGAATGAGTGGATACAATTTAGCTGCGATGGATTGGTCGCCCGATTCAACCAGCAAGCGCTGGGCCGTGGTGCGCCAAAACATATTATTGCTGGATAAAGCGGCTACCAAACCTACCTTGTCATTTTTATTCAGCGACATGGTTTTGGCAGGGGCTGCATTTTTATAAACGATTCTATAAATTCTTCCCCGCTCATGGTCTCTTAATGGATTGATATGTGCATTTCCCTTACCCGTTTCGTAGCCTTTAGGTGTTGGATTGTGTTGAATAATAAAATCATACCAATCGGTTACCCACACATTTCCATCAGGACCCACTTCTGCTTGGATGGGTGCACACCATTCATCAGCACTGGCAAATAAATTTCTTCCATCACCTATTTCCTTGAACCCTGCTCCGCTCTGTTGCAAGTTAACAGTATGAATCAATCGACCCGTTGGCTCAGTTACAAAAGCGGTCTTGTTCCAAAAGGAAGATGGATATTGACGGGCAGTATACAAACTGTGACCAGCAGCAGCAGTAAATCCTCCAAACACATCCACCTGCCGTAAATTTTTGGTCACTACATGCATTGGGTAATGGGCATCTATTTTCTCCGTTCCCGGGTCATCTTTATTTACCTTACTGAGTATGCGTTTAGGGATTCCAAAAAATACACTGTGGGTATTATTAGCCGTGGAGGCAAACACATCAAATTCTTCCGAAAAACCTAGTCCCCAGGTATTGTTGCTGGTACCGCCCAAAAATTCAAATTGACTGACTTTTTTGGTGGCCGGTTTAAAATTGAAAATGCCCATGCTAAATTTCCTTACCTCATTCCCAATATTTCCGGAAAAGCCAGAATAGCCCACTGTTCCCCAGATATTATTATCTAACCCATACCGAAGATTGGATGG
>JBIKOV010000247.1:0-4834 GCA_044357815.1 Ferruginibacter sp. | reverse complement strand
ATAATCTATTCCGAAAGTTGCACTATTTCCTAAAAAATTAAATTTTTGATCCACACTTATTCCTTTGTTCCAAGCAATTTCCGGATTTAATCCATAAGCCACCCCTGCAATTCTGGAATCGATGGTGACTTGCCTTGCACTTACAAAAACACTATTGTTTTCTGCAAAAATATTGGCGGTTCTTTGACCTCTACCAGCACTTAATCTAATAGTGCTTCCTTTAAAAGGCTCATACCTCATATTAAAACGAGGGGTTACAAATGCTCCATACAAATTATTATCATCTGCCCTTACCCCTGCTACCATACTCCACCGGTCATTTGGTGTGTAGGTATATTCAAAAAACGTACCTGGCACTATCTCTTTTCGGGAATAGTTGTTGAGCTTAAAATCCTCATTGTACTTATCATATTGAAAGCTTAAACCAGTCCTAAACTTATGGATAGTAGAATGAATAATTGATTGGTAAATTAAGTTGCTATAAAAACTTTGTTGCTTTGCATTATAATTTGTTAAGCCGAAATACGAATTTTGCTGATGATCGATTCCGTCAATTTGCAATCCAATACTCTTGTACTTTTGTTGAGGAAATACATAGCCCATTTTACCAAACAACTCATATCTTTCTGTGTTGATTGAAAGCCCATAATTATTTTGTGTATTCTTATCCCTGTTTGGATCAAAATTGATTTCACCACCTAATTTTTTATCATTCAATACTTTAATTCCAAACTGAGCCGATACCCCTTTGCTGTTATCATATTTATAGCGGTTCACTAAACTCAACTCATTGCCAGTGGGTAAATCTTTAAAACCATCGTTATTCATATCAACAGCTTTGTTTAAAAAATTATCATGTATCAGTAAAGCAGTTGACCAGTTTGTATTTAACTTAGTAGCTAGGTTTAAATTTAAATCAGTTTTACCGAAGCCATTTACATAAATATTTCCCAATAATTTTTCGGCGGACTCAGGTTTTTTTAATTCAACATTAATTTGACCGGCAATGCTTTCAAATCCATTTGCTACCGAACCCACTCCTTTGGTAAGTTGTATACTTTCAATCCATGGACCAGCAATGGAATTCAATCCCAAAGAAGTTGCTAAGCCTCTTGGCCCTGGAAGGTTTTCTACCGTAAGCTGTGTGTAATTTCCACTCAATCCTAATAATTGAATTTGCTTTGAACCTGTTACCGCATCATTATAAGAAACATCCACTGATGGATTGGTTTCAAAACTTTCACTCAAATTACAACAAGCGGCTTTTAATAATTCTGAACCTGTCATAATTTGTGTTCTTATTGGATTCAAATTAGGAATATAGCTGGTCATTTTACGACTAAAAATTGTGACTTCGTTCAATTGTCCTTTTGTAGCTAAAATAATTTTTAAATCGTTCGCATTTACAATGGAAATAGTATCCCCTTTATAGCCAGCATAACTAACCACCAATCTTCTACTAGCGTTATTGGTAGTAATTGCGAACACACCTAAACTATCTGTAATCACCCCTTCACTCGTACCCAACCAATAAATCGTTGCATTTGATAACGGCTCAAATTTACCTTTAGCATTATCTTGCAAAACCACTCCCTTAATGGTATCTATCGTAACTAGGTTTAGATTTTCCTCCAGTTCCATTTCGCGATAATGGCAACATTCGGGCAATTGCTTGTAAATAATATCTTTAGCTTTTTTGCCAACTAAATCATGACCTACCCCCAATATTTTATTTTGAATTTTGTCTATCGAGATTTGGCTTGTATCATATTCCAGCGTCAACATTTTTGTATCCACATCCCAAACACCCACATTAACCCCTTTTAATTTCACTGCCGATTCAATTCTAGCTTTACATTGTTCACATGCTCCAAACACTTTAAAGCTACTGGAAACAATAGGTCCATTTTTTGCAACTTGTGCAAAACTTACCATATTGACAAATGCCAAACATAATAACAATAAATACTTATGCAATTTCATTATTAATTCTTTAATCGATTATTAAATAGATACACTATTAAATATCGATTAGAATCAAATTAAAAAAATAGAATAAAAAGCCTGTAAATCCTTTGGGAGTATCAAGGGAGGCGAATGTAAATAAGCTACGATTTGCTTATTGATTGAAATGAATTTTTTAGTAGGAAAAGTAAAAGGGCTTTTTAATATTGTAACTAAATTGAACTTTACATGTTGAACGTACTCGGCCTTTTGTTGATCAAGCGATAATTTAATTTGCTTTATTTCGTCCTTACAACAGCCGTTGTTGGACATTCCGCATTTAGCACATTTGTCTTTTTTTTCACCAAACAAAGACCAGTCAGCAAATTTATTCATGCAATAGTGCATATTGATAGTGGCCCCAATAGTAGAGACGCTATAAATTACTAACAACAATATGACTAAGACTTTCTTCACGGTACAAAGATAACCACTAAAATTTGTGTTATACAAATACTAGTTTATGATATTCGTTAGGATTCAATTCATTGATATCATATACATAAGAAGATCTTACAGCTGAAAAGGAATGTTTTTCAATGGTTTATGATCTCAACACAGCTTTTTTTTGGTCAAATTGCTTTACGTTAATGCTGTAACAAATCTTTCTTTTGACACCCGAATCTTTTTCATATTAACCAACCAGTCGTTCTGTTCATCTCTATAGCCAACTGGTAACATCAACACACTACGCAAACCTTTCGCTTTTAAATTCAGCAGTTCGTCTAAGGCAGTTGGATTGAAACCTTCCATAGGAGTAGCATCTACTTTTTGTTCGGCTGCTGCAATAATAGCGGTTGCAAAACTTATATACACTTGTTTAGCAGCGTGTATAAAATTTTCTTCTGCAGTTTTAGCCAAACACATTTTCAACAACCTATTCCTATAATCATCTGTTGTACTTGCAGGCAATCCTCTTTCTTCATTGTTTCTAGCAAATGATTCATTGATGCGTTCTTCGGTATAATTGTCCCAGGCAGCAAAAACCAGTACATGAGAAGCATCCGTAATTTGGCTCTGTCCGTGGGCAATGGGTAAAATTTTTGTAAGAAGTTCTTTATTGTTAATCACAAGAATTTCAAAAGGTTGAAGCCCAGAAGAGGTTGGCGCGAGCCTTGCTGCTTCTAAAATATAATCTAATTTTTGTTGGGGAACGATTTCGCCATTCATTTTTTTGGTGGCATAGCGCCAATTAAGGTCATTCAGTAAGCTCATGGTTTTTAGATATATTTCAAAAAATATTCAAAATTGTTGCGTCGATTAGAAATTAAGCATGAATAGTACTTTACGCAATATTTTTCAATTCTAATTAAGTTATGCTTTATTTTGCGGCAAAATTATTGAAAAGTTGTTGAATTTTGATAGCTGCTTCCACTATCATAATTTTTTTAAGCATCGTTATTCTGAACAGATGTATGAATTATCAAATGTTCAATCATGAAAAGAAAATATTACTAGGGATCAGTTAGACATGGCTACTGATGATCGCATTGAAGTGGGCAAAGCAGGTGGCAATTGCTTTGATTTTCCAATTAATCTATCGAGTCTTTAAAGATTACGGCCTTAATTAAATCAATGGCACCACCTTTCCGGTTCTCACCGATTCATCACATGCAAAAGCTATCCGCAGACTATTTACTGCATCCTCGGCATGGTTACTAAGATCGATATCCTCTATTATTGATTTGAGAAAATATCTTTGTTCCCGATTACAAAGCTCCTGGTGATCTGGTTCATCTTCCAAATTTATCCATGTATCTTCTTTCGCGAACATTTCATTTTTATCTAGGTCGGCATGATGAAAACGCAGCGATTCTGTTTTCGTGTGAGCTTCGATGGAAGAAGACTTTCCAGCACCCCCCGCTTCTTTAGCCACGATAGATACAGAACCTTTAGGGCCGAAAACATCTTTCACGAAAAATGCCGTTTCGCTGATCATGGGCCCCCATCCAGCTTCATACCATCCCACGGACCCATCTTCAAAGCGGATCTGCAGTTGGCCATAATTATAATTCCCAACAGGAATTTCTTCGGTGAGTCTTGCACCAATCGCATATACCTGAACCGGCTTTGAACGGGTCATTTGGCACATTACATCTATATAGTGTACGCCACAGTCAACAATCGGACTTAAGCTATTCATCAAGTTGCGATGAAGTGTCCACATACTCCCATCGCTCTGCTGGTTAAGATTCATTCGCATTACGAGCGGCTTGCCCAATTCCCTAGTCAATTCTATAAAACGCTCCCATGAAGGATGGTGACGCAGGATATAACCCACCACTAATTTCTTATTGACTTTTTTAGCCATAGCAACTATACGTTCAGAAGCTTCAACGGAATCGGCTAATGGTTTTTCTAAGAATACATGGCATCCATTCTCAAATGCTTTAATGGCAAAGCTTTCATGGGTATCCGGGTAAGTTGAAATGCAAACTGCATCCGGCCGTGTAGCTTTAATCGCTTCATCTATGTCAGAAAACAATGGATAACTATTATCCAATTTGGCATTTAATATCTCCTTTGACTTGCCCCTAGCCACGAGTCCGCAGATCTCGAACCCATCAATGGTATGATATGCCATCGCATGAGAAGACCCCATATTTCCGCAACCCACTACCAGGACACGTACATTTTTTCTTTGATTTTCCATAACATTAAAACTTTCAGATTAGTTGATGTTGATTTTTTTTGATTCTTGAATCAGGATATTGCCTTGTCCCAGAAAAATATTATCCGCTGAGTTCAACTGATAAGTGCAACACTTACCTTCTTTCGTAAAAATACTTCATTAGCAGATAAATAACCAAATTTTCTAACTGGCCTGTTA
>JBIKOV010000246.1:0-4854 GCA_044357815.1 Ferruginibacter sp. | reverse complement strand
AACAGCCACTGAAAGCCCACCCAGGGTTTGTTATACCATTTCAATGCCGGGTATACGCTGACTGGTTTTTTGCAAGAAAATTGCACATATACTTCAAGATGGTCTTGTAGATTCTGTCCCACACCAGGCAGTTCATGTATCACCTCAACCCCTGCCGATTTCAAAATTTCAGGATCTCCTATTCCTGACAGCTGAAGAAGCTGGGGAGAATTAATGGCACCTCCGCAGCATATCACTTCACCTGCTGTAACCTGGTGTAAACTATTTCCTTTCAAAAATTCTACTCCGACTACACGCTTTCCTTCGAAAAGAATTTTGGTTGCGAGTGCACCACAGACTACTTCCAAATTTTTTCGTTTTCCCAAAATAGGATGTAAATATGCCTTTGAGGCAGACCAACGCCTTCCATTTTTGATGTTACGGTCGAACATTCCAAAACCTTCTTGTTGAAATCCATTGACATCTTCTGTAAGCGGATAGCCTGCTTGTTTTGCCGAACCAAAAAATGCTTTAAACAAGGGGTTGGTAGCGGGTCCCGTCTCGAGGTGGAGAGGGCCTGTTCCACCACGCAGAGAGTTTGCTCCGACGGTTCTGTTTTCAGACTTTTTAAAATAAGGAAGGCAATGCGAATAATCCCATGATTCCATTCCTGGATCCTTTGCCCACTTTTCATAGTCCAATGGATTGCCACGAATGAAAATCATTCCGTTAATGGAGCTGGAGCCACCTAACAGTTTTCCGCGGGCATGATACACCCTCCGGTTATTCATGAATGGCTCTGGCTCCGACTGGTATTTCCAATCATAAAATTTACTACCTATCGGGTAGGTAAGCGCAGCCGGCATATGAATAAAAATATCCCACCAGGAATCTTTTCTTCCCGCTTCTATCACCAACACTTTATGGTCTGGATTTTCACTTAGTCGGTTTGCCAGCACACAGCCGGCAGACCCGCCTCCAATAATAATTGTGTCAAAAACTGTATTCATTTCAATGATATCTATTTTAGTAAGGAGATTCTACATTTCCTAATTCTACATAAACACTTTTTAGTTGGGTATAATGTTGAATAGCAGCAAGGCTATTTTCCCGACCCTGACCTGATTGTTTATATCCGCCAAACGGAAGTTCAATAGGAGTAATATTATAATTGTTAATCCAGCAGGTACCTGCTTGTAATTGATGAATTACCCGATGGCCGCGTTTTATGTCATTCGTAAATACACCTGCCGCTAGACCGTAGGCGGTATTATTGGCCCTTTCAATCACCTCTTCTTCGGTGTCAAAGCAGAGTATAGAAAGCACTGGACCAAAAATTTCTTCTTTGCAAATTTCCATTGAATCATCGCAATCCGTAAATATTGTCGGAGCCAGAAAATTGCCAGAACTAATATCCCGTCCTTTGAAATCTTTTTCAAGTCGGTAGCCCCCGGTCAATAATGTTGCCCCCGAAGATTTTCCTGCATCAATAAATCGGATTACTTTTTCCATGTGCGCTTTACTAATCAATGCACCCATCTGGGTATCAGGATCTGAAGGATCGCCCAGTTTTATTTTTTCAGTTCGCTCCTTTAGTTTCATTAAAAAGGAGTCATAAATTTTACGCTGCACAAATACTCTTGTACCATTTGTGCAAACCTCCCCTTGCGTATAAAAATTTGCCATCAAAGTGGCTGATACAGCATTATGTAAATCTGCATCTTCAAAAATAATTAATGGAGATTTTCCACCTAATTCCAGTGTTACTCGTTTCAGTTGGGATGCAGCAGCAGTAAGAATTTTTTTACCAGTTGCTGCAGAACCTGTCAATGAAATTTTTGCAATGAGGGGATGATCTGTTAACATAGCTCCAACTCTGCCATCGCCCTGCACTACATTAAATAAACCAGCCGGGGCTCCGGCTTCCATAAAAGCCTTAGCTAATTCAATTGCAGTTGCCGGGGTGAGTTCGGAGGGTTTAAAAATCATTGCATTGCCGCAAGCCAATGCTGGAGCGGCCTTCCAAGCAGCAATCTGAATAGGGTAATTCCATGCACCAATTCCCGCACAAATACCTAAAGGCTCAGGACGCGTATAGCCAAAGGCGTTCTTTAAATCAAAAAACGCTCCATGTATACCAGCAGCCATTCCTCCAAAATATTCCAGTGCATCTGCAGCCGAACTAATATCCACCGCCAGTGATTCCGAAATGGGCTTTCCTACATCCTGGGTTTCTAAAAAAGCAATTTTCTCCAATCTGGCTCTTAATACATCGGCTGTTTTTAATAAAACTCGGCCACGTTCTGCTCCGGTTTTGGTTTTCCATATTTGGAAAGCCTTTTCTGATGAATTTACGGCTGCTTCAATATCCTGGTTGTTAGCCTGGTAAACCTCTCCCAAGGGATTGTTATTAGCTGGATTATAGTTTATCCAGGATTCCCTGTTTGAACTTGTAGATATTGCACCGTCTATAAACTGAGTATATTCCATATTGCCTTTAAGAAATTCTTTGACTTTTAAATAATTTATAATAATAAATGAACACACCAATGCCAATCAAAACAACGGTATAAATCCACGCAGCATACTGTTGATACCATTCCAAACCATAGGTTGCAGTTCTTGGCCATGACACATTGATAACCATAAAGCTGCTCCAGATCAGGGCCAGAATATTAACCGGGAATCCCCATTTGCCTAAATTGAATCTGGCGTCTGCGTCTCCTCCACTCCGGGCCAATATAATCCTTTTTTTTAGTTGAAGTGCTACCACTATCCAATAGGCTAGGTTAGCCCAAAGTATGGCGATAGAAGTTACCAACTCAAATACTTTTGGAAATTGAAGATTCATCGCTAAAATAATAAGGGCTCCCAATCCACAAAGTAGGGTAGCTAAAACAGGGGTCTGGGTTTTTGAAGACACTTCCGATAAGGATTTACTAAAAGGCAAGCAACCATCCCGTCCCATGGCAAACATTAATCTTACTGCTCCCGAATGAACTGCAAGGGTGCAAACAATGATCGCAAAAATAACAATACAAAGAAAAAGTCTGCCGGTAGTTTCACCTAGAACTGATTTTACCAACATGGGCAACCCTCCACTTATATTTCCCAAATTCGCCATACCCAAATCCGGCACAGCCATCAAGGCCAAGAGTAATACTAGCAATCCGGAAAATCCAGCGGCAAGAAGCGCCTGCAAGATTGCACGGGGAGCTTTTTTACGCGGATCATGCGTTTCTTCAGCCAGTGTTCCGGCAGTATCGAATCCATACAAAACATAAGAGGCTGTAAGGGCTGCTGCTGCCAGTAAGGTCGTAAGATTAGGAAAAGATTTGAATCCAGATCCTGTGTTTCTAATGTGAACGACCGCTTCGACCGGGGATCTTATTTTATGCAGGTATAAAAAAACGATCAGCAATATAATTCCAACTAGTTCGGTAAATACGCCAATATTATTGATCAGTGCCAGTAGTTTAATGCCCCTAGCATTGACTATAGTACTTATAACAATCAGTATCGATCCGAGCATAATGGCATTAATAGCCACTGATTTTGGGTCATTCGAATTTCCAATCAACTGGAAGGAATCTGAAATTTGAGGTAGACTAACCTGAAGCGCCATGGCCACAGCAGCAATCGTGACAATAAGACAAACCAGGTAAATCCAGCCTGTCATCCATCCAAGAAAAGGGTTTCCGGTAAACTTTGCCCATTGGTAAACTCCGCCCGACAAGGGAAACCTAGAAGCTAGTTCTGCAAAGCAAAGCGCCACCAGCAATTGACCCACCAATACAAATGGCCAGGTCCAGAAAAATGCAGGTCCTGCAATTCCATAACCCAAATAAAACATTTGAAAAAGACCAGTAAGAATAGAAATGTAAGAAAAGCCTGCAGCAAAACTTGAGAAGCTGCCCATTGAACGCTTTAATTCTTGGCGATAACCAAAACTGGCAAGATCATTATTATCAGTAACTGGAGAATCCTTCATATTTTAATTATAGGAAATTGGTCTTACTAAATTAATAAAATATAATGAATTGGGTGCGACTTAATTAAATTTATTCAGTGCCACCCGGGTGTTTTTCTTCTGCGCTTTCATGGAATATTGAATTGCAAGTCCATGATCAGCAGCATCTATTTCCCTGATTGAGCAGTTTCCACCACCATTTTGAATATATCGCTTTAAGGTGCGCGTTATATATATTATTTAAATGCTTTTCATATATTTTGCCGGATTGCCTGCTACCATAGTGTTGTCAGGTACATCTTTTGTAACAATAGAGCCAGCAGCTACAATTGAATTTTCTCCTACCGTGATACCAGGCAATATTGTAGCAGATGCACCAATCCATGCATTGTTTTTGATAACGATGGGTTTACCTATCAAAGACTTTCTTTGTGTAGGATCGATAGGGTGATTCTCCGAAACTAAACTCACATTTGGTCCAATTAAAACATTGTCGCCAATAGTAATTCCACCCATATCCAAAAAAGAGCAGGCATGATTGATGAATACATTTTTACCGATGCGGATGTAGCGACCAAAATTGGTAAAGAAAGGAGCAAAAATAGTAGTGCTCTCATCAATTGTACTGCCTATAATATCGCTTAAAAGATCTCTAAACTCATTCGTGGTAGTAGCGGCATTTAATTGTGCAGATAAACGTACAGTTCTATCCTTAAATACATTGATTTCTTGAAATGCTGGATCATCTAAGCGAAATGGTTTACCTGATTGCATTCTTTCCAATAATTCCCTATTCATATTTTATAGTATTACACAAGCGTTGCGTTATAAATCAAAGATATTCAATTGATTATCTTTTTGTTCTTTGAAATATTGTAATTGAGTTTGCTTAAACAGTTGATTTA
>JBIKOV010000003.1:0-47584 GCA_044357815.1 Ferruginibacter sp. | reverse complement strand
AACATTGGTGGGCTACCGAAAGGTGCCCATTTTTAATTAATTTAGTCGTTCACTAGTGATTTATTATATAAACATCAGATAATTCAATCTCTACTTCAAGGAGTCTAGATGCTTCCTCCAGTAATTTATCGTCATCGGTTAATTGAATCTTTTCGATTAAGCGCTTTCGCAATTCTATTGTTGACATATCGATAAGTTTATTCAAATTTAAGAAAATTATTGGATTTATCCATCTTTAAGAACATGGTGATAGGTCTTACCGGCAAATGAAAATACTCTTAGTACTAGTACTTTACAGGTCTAATACAATTCGTAAGTTCGCCTTAAGGTTTTGGATTTGTTCTTTATTGAGTTTACCAAGTTTTTTAATGAGTCTTTTGTTGTCAATTGCCCTCACTTGGTCTATCAGAATGTCACTTAATTTTTCGAGCTGTCCCCTTTTTAAATGAACCCTTAAAATCTCAATCTCCTCCTTAACATTCGTTGTTATTGGGCAAATCAATGTCGATAAATGCACCTCATTTAAAAGGTCTGTTTGAACTATAACTACCGGTCGTTTTTTACCTGGTTCTGTCCCTACACTTGGGTTGAGGACAGCCCAATGTGTTGAGTAAAGAAGAGGTAAAAGCTATTTTGGGGGCGCATTCTAATATCAAACATAAAGCTATGTTAAGCATGATTTACAGTGGTGGTTTACGAAGTGGCGAGTTATTATCTTTACAAACCTAACATATTGATTCAAAAAGAAATATTGTGTTACTCAAAAATGCAAAAGGAAAAAAAGACCGTATCGTACCCTTAAGCCCAAAAATATTAGATTTGCTTAGAGATTATTATAAAATATATAAACCGCGCTTATATTTATTTGAAGGGCAAAAAGCCGGAGAAAAATATGATGCTAGAAGTTTACAACAAATATTAAAACAAGCACTACAAAAAGCAGGAATTACAAAGCCGGTTACATTGCATTGGTTGAGACATAGTTATGCAACCCATTTATTAGAAAGTGGAACAGACTTGCGCTATATTCAAGAATTACTAGGTCATAGCAGTAGTAAAACAACCGAAATTTATACGCATGTAAGCACAAAAAGTATCCATTCAACAAATTAAAAGCCCTTTTGATGATTTGTAGAAATCTACTTAAATTTAAAGGGAATAAATATTCGCATATACACCCAAAATCGGGTGGATAGACGAATGTTTGTAGCGCATATAAGCTAGTTAGTGGCAATTTTACCACGACAGCGTAAACATTAGATAATTAACAATTTACTAAAATGAAAATAGACGAAACTAAATACAAAATTTGGACGTGGAAAAACCCATTAATGTTGCATTGGATTATTAATCCCGGACTTGCTATAAATGAACTTGTTTTAGGACAAAGAGTTCCAAAAATAACATTAGTTGAAAGAAAATCTACTAAACCATTATCCGATAAAACTTTTATACCTTGCCCGCATTGTGAGACTTTACACTCTGGACAGAAATGGTCACCACAAAACAAAACTGCTTTTAGAAATTGGTTTGGACTATACTGTGATAATTGTGGTGGAATTATTCCTTGTTTAACTAATCTTACGAGTTACATTTTACTCGGTTTAACATTTCCTATTTGGTATTGGTTTAAAGACAGTTTTAAAACAAAGTGGTTAGAAAAACAAAAAAATAGATTTTCAAAACCTTTACTTTTAACACAAGCTGATGTAAAATGGTGGTATGTTGGACTTAAATTTGGTCTTTCAATGTTTGTAATGATGACTTTAATATTTCCGTTAATTATGGGTGAAGGAGTAACACAAAGAAAAATATTAATAGGAATTCCAGTTTGGACTTTTGCAGGTTTGATTTTTGGAATTACATTGAAAGTTTTTACAGGAATGAAAACAACTGATACTCAAAAATAAAAAAACTGCCACTAACATGGGTTTGGCAAAAGTGGGGCATTAGTGCTAGGCTGAACATTTGTACTTTCTATTAGCTTTTGTACTAAATTTTAACTTTGGTACTTTCTATACCCCACCTTCGCCAACCCCAAAACCGTTACCACCAATGCTATGACGACACGACACGAACAAGAAAATAAGCTAAAACAGACATTTGGTCTTGACAGGTTCTATGACGACCAATGGGAAACTATTGACCGAATTTTAAAAGGCGAAAGAGTTTTGCTTATTGAGAAAACTGGTTTTGGGAAATCACTTTGTTTCCAATATCCTGCAACTGTATTTAAGGGGACAACAGTAATTTTTTCGCCTCTTATTGCATTAATGAGAGACCAAGTAAAAAAGCTGAATAGTTTAGGAATTGCTGCAAAATGTATAAATAGTGAACAGACACCCGAAGAAAACACTCAAATAATTGAAGATGCTAAAAGTGGCAAGGTCAAAATATTATACATAGCACCTGAAAGACAAGAAAACAGTGAATGGATAGAAGCAACAAGGCAGATGAATCTATCAATGGTAGTTATTGACGAAGCTCATTGTATTTCTGTTTGGGGGCATGACTTTAGACCTGCTTTTAGAAGAATAATTAATCTTGTAAAATTACTTCCAACTGGACTTCCAGTTTTAGCAACGACTGCAACAGCAACCAAAAAAGTAGAAACTGATGTTGCTTCTCAAATTGGTGGAAATATTTCTGTTTTAAGAGGCAATTTACTTCGAGAAAATTTCAAATTATATGTTGTAAAAGTCACATCGGAAGATGAAAAACTAATTTGGCTAGGACAGAATTTGGACAAATTAGAAGGAACTGGAATATTATACACTGGAACAAGAGTTGATACTGAAATTTATTCAAAATGGTTTGAACAACTTAAACTTTCAACAATAGGATATAATGCAGGCTTAGATACTGATTCGAGAATTGCAATTGAAAATGAATTAATGAGCAACAAATGGAAATGTGTAATATCAACCAATGCTCTAGGTATGGGAATCGACAAGCCTGATATAAGATTCATTATTCATACTCAAATTCCGCAAAGTCCTATTCACTATTACCAAGAAATTGGTAGAGCAGGTAGAGATGGAAAACCTTCCAACATCATTCTATTCTATAATCCCGAAGACAAGAAACTTCCTGAAGCTTTTATTGAAGGAGGAAGACCTTCAATTTCAAAATATGAAAAGGTAATTAATGCAACACGTAATGAGCTATTAGGCGAAAGAGAATTAATGAGAAAAACTAATCTGAAACAGACACAAATACGAGTAATCAAATCAGATTTAGTTGAACAAGGAATTATAAGAGAGGTAACCTTTGGGAAAAGCAAAAAATTTGAATACATAACAAATGCACCGGCACTAAACACAAAAGCATTTGAGGAATTACGAAACACTAAAAAAGCTGATTTGGAGCAAATGATTCAGTATGTAGAGACTTCTCAATCAAGAATGAAATTTTTATGCGATTTCCTTGGAGATTCAACAACTCATAATTTTACAAATTGCGACAATACTGGTTTAAATAAAATTACTGTAAAACCAAATGAAGAGTGGATGCAGAAACTTCAAGATTTCAGAGAAGATTATTTCCCAAACCTTGAAGTTGATGCAAGAGGTTCTAATATTGTGAATGGAGTAGCAGCAAGCTACTACGGAGTTTCAAATGTTGGTGCTGCATTACATCGAAGTAAATACGAAACGAAAGAGGATTTTCCCGACTTTTTACTCAAATTATGTTTGAAGGCTTTTCGTAAAAAATTTGGTCAAGAAAAATTTGACTTTATCGCTTACGTCCCGCCAACCTCATCAGGAGACCTTGTAAAAAACTTTGCAACAAAACTTTCGCAAGTTTTAAAGTTTCCAATAACGCATGACCTTGTAAAAACAAGGCAAACAAAGGAGCAAAAAGTATTTGAAAATGGTTATTTAAAATCTGACAATGTTAGCGGAGCATTTTCATTTAACAATCCTAGTGTCTTAGCTGGAAAGAGCATCCTACTTGTGGATGACATATTTGATAGCGGAGCTACAATCAAAGAATTGGGAAGATTATTTACTACCTTTGGAGCTATAAAAATTGCTCCAATTGTTATTGCAAGAACTGTTGGAGGCGATTTAGTTTAAAACCAGGAAAATGGAAACCAATCATGACATATTATTAAAGGTTAAAGAAAAATTCCCATCGCTAATAAATTTTGCGAAGGAGGAAATAGTTGAAAATATTTTATGCCTACCTTGTTATGTATCAAACAACGCAAACTATTTTATTCTATACCCTACTGGTGAAATTAAATACAAAACAAAAGACCATTGGGAATATACTTCTGCATTCAACAAAGACGGATTCGGAAATGGAATTGCATTTATTGATTTAACTTCTTATGAACTGATTAAAGTTTACTATTACAAAGATGACTTAAATTTTGATGACCCAATTAGAATCGCTTATTCTTCTAAGAATTTTCTAATCACAGAACACGAAGAAAGGACACACATAATTTTTCTTGATAATTTTTCTGTTTCTTCTTTTGGTGGTTGGGAGTATAAAGTTTATGAACCTTATATTTTGTTTTTTCCACATAGTGGCTATTCCTGCTATAATACTTTTGCCATAATTAATACAAACACGAAAAAGAGAATTGATTTAGGAAATAAATTATCAAACATTATTGCAGGTGATTTATATAATAAAGAGATTGGAAACTTTTTTGAATCTTCAATCACCATTGATGCAGGAAGGGGAAATCTTGTTTACCAATATCAACACTCTGGAGAAACATTTGAAATAAACTTAGAGAAATTATTTTCAGACAATGAGTTGCTTGAATATTCAAAGTCAATTCAAAAGCCACAAATAAACTATCACAATTTACAATTAATAGAAGGTAATTGGACAAAAGGTTTTGCACTTGATATTCATACAATAAAAAGCAGTTTCAATGCTGATGGTTCATTTGATACAGAAAGGTCGTTTATTGGGGAACTATTATACAAAATCAAATATCGTTTTGACAAAACAAAAATTAATGAGTTGGTTGAAATTATTGCTTCAGAATTAAGTAGGTTGTTTACAAATTCAATTGATGTTATTATTCCGATTCCCCCATCTAACATGAATCGTCCTTTTCAACCTCTTATTGAAATAGCAAAAGAACTCTCCAACAAAATTCATATTCCACTTGATTCCCAGTTAGTAGTCAAGAAAAAGATTACACCAGCAATTAAACAAATTGAAGATTACGCAAAAAGAAAAGAACTTTTAGCGGATACATTTTTTATTACGGATAAATCTTATAAGGGTAAAACAGTTTTACTTTTTGACGACCTTTACCGTTCAGGAGAGACATTAAATGCTGTTTCGAAGGTTTTGAAAGAGCAAGGAGAAGTTGGAGATATTTATGTTTTAACAATTACTAGAACAAGAACTAAAAAATGAAAAACGAAGCAACATACTGGATAGCATTAGCCCACTTGCCCAAGTGGGGTTACGGCAAGATTAATAATCTTATTGTAAAATTCTTTCATGATGAAAAAATAACAATAGAAGACTTTTTTAACTTGCCTGATACTGTTTGGAGTAGCAAATACCAACTTGACCCAAAGGAAATTTCAGATTTACATAAAGCAAAATCCGAACTTCCTAACAATGCTTTTTTTGCAGAGAACTTGTTTAGTCAAGGTTATGAACTTATACCAATAACTTCTCCCGAATATTCTAAGACTTTAAAACAAAATCTTAAAGCCACACACTCTCCTGCACTATTATATGTAAAAGGCAACAAGCAAATACTTCATGAAAAATCAATTGCAATTGTAGGTTCAAGGGCAGCGGAAGGAAAGTCTTTAGAGTTCACAGATAATATTGCGAAACTTGCAAGCAAAGATTTCAAGGTAGTGGTTAGTGGTTTTGCAAAAGGTGTTGACAAACAAGCATTAGATTCCGCAATAAAATATAAAGGTCAGAGCATAATCGTTCTTCCACAAGGAATCACAACATTCAATTCAGGTTTCAAAACTTACTATAAACAAATTGTAGATGGTGACGTTTTGGTTTTAAGCACATTCCACCCAAAAGCTGTTTGGTCGGCTGGTTTGGCAATGGCTCGTAATCCTATCATTTATGGACTTGCAGACGAAATTTTCGTTGCAGAATCAAGCGAAAAAGGTGGAACATGGTCAGGAGTAATTGACGGTCTTAGAAAAGGAAGGAAAATATACGTAAGGAAGCCAGAGCCAAATGAAAAAAACGCAAATATTCTTCTAATTCAAAAAGGAGCTATTGCCGTTGACTATAATGGAATTGAAACCTCTAACGCAGTTTACTCCGAACAATCAACTTCAACATCTTTAGTTCAAGAACCAACGGTTTCTTTTGACAACATAAATGATAGAATATTAAAGGTTTTTAACGGAAGACCACTTTCGGCAAAAGAAATACTTGACAAGGCTGGACTAGACTGGACAACTAAAAAGCTAACAACTCTATTACAGAAAATGGAAGAAGTTCAAACTGTAAAAAAGGGAAGGACAAATCAATATATTTTAAAAGCTAATCAAGTTAACCAACCGACACTATTCGGGTAGACAACAAGAAGCACTGGTGGTAACACGGGTTTGGCAAAAAAGCCGTTTCATTATTCTATTAAACATTTTGTATAAATTTTAAACATTAGTAATTCTAATTAACTTTCGTTTCGGCTTCTTCGCCAAGCCCGAAACCGTTAGCGGCAAGACGGTACGATGAAGATAAATGCCGAGTAAAAACGATTCCCCTAAGCCGTAAAAAATTAAATCCATCATGATCTTATTTATCTTGTTGTGATATATTTTAAAAAAATAAATTACTTCTAAAAATAGCAAAATGAAAAAGATAGTTTTAGTCCTAGTTCTAATTATAACGGCATTACTTTCTTGCAGCCAGAAAAACGTTTGGCCTAGAGACAGATATACCGGACCAGGTGGTGGGCTTTACACAGGACCAGGAGGCGGAATGTATACAGGACCAGGCGGTGGAGCTTATACTGGACCTGGTGGAGGGCTTTACACAGGCCCAGGCGGCGGTCTTTATACAGGTCCAGGTGGGGGACTTTACACAGGACCAGGCGGTGGACTTTACACAGGACCAGGCGGTGGACTTTACACAGGACCAGGCGGTGGACTTTATACCGGCCCGGGTGGTGGTCTTTACATAGGGCCGGGTTCAAATCCTTATGTGAGTAACCAGCCCCCAAGAGAAGAATTGCTTAAATATTTAAAAGATAACAAAATGACCGACATACTTAAAATCTTAGAAAAGGCAGGATTTTAGCGTTTAAGTGAAAAGCCCTGCCGCTAACATTGCATTGCCGCTTTTTGGGCAGAACCAACATTCATACGATTATTTCATTTCTAACGGTCATTTGTTGTTATTTGGAGTTGACCAGCCCCTATTCCCAAACAGCGGCAATGCGAAACTTAGCGGTCAGTTTTCACCAGATGAGAAAATATGTATAAACTAAACCAAAAAAAACAATGAATAGATTTTTTTACTTTAAAGTGACATTTTTATCAATTTCTGCTGGACTTTTTGTAGGAATGTTAGTTTACGGATTCTTAGATATTAATTTTTCAAATAGTGAAGCAATAACCAAATTGTTATTAAAATCTTTAGTAACAGCAATTGTAACTGGATTGATAATGGGAATATTGAATATGTTTTTCAAAATTGGTAATTTCCAGAAAAAGAAAATTCCTGAAATCTGATTACGTTTCTGAGCATTATTCATTTTTGTGTTTGGAAACTTTTGGATATTGGAAATTCAACAGTAACTTGTTTGTAGTGGAATCACATTTCTCGGCTAAGTTCATTTTTGTGTCAGTATTCTAAGAGTAAAACCGAACCGCTAATAGCCGTTTCTCGCAATTTCGAATTTTGTGGTAAGTTCACGTTTACGTTTCGGAAGAATTTTTATCTTTAACGGAAAATAAAAAAAGTTCCGAAGTTGGTAACTGACGAGAAGCGGCGAAACGTTGGCGGTCAGCTCAATAACGAAATCAATAAAAAAGCAAAATGAATATAACTATCATAGGAGCCTCGGCTGGAATAGGATTAGAAACAGTAAAAAGAGGATTAAATAGAAATCATTCGATAACGACCCTTTCTCGATCTGAAATTGAAATAGAAGAGAAAAAATCCTTAAAAATGATACTTGGTGATGCAACTAATAAAGCTGACCTATTAAATTCAATCCAAAACGCAGATGCTCTAATTATAACATTGGGGACTGGTAAGAATATGAAGGCTACTACCCTTTTTTCAGATTTTGCAAAATTAATTGTGGAAATACATAGGGAGAACAAAATAGATATTCCATTTATTTTTGTTACAGGATTTGGAGCTGGAGAAAGTAAAAATTATGTTTCTTGGATTGTAAAGATGTTTTTAAAATACTTTTTAAAAGACGTTTATGCTGACAAAACTAAAATGGAAGAAATTGTCACTAATTCAGATCTGAATTGGACAGTTGTGAGGCCAGGAAGGTTATTGGACAAGGAATTGACGGAAAAATACCGTATTGAAAACAAATTATTCAAAGGAATTAATATAGGCGGAATTAATAGAGCTGACGTAGCAGACTTTTTAATAAAACAAGCAGAAAAACAAAGTGAATTAAAAAAGCACATTGCTATATCTGAAAAATAGGATAAAATAAAAGCCGAACCGCTAACAGCTTGCAAGCGCCATAACATTGACGCAGGCGCAATACAGGGTTACGAGCGCCTGCACGCGGAACGTTATAAAACATTACATAACACTCTTAAAAAAAATAAGAACTCAATATGAATCACTTGACTTCCAAGCTTGTTATCCAATCAAGATTTTGGATTCTTTTTATTTGTTTGAATTCAAATTTGTCTACGAATGCTCAGACTTTCGTTAATTTTGAATCAGGCACATTTTTTACAGATATTAATGATATTCGCAACGGCAATAATGGAACGTTATTTTCTCTGAAAAATGATTTCCAGAATCGAGTAAGTCCGTATTTTAGGTTGCGCGCTGGTTATTTATCAAATGGAAAAAATCACTTTTCAGTTCTTTATGCTCCTTTAAAAATCGTAGCAACTGGAACAATAGAAAAGGATATACTATTTGATGGAAAAAATTTCAAAGCTAACATACCAATCGAAGCTGTTTACGAGTTTAATTCTTATCGCTTTACCTATAATCGAAGAATCATCAATAAAGACAATTTTAATTTTGGTATTGGTTTGTCTGCCAAAATTAGAGATGCAGGAGTCTCGTTGAAGAATAGAGAACTTTTAAGTGAAAATTTTAGGATTGGTTTCGCTCCTCTTATCAACCTAATAGCCAATTGGGATATATCTCAAAAAATGGGTATTGATTTTTTTGGAGAAGGCATCGCTGCTAGTAAAGGCAGAGCAATTGACTTTTCCTTATCTGGAAGATATAGTTTCACTAAAAACCTACAAGGTAACATTGGCTATAGACTGCTTGAAGGTGGAGCAGACGGAACTAATCAATATAATTTTATTCGAATTCATTTTATCTTTGTTAGTTTAAACTACTCATTTGACAAAAAAAATAAAGAGCCATAAATGCTGAATTTTAGTGGTTTAATTTTTATTAGTAATAATTAATTTTATTGAAACGTTTTACAACAAAACCTATACGCAATGCCCTTCACAATACTGCACAGGCAATTTGACGACAACCTCAGTTAAACGACTATTGAAGGGGAAGGCTTAAATAAAGAGTTCTTTCAATAAGAAAGCTGAGTGCTAAACAAAGCAGATCGTGAGTTTGACCAAACACGGTGTGATAACCATCCTTTAGCAATAAAAGGTGAGCAATTTGTATTTTGATGCACAGAGTGGGCACTAACTGCTAACAGCGGCTAAAAGAAATTGGCTTCATCGTGCAAATAATGAAAATTTATTTTACATTTGAAGTGTGATTTTCAAAAAAAAGTTAGTGCTTAATAGTCGACCACTTCTTCTAGCCGTAAAACGTTATCTGCAAAAGTTAGACGACAATGAAACTTAAGGACAAATACAATAATGACATCACTTTCGTCATGTCCAAAAGACGTGTCAATGGCTCTGATTTGTGGGCAGGCGAAGATAATAATATTGGCAAAGGAAGTCCTTTTTCAACAAGAGATGTTGCGTTAATTCTAACTGAATTAGGGTTTACCAAAAAAGACAAAATTATAAAAGATATTACTGAGTTAATCTTCGAAAACCAACAACAAGACGGACGTTTCAGAATTTCTAAATCAGGCACAATCTACCCTTGTCAAACAATAGGGTGTTTAAGGGTATTGTGCTATTTAGGGTATGCAAAAGACAAAAGACTAAAAAAGACATTTGAACATTTATTCTCAACTCAAGAGAGTGACGGTGGCTGGAAATGTAATAAGTTTAGTTTTGGAAAGGGTCCAGAAACAAATCATTCCAATCCGGGGCCGACATTAGAAGCATTAGACGCATTTCGCTTTATTGACTTAAGCGATGCCCGACAACAAATTAACAAAGCTGTAGAATTTCTTTTATGGCATTGGGAACATAAAAAACCGACTGGACCTTGCCTTTTCGGAATAGGTTCTTTATTCAAAAAGACTGAATTCCCTTTTTTTAGGTACAATTTATTCTACTACACATTTGTTTTATCATTTTATAAAAAAGCAGTTAGCGACAAAAGGTTTAAAAAGGCATTTAAACTCCTTGAAAGTAACATTCAAGATGACAAAATATTTGTTGAAAATCCCAACATGCAACTAGCAAAAATGGACTTCTGTTTTAAAGGGAAAACTAGTTAATTAGGGACAAAAAGGTATAATGAAATAAAAAACAATCTGTGATGACTACAGAATATAACACGGGTTTGGCAAAAGTGGCGGTTCAGTGTTCCGCAGACAGTTTTGTGGTTTATCGAAGTTTGATTCTCCGCATCAACATTTGCGGTGAAAATAGCCAGCTTCGCCAAGCCGCAAAACGTTAGGTGCAAGCTTACCGAACGACACAACAACCTAAAAATAAGCAGACAAAATGAAATTACTGCCAGTAGAAACCATTCAAATAAATCAAAAAAAGATAGATGAAATTGACAACGTGATTAAGTCAATTTATAGACTGATTATTTATAGCCGACATCACCTTGATGATGACCTTTTAGACATCTATTTGGAAGGAATGCACAATCTAAAAGAACTTGTAGGAATTAAAAATGCTCAAATGGAGGCTCAAAACGAAGAAGAAGCCAAAGAGTATTTGTTAAACTTAAAAGTATCACTTGACTTTGTGATTGAAGAAATAATTTTGCATAATAATTTTGAAAAAGAGATACAATTATTTCAACTTCTTCGCTTAGTTTCTCCAGAAACTAATGCTATTCATCCAAACCGATACAGACAAACCCTTGTTCAAATTGGAGCCCATATTTGTCCCGAAGCTTCAGACGTTCCACAATTAGTTTCTGAACTATTTTACAAAATGCAATCCATTTCAAACCCCATTATTAGAGCTATCTACTTTCATCACGAGCTAATTAGAATACATCCTTTTGTGGATGGAAATGGAAGGGTAACTAGAATTGCAAAAAACTGGATGTTGATGTATGATTTATATCCTCCAATATTTATAAATGATGCTCCTCAAAAAAAAGAATATATTGCTACACTTGCCAATAGCTTTAAAGAACTTATGAACCAACCGAATAAATGGAATAATTACACTTCAACGTTTTTTGAACAAGAACTTGACAGGCTACTTGTTAATGCTACGCTACTATACGAAAGCATTAGCCTTATAGGAAAAAACAGAGAAATGAAACTAATCAATAAACAATAGACAATGGAAAACTTCAACATTCAAATTATTGAAACCCTATTAGTGTTCGGAGGCTATATCATTTCATATTTCATAGTCAAATATGTAATAAATAATGCACTCAAAAGGACACAATTTGAAAGAGGGCGAAGAAAAATGACTATAAGAGCCGTTCAGTTATTTACAACAATAACTGCAATAATACTACTAACAGGTATTTGGGGTTTTAGACAAAATGAAATTGCACTATTTGCAAGTACAATCTTTACTGCTTTAGGTATAGCATTTTTTGCTCAATGGTCATTACTTTCAAATATCACTTCTAGCATTTTGATATTTTTTAATCATCCCGTAAAATTGGGAGATTATTTGAAAGTAATACACAAAGACTGTCATTGTGAAGGAGAAGTAACTGAAATGAATTACTTTTTTGTTCACCTTAAAACTAAAAATAACGAAATAATCACAATACCCAATTCTCATTTTTTCGAAAAAACATTTTCTGTAACTGAAAACAAAGAAATACCAAAAGAGCCTGTTAAATGAGAACAATATTCCTAACGACAATTGCACTATTTTTTTCAATAAATACAGCATCAGCTCAAACTTTTGATGTTGGCAGTTGGAATATTTTGAATTTAAAATATAATTATGACAGAAAATGGAGTTTTTTTGGAGAAACACAATTGCGTTCATTGAAATTTTACAGAAACTTTCACTATTACGAATACAAGGGCGGTGTTAACTTCAAAGTTCATAAAAATGTAATACTTACTTTAGGTGCAGGTAGTTACCAAACTTATAAAGAAGAGGGAGATTTTGTTTTGCCAAAAAATAATGATGAATTTAGACTTTGGCCTCAGGTTATACTTTTTCAATCAATCGGGAAACTAAAAATTGAGCAACGGTATCGTTCAGAATTTAGATTTACAAGTAATGGCTACCGCAAGCGTTTTCGTTACAGACTAGGTATTTCTTATCCTTTTGGAAAAGAACGAAATGAATACAACCCCTTTCAGATTAGTGCAAGTAATGAAATATTTTTTACGAACAAAGAACCTTATTTTGAACGAAACAGAATGTTACTTGCATTTAACTACAAACCATCAAAAGCAACAACTCTTCAAGTTGGTTATTTACATCAGTTCGACTACAAAATAAATGATGAAAAAGGTCGGAACTTTTTTCAAATAGGTTATTTTATAGAATTATCCCGAAAGACTGCAATGCACTCAACTCATCTAATTACACCGACATCAAAGACAATTAAATAAATGACAAGACAAATTGATAAAATCCTTCGTTTGACAAAAATGCCAGCACCTAAAAAAATGCGGTCAGAAGTATAAGTTTTTTTGCCCACAAGCTACCGCTTCGAGAAAGTTTGTTATTTTTATGTAGGCAAAAAAGAGTACAGTATTTCAGCAACGTATTTAGCAAAGCTGGGCAGACGTAGTAACAATCATCATTTTTTTCTTTGTTCGGCTTTTGTTCGGGCGGACACAATAACACCGGACTTTAGTTCTTAATTTCAACTAATAATTTCAATCAGCAGACGTGCGGGCGGACGGAAGTCGATTTTCCAGCCTTCTAAAGTATCCAGGCTTTAGCATTCATATCTATAGACGGAAGAATCTGAATAATAAAGACCAGCCACCAAATAAAAACAAAATGAGTAAAATTATAGTTATAGCAGGTGCAACAGGTAATTTAGGTAGAAAAATTATAACGGCGCTGTTAGCTAAAGAAGCCGAAGTGAGAGCAATTGTTCGCTTAGAAACAGATAAAAACAAAATAAAAGAATTAGAACAAATAGGGGTGAAAGTTTTTCAGGTCGACACAAATAAATCTGAAATTTCAAAACATTGTATAGGAGCCGATTGTTTCATATCCGCATTAGCAGGTTTGCGTGACACTATAATTGATTCTCAAAAAATATACTTAGATGCAGCTATTGAAGCAAAGGTTCCTAGGTTTATACCAAGCGACTATTCAATCGATTTTACAAATCTAAAAGAAGGTAAAAATAGAAATTTAGATTTCAGAAGAGCGTTTCATAAGTATCTTGAAACAACACCTATTAAAGCAACCACTATTTTTAATGGCCCATTTATGGACTTATTAACTTCTGATATGCCTTTGATACTTTTTAAACAAAAACGGATTTTATGTTGGGGGAATGCCGATCAAATAATAGAATTTACTACATCGGATAATGTTGCTAAATTTACTGCCAATGTAGCAATGGATGAAAATACACCGAGGTATATGAGAATCGCTGGTGATCGGCTTTCATGTAACGGCTTTGTGGAATTACTTTCTGCTATTACAAATGAAAAATATAAAATATTTAGACCAGGGGGAATTGGCCTTTTAAATATCCTCATCAACATAACCCGATTTTTTACTCCTTCTAAGAATGAACTTTACCCTGCATGGCAAGGCATGCAATACATGAGAGATATCATGGAAGGAAGGGTTATATTTCAAAAATATGATAATAACAAGTATTCCAACATACATTGGAAATCCGTTAAAGAGTTTTTAATTGACGCTAAAGGAAGCCTTAAGTAAAACATATGATAAATACAGGAAAAAAACGACCTGCTAACAGCACCTTCAAGAAATTGGCAGTTCAGTCTTTAATTAAAGATTTGTGCATCATATCAAGTTTATGGCTGATAGTCAATTTTCTGCCCAAAATTCCGCACTTCATAAATTCGCGAACCCTTAGCGATCATTCTTACATATCAACTGTCCATAAAAATTAATTATTTTAAAAAAAGACATTAATATGGAAATATCAAAACTCATAGAAAAAATTTATCAAAAACTTCTTTCAAAAAAAACAAAAGAAAAAAGTGAACAAGCTATCTTATGGATTGCTTTAGCAAGTTTTATAATTCACTTGTTAATTATTGGATTGATACATTTTAATATTATTTCCTTTAATGAACCATCGAACTTATTAAATAATCCTATCGCTGCTATTTACACCCCTTTTTCTTTTATATTGGTTTATGAGGTGTATCTTTTAATTTATTACCTCACAAAATCAACTTCAACTTATATCTCAAAACAATATGAAATTATTGCGCTCATAATTATTAGACGACTGTTCAAAGATCTTTCAGATTTATCACTTTCATCTAATTGGTTTAGTATTAAAAATGATTTGCAGTTTACCTTTGATATAGCCGCATCCGTCTTATTATTCTATTTAATTTATCTGTTTCATATTCAACGAACCAAAGTATATAGAAGTCTTGATCAAAATAAAAACCATTCTTTAAGTATTTCAAGATTTATAAAGGCAAAAAAATGTATAGCTACCGCATTAGTTCCCATACTATTAATCATTGCAATATATTCTTTCTTTAACTGGAGTATTGGTATCTTTCAACCAACTCAAACCAGCCCTATTTCTTTCAAGAATATCAATAATATTTTCTTTGAACAGTTTTTTAATATTTTAATTATTGCTGATGTAATATTATTGTTAATCTCTTTTTTTCATACTGACGCATTCCACAAAGTCATTCGAAACTCGGGTTTTATTATTTCAACTATATTAATTCGAATATCTTTTTCAGTTAGCGGTATCATTAGTACTGTACTGATTGTATCTGCAATTTTATTTGGACTTTTAATGCTTGTAATACATAATAAATTTGAAAAGAAGTTAGCAGAAAAATTTAAAGAAGATAATGAAATGGAAGAATAAAAAGATAATAATGAAGTTATAATTGTCAAAACTTCAGATCAAATTGAAAATTTGAAATAGCAATCAGAAATGACAAACCGATAAAAGCCGTTTGACAAGATTGCGAATTATATGGAAAATTCACGTTTGCGTTTCGCAAAAAATTGAATATTATTGGAAAATAAACTGTTACAAAATTTGTACCCTTGGCAAGCGACAAAAGGTTAAGAAAATGATACCAATAAACAATCATCTTGGTCTAACCCTTTTAATTAAAAGCTGTGTTCAAGCAATAAGTGCAACACGTGATTTTAGTAAATATACCTCATTAGGAGTTTTGTATTGAGCCCAAACTGGATAAACATTGCTAAGCATTTATACTTACCTTCAACAAACGATTATATTGAATAGCACTAACTAGCCGACGGAATGTTAATTCAACACTTAATTAAAACCCGCAAGCATTATGTGCAATTTTTAACAACCGCTCACGAATCTCTATCCTTATTTAATTTACAATTTAAAAAAGACAATATGGAATCAAATAGAAGACTTTGGCTAAAACAAATTGGACTAGGTGTTGCAGGTCTTGGGCTTGCAAACATTCAACCTTTTGCATTACCGACACAGGGATTTTTAAAATTTAGTACTAACGATTTGCCAATCAAATTAAGCTCAAATGAAAATCCTTATGGCCCTTCGCCACTAGCTAGAGCTGCAATGATTGAAAGTATAAATATTAGTAATAGATATAATGGGCAGCTTACCAAAGAGTTAATTCAAACGCTTTCCGAAAAGAATAATGTTAAGACTAACAATATTTTAATGGGTGCTGGTTCGACAGAAATGTTAGATTTAGTTACAAGGTTATCAGCTTTAAAAAAAGGCAGCTTTATTATAGCAGACCCAAGCTATAACAATTGGACTAATACAGCCGAAAAGTTAGGACTTACAAAAATAAAAGTACCCCTTACAGCAGACAAGAAACTTAACTTAGATGCAATGCTTAAAGCAATTACGCCAGACACTAAATTAATTTATATATGCAATCCAAACAATCCAACAGGATCAATTTGTGACAGAGACCAACTAGTTAAATTTATAAACGAGGCTACAAAGAAAACAATCGTTTTAGTGGATGAAGCCTACATCGATTTTACCGAACAGCAATCTTTAAGCGCTGTTGCAATTGAAAACAAAAATCTTATTATCGTAAAAACATTTTCAAAAATATATGGATTGGCAGGTGCAAGAATTGGCTACGCCATTGCAAATGACAAAACTATTGAACAACTTAGCGAATTGAAAACTTGGTCAATTGGAGGTATAAGTGTAGCATCTTTAGCAGCAGCATTGGCTTCTTTAAAAGACGAAAAATTTGCATCAGAAACTTATTCTTTAAATCAGAAAGCTAGACAATATACAACTGAACATCTTAAAAAATTAAATCTTGTTTGCATCCCTTCGAATACAAACTTTCTTTACTTCTCATTGACGAATTATAAAAAAGATTATTTTGAACAACTAAAGACTAACAATATAATTGGAACAAAAATGTACGAAGAACAAGGTAAGTGGACAAGAATTACAGTTGGCACGATGCAAGAAATGCAAAAGTTTATTAGTGCAATAGTTTAAACAGTATCTATTTTATTTGTTATTAAGGCAAAAGGCCGGTAATAAATGTAAGTTGGGTTGATGCGAATGCATTTGCAGTATGGATGGACTGCCGCTTGTAACCTCATCGGCTTCCGCCTGGTTTACCTCAAACCTTAAGCTTTTATGCTGAAAAGTTTTTAAAAAAATTTGCCCATTATAGCCAATTTCAAAAACCCAAAAAAATGAGAACTGAAATATTACATCATATTGACAATCCCAAGCAGCTTGAAAAGCTTTATCGGAACAATAAGACAGCTTTCAAAACGGAGTTCAATTTGCTTTACCATGAACTAGCGGAAAATAAAGTTGCACAATATTGGAATGAAAGACTGAATTACGAAAGTGCAGAAATATCCTGGGGGAGCAATAAAGAATTACTCTTTGTAATAATTATTGCTTTAATAGCGGGTGTTATTGCAAAGCTTCCCTCGCTATTAAATATTAATGCTGAACTTTTTTATTCGAGAAATATTGGATTAATCATTTTTCCAATGTTGACCACTTACTTTATCTGGAGAAAGAATCCTTCATTAAAGAAAATTGTATTTGTAGGAGTAACCATTTTGATTGCTATAATTTTTATCAATCAGTTACCTGCAGATAATACAAGCAATACCTTGATTTTATCCTGCATTCACCTGCCAATTTTTTTATGGGCGTTGGTAGGTTTTATATATGTTGGTGACAATATAAAAGATCAACAAAAACGAATAGCCTTTCTGAGATACAATGGTGACTTAGTAATCATATCCGGTCTCATACTGATTGCAGGAGCTATACTCACTGGAATTACAATTGGACTGTTTTCTGTTATTGGTTTGGATATTAATAAATTTTATTTTGACTATATTGTTATATTCGGGCTTTCGGCAGTGCCCATACTGGGAACTTATATAACGCAAACAAATCCTCATTTGGTTGATAAGATTTCGCCTGTTATTGCAAAAATATTCAGCCCGCTAGTATTGATTACAGTGACTGTTTATCTTGCAGCAATTTTATTTTCAGGCAAAGACTTAAAAATCGACCGGGATTTTTTAATGGTACTTAATTTACTCTTAATCGGTGTGATGGCGATTATTTTATTTTCAGTTGCAGCAACATCAAAAAAGAACGAAAACCCGCTGGGCAATCTTATTCTATTTGCTTTATCAATAGTTACCGTGATTGTAAACGGGATTGCCCTTTCTGCAATATTATTTAGAATTTCAGCTTGGGGAATTACTCCAAACCGAATTGCAATTTTAGGAGTGAATATCCTTATGCTGATAAATCTTTTCGTGGTAGCTTTCCAAATCTTTAAAACTGTTTCAAGAAAGTCAGACATCCGTGGTGTTGAAAATTCAATAGCAATGTTTATTCCTATTTACATCTTATGGACAATTATTGTGACTTTTATTTTCCCCTTACTATTTAATTTTAAATGACAATAGAAGATACAAAACCTCGGCATAACAGCAGATTTTCAATTGGCGGAGTTTCTTGCTACGCAGACAATTTTATGGTTACAGAAAGTTCTGTTCTCCTAAAACGTATTTGCTGTTAATTATCTTTATTATTGTACTATCTATTATGTGGGTGGAAGAGTTTTGGCTTCGTTTTGTTTTGGTGAACTAGCACATCAATAAATCATGATTAACAATACTTATATCAACCATGTCAACTGCAAGTGCTGATGAAGGTTTAAAACGGGTAGTAGGAGTGCCGGGACTTACCCTTTCCATTGTAAATGGTGTAATTGGTGCTGGCATATTTGCCCTGCCTGCAATCGTAAGTATTGCATTGGGTGCTTTTGGAATATTTGGATATATTTTTTGCAGTTTGCTACTGGCTTCCATTATGCTTTGCTATGCAGAAATTGGAAGTCGCGTTACCAGCAGCGGTGGATCCTATGCCTATGTGGAGAACGCTTTTGGAAACTTTCCCGGATTTATTATTAACTGCTTATACTTTTTTGGATGGGGCATTTTGGGTAGTGCTGCAGTGATGAATATCATTACTGACTCTTTAGCGATATTATTTCCTTTCTTTTTAAACCCACTGCTACGTGGACTCTTCTTTTTTATATTGATCGGTTTTATGGTGTTGATCAATATACGTGGTACAAAACAAGCTATTGGTTTTGTGAAACTAATTACCATCCTAAAATTATTGCCGCTGCTCGGTATTATTATCTTCGGCTTCGCTCGGGTAAAATCTGGAAACCTACATTGGCAAAATATACCGTCACTGAAAACTTTTTCTGATACTTCTCTAATTTTATTTTTTGCCTTTGCCGGATTTGAAACATCGCTTGGAGTGAGTGGCGAATTGAAAAATCCCAAACGAACAGTTCCACTCGGAATTTTCTTAGGAGGAACCATTGTGCTCATTGTATACATATTATTACAAACTATTACTCAGGGTATACTGGGAGCAGAAATAACTGCATACAAAGAAGCCCCGCTTGCAGCAGTGGCTGAACAAATAGTAGGACCTATAGGAATAACAATTCTGCTATTTACAACTGCTATATCTTGCATTGGAGGTGTAAGTGCTGATGTGATGGCCACGCCGCGTTCCTTATTTGCCTGTGCAAATGATGGAATGTTCCCGAAATTCTTAGGTAAGGTTCATCCCAAATTTGCTACCCCACATTTGGCAATCATCACCTATGGCGCGCTGATTTTTATTTTTTCCATTTCCGGAGGATTTAAACAGCTCGCAATATTGGCAAGTGCCGCTATCCTGCTTATTTATCTTGCTGTTATTTTAGCCACCATTAAATTAAGAAAGAATAAACAAACTGCAACAGAAAAAACATTCCAGGCTCCCGGTGGATTGCTTGTGCCCTTTGTTGGAATAGCGGCCATTACTTGGTTGTTAACTAGTTTAGACAAATGGGAAATTCTTTCCACCATTATTTTCATTGGTATAATATGCGGAATCTATTTTGCCATGAAGTGGATGAAAAGTAAACAGTAAATCATTGAGCGGTAGTATTTTCAGCCGCTGGAAAAATGAACTTACTGAAACCCTTAACTATAGATATCGCCGCGTAATTTCATCCTTTACAGTTTGCGACTGATGACAGCTGTAAAAGGATATGCCCAACTAATTTATTAAATAGAAAAACATATGAATGATAATTGGACTGATAGATGGAACGAAAGATATAGTAAAGATGAGTTTGCTTATGGAGAACAACCTAACAACTATTTAAAAGAAAAGTTGGAGCAAGTAAATGTTGGAGCAATACTTTTCCCTGCAGAAGGAGAAGGACGCAATGCCGTTTTTGCTGCAAAACTTGGCTGGACAGTTTCAGCATTTGATATTAGCATTGAAGGAAAAAAGAAAGCCTTACGGCTTGCCGAAACTAACCAGGTAAGTATCAATTATCAAGTGGGCGAATTACAAACATTGGAATATAGCAACAATCAGTTTGATACCATTGCACTAATTTATGCCCACTTTCCAGCTGACCTCAAATCGATTTACCACCATACACTTGACAAATATTTACGGAAAAACGGAATGATTATTTTTGAAGCCTTTAGTAAACGACATATTGATTATATCCGTAAAAACGAAAAAGTGGGCGGCCCAAAAGATATTGCCCAGTTGTTCTCTATTGACGAGATTAAATCAGACTTCGCTAATTATGAAATCATAGAACTAGAAGAAAAAGAAATCGAGTTGAATGAAGGGTTATTCCACAATGGTAAAGGCTCCGTAATCCGTTTTGTAGGTCGAAAAAAATAAGTATTTGCAACATAGTCTTTTATCTTTACCTGATTGGTGATTTAAGAGATTGTAGCATACACAAAAATAAAAATTGGTCTATTAAAAACTATTACCTTCTAATACTGACTTAACTTGACTATTCAGCTTTTCCTAATTACAATAGTTTTACTGCGCGGATTAAATCTTCGGGGGTATCTATTTCTACACCCATATATTCTGTTACGACCATTTTGATAGCTACCCCGTTTTCCAAATATCGAAGACACTCAATTTTTTCGACGGCCTCTAATGGTGTGATTGGCCAGCTAGTAAAATTCATCAGCGCTTGCTTACGAAAAGCATATACCCCGATATGTTCATAATAGATAGGAGTTGCTATTTTGTCACGATGATAAGGAATAACGCTTCTGCTAAAGAATAATGCATCCATATTATTGTTGACGGCCACTTTAACATAATTAGGATCTTCAATCAACTTTGGGTCTGTCATTATCTGCATTAAAGATGCCACTTGCACGTTTTTTCCTATTTCTCCTTCAAACAGTTGTAATAATTTTTCAAGCGGTTCCTTTTGCACAAAAGGCTCGTCGCCCTGAACATTTACTACAATATCTACCTCCATTCCTGCCACCGCCTCCGCAATACGGTCGCTACCACTTTCATGCTCCCCAATACTTTTTATTGCCTTTCCTCCATGGCCCACAATTTCATCATAAATGATATCGCTATCTGTTACCACCACCACCGCATCAAATAATCCAGTGGCGACTGTATTGTCGTACGTATGCCGAATGACGGACTTGCCGCCCAGCAATTGCATCAGCTTAGCAGGAAAACGGGTGGCTGCATAACGGGCAGGTATCAACGCAATTTGATTCATTATAAAAAAATATTATGCTCAAAGTTAGCAATAATGTGTACCCGTGAAATAAAAAATATTGGAAAAAGGATAACAAATTAATTCTCCAACTCCTCTATGCTTTTTTCAGGTAATCGTTCGCATTCATATCCGCAGTTTTCACAATGATATACATAAAAGGGCGCAACCGCATAACTGGAGAAAATCCAGGTTAACAAAGCGGTTAAATAATTAGTGGCTCCAGGTTTTGTCAAATATGTAAAATTATTGTTACCACATTTTGGACAGGTAGCGGCCTTTAAATAATCCTGTTCATAGGCTTCCAATAATTTTTTGACTACTATTTCATCTTCCAATTTAACCACCAGTTTAATGCCACCAATTGCATTGGATAGAATAGGATCTAGCGTAACAGTATACTCATCTTTCAAATAACACTCCACACCTGCAGCATGCAATTTGGTTAAAGTGATATTGGCAGAAAAATAATTGTCAAATGTTTTTACTGTGACCAAATTCATACTGTTCATTTAAATGATATGATCCAAAAATAAGTTGTCGTTGACTTAAGATGCTTAAAGTTTGTAAAGATAAAAACCAGGACATTGTATTGTCCTGGTTTTTTATTTTGCTGAAAAAAATTATTGTTTCCCGTCAATAATCAGGGGTGTATTTCCCTTTCCCATAACAATCACTTTTGCATTAGGACTAAGCGACAATGCCTGCATTGCTTTAATTTGCTCATATTGCAATTGCTGATTGGTAAGGCCGGTGTTGATGATTTTTTGATAATCTGCAATACCCTGCGCTTCTACTCTTTTTCGTTCTGCCTCCTGCCTCTCTTTCTGCAGTACAAACTCCATTTTTTTTGCATCTTGCTCCGCATTGATTTTTGATTCGATGGAGGCTTTTACAGAATTGGGCAAAGTGATATTTCTTACCAGCAACTGTTCCAGCATTAAGCCGCGTTTCTTAAAATCATCTTCAATCGTTTTGTAAATTCGCTGCTGAAATTCATCCCTTTTTGAGCCAAATAAATCTACGGCTTGGTAGTAAACTGCATTATCTCGAATCTTAGTACGGGTAATCGGACGAACAATTTTATCCCGGTAATCCTCCCCCGTTTCGCTTAGCAACCTAGGAGCATCTACCGATACCACTCGATACAATACAGTAAGATCGATAGTCACTTCCAAACCATCACTGGTAAGCACTTTGATGGCGTCATCCCCAGACTTGTCGCCTTCATCATGCACTCCACTCATCGTGTAGTTCTGTGTTTTGACGTCCAACTTTTTTACATCCAATAATGGATTAATAAAATGGAGGCCGCTTATCATCACATCCTTTTGAATACTTCCAAATAATACTTTAACGCCAATTTCTCCGGCATCGATTTGTTTGATGCAAGAACTGGTGATACCCAAGAACACTAATAAAATTGCTACAATTCGTCCTGGTCCTGTAAACTTAGCAGTAGCGGGGTTGTTTTTTGCTATGGCAGTGACAGCAAAAAAAAGAAAGATTCCCAGAATGATTAAGATCATAATAATATTATTTAACCCACAAGGTCATCAAAATAAATGAGAATAGCTAGGTAAAATCTGCAGGAAGCATTTTTTGATTTTCCAGATGATAAGAGCAGTTGAAATACAGCAGATAGCACAGATTAGGGTAAGCATAATCGAAGCGAATTAAATATCAGCGTAAATCTGCGGGGGAATCTGCGCAAATCTGCGGCAAATTATTTTTTGTTCCTAAAACACAATAGGATTTGCTTTTAGGCAAATCCTATTGTGTTAAAGATATTATAGCAAATATTTTCAATAAACCCGCTCCGAGAATTTTGAAGCAGTGATTAATTGTTCAACATCAGTGGCATCACCAACATCAATAAATTTTCGTGCGGCTCCATCTCAGTTGGCTTAATAATGCCTGCCTTGGTTGAAGTACTCAACTCAATAATAATTTCCGTTGTTTCGGCGGCATTCAACATTTCAATCAGAAATTTTGCATTGAATGCAATTTGTAAATCCTCTCCATCATATTGGCAGCTCATTCGCTCATTGCCTTCAAAACTGAAGTCAATGTCCTGGGCAGCCAGTTGCAATTCACTTCCACTGATGGTAAGTGCCACCTGGTTAGTACTCTTATTACTAAATACACTCACCCGGCGAAGCGCACTTTGAAAATCATTTTTGTTCAACACTAATTTATATGGATTGTCTACAGGTATCACAACTTTATAATCCGGAAAACGCGCATCAATCAATCTACAAACTAATTCTGTTCCACCATGCTTTACAAACAAATGATTGCTATTATACGATAACGTTAGTTCATCATCGTTGTCCGGCAATGCACTTTTTAACAAGTTCAATGGTTTTTTGGGAACAATAAACGTATCCGTTTTAGGGCAACTGACATCTGTTCTCCTATATTTTACCAAGCGATGCGCATCCGTTGCAACACAAGTAAGTCCTTTTTTATCCAATTCAAAAAATACACCCGTCATAGCTGGACGAAGATCATCACTGCTTACTGCAAACAAACTTTTATTAATTGCAGAAACCAATGCAGAGGAGGTCATGTTAAAAGAATTGGCATCATCCGCTACTGGCTCTTTAGGAAAATTATCCGGATTTTCGCCCATCACTTTATATTTTCCGTTGTCACTAGTAATTTCAACTCCAAAATTTTTATCGATGGTAAAAGTCAGTGGTTGCTCTGCAATGTTTTTTAGCGAATCCATTAAAATTTTAGCAGGAATACAGACCTTTCCGCTGTCCTTAGCCTCCACATCCATATGAACCTTCATCACAGTTTCTAAGTCAGTTGCCACTACGGTTAACTTGTTGCGCTCAATCTCAAATAGAAAGTCTTCTAATATGGGTAATACGGTATTGGCATTAATTACACCATTGATCTGCTGTAATTGTTTGAGTAAGGCCGAAGATGAGACGATAAACTTCATAATATTGTTTTATATATATCTACCAAAGATAAAATCTTTGTGGCTAATCAAACAAGATAATATCAACAACCCGGCTAGCAGAGGTTAATCTCCAATAAAACAGGAAGATATATTAAAAATAATTTATTCGTTCTGGCATATTAAGTCCTTCGGACCCCTATAATTTTAGCCCTAGTATTAATCCCATGAAATAGCCCTAATCATTGAAAGATGATAATTTGGTAAATACTGAAAAAAGGCTTGGATTATATCTGTCCGCGATTAATTTTGTAACCTATGTATTTGCAAAAATTCACACCGCAACAAGCGCTTCCAAAAATTAAACAGTTTTGTGCTTATCAGGAACGCTGTCATAGTGAGATAAAAGAAAAATTGTATGGATTTGGCTTGACTACCATGGAGGCAGAAGAAATAATCAGTAAGCTGATTGAAGAAAATTTTCTAAATGAGGAACGGTTTGCAATTCAATTTGCGGGAGGTAAATTTAGAATAAAGCAATGGGGGCGCATCAAAATTAAATATGAATTAAAGATAAAAAATGTCAGCGAGTACTGTATCAAAAAAGCGCTATTTGCCATCAATGACTCCGATTACCTAGCCACCTTATCCAAACTGGCCGATGCAAAATTTAGCTCACTAAAAAATGAGAAAAATTTATTTGCAAAAAAGAAAAAATTACATACCCATTTAAGGCTGAAAGGCTATGAGGGAGACTTAATCCAAGAAGTACTAATTAAATTGATAAAATAAAATGGCACTCTGCTTAGTCCCTATATATTGTACATTTGTTATCAAATTCCACTAAATGGCACCCCTTACCATCACTACGCTCCAAACCAACCTTGCTTGGGAAAACAAAAATGCTAACCTGCAGTTGTTAGGAAAAAAAATAAATGGATTGCAGGAAAAAACTGAAATCGTTGTGTTGCCCGAAATGTTCAGCACCGGCTTTAGTATGCAGCCGAAATTATTTGCCGAAACGATGGATGGTGAAACCGTGCAATGGATGAAAGAAATTTCCTCCTCCAATAAAATAATTTTAACTGGCAGTTTGATTATTGAAGAAAATGAGCAGTTCTATAATCGACTCATCTGGATGTTGCCAAACGGAGAGTTTGGGTACTATGACAAGCGACATTTATTTGGATTGGCCCAAGAGGATAAATATTACACAGCAGGAAATAAGCGGCTCATTGCATCTGTAAAAGGTTGGAAAATAAATTTACAGGTTTGCTATGATCTGCGATTCCCCGTGTGGGCAAGAAACCGAAAAATACCAATAGAAAAGTCCATGGAAGAAGAGTCACCGATATCCCCCGATGCAAGGCCGGAATTCGATGTTTTACTCTATGTAGCCAACTGGCCTGAGCGAAGAAGCCATGCATGGAAAACCTTGCTATGTGCCAGGGCCATAGAAAATCAATGTTATGTGATAGGTGTAAACCGAGTGGGCGTGGATGGAAATAATGTTAGCCACAGCGGTAATAGTTTGGTGATAGACCCTCTTGGTGAAGTGCTATATCATATGGCAGATGAAGAAGATATTTTTACCATTACACTCCAAAAAGAATGGTTGAACGATGTGCGTAAAAAATTTCCTTTTTGGAAAGATGCGGATGATTTTAATTTTCGGTAGTTAGTTTTATACTATCCGCTTTATTTGACATCCGGATCAATTCTTTCACCGATTGCATTTTTCGATCGATGTTTTTTTGAACCCCTTGTAGCGTGGGTGGAATATAAATGTCCGGCATAATTCCTCTTCCATCCTTTGGAACATGTTTGTATTGAACTATTTTAAATAGTGGCAGCCGAACCCTTAATTTGGTGTTGGGCAAAGTAATATCGGGAATTATTATGCCGCTGTTTCCGTGCCAGCCGCCACCAGTTTCTTCTCCTACGAGCATTACATTTTCCTGTCCCTTTACCGCATTACAAAAAAGAGTGGATGCAGAAAAGGTAGGGCCATTCGTGAGCACATATACCTGCCCGTTAAAATGATTTTTGGATTTTGGTTGATATAAATGTCGTTCCCAATACCCAAAATGATAATTGCCATCGGGGTGTTTTTTTGTAAGAAAAAATAATGCAAGATTATTCAGAAACCCTTCCTTGATATAAGCAGAAAATGGCGCTAGATTTTTAGCAACTGCATACACCGTGTCTGCCACCTTAAATTCGGTATTCCTAATATACTGTGAAAGTTTTACATACAAAGGCACATCGCCGCCACCATTGCTTCGCAGATCGATAATTAAATGACTGAGTTTTTGTTGGCTGATTTTTTTAAAGGATTGGTTGAGAAAGGCATTCAGATGCCGGGATTCTCCATTTGAAAAAGTATTCAGTATCAGGGTGGCCGTTCGAGAACTTGTATCTATCACCAGCGATCGTTCATCCAATCTTTTTTCTCTCTTGATTTTTTGAAGGGAAGGCTTATGCAGTCGCAATAATCTTTGCTGATTACCAACTGTATCTATGAGGGGATTGTACATTGGCAATAAAACGGTTTTTGCATTTCCATTACTATCTATATAGCCTACACGATAATTGTTGTGAATGCCAAAAATAGACCGATGATAAAAAGGGAAATTGCTACTGAGACGGATATAATTTACATTGTCTGAATATCCATCCAATGGAAGGTATTGCAACATGTGATGGACTAGGTCCCTATTGCCAACACCATTTATTGAGGTTAGTAAAGTGCCTACTTTAAAGAGGCTGTCCCTTCGGTTTAGCTTACCTGTTACCACAATTGTATCTCCCCAAATTTTTACAAACAAAGGAAAAGATGGTATTCTCATTCCTCTAATAAATTGATTCCAATTTTTGCTCATGCCAAAGCTGGTGTGGCCACAATGAATTTTATTGGTGAGCGGCGCTAGCACTTTCCAGCCAAACTGAATTTCCGTCATTGAATCGGTAATCGTATGATAGAGACTGTCAAAATAAAAATTCATGCTGTCCTTTGGAGTATACCAGTAAAGGGCAGGATGCTTTTTTTCCAAAATATTTCTTAGCAAAGAAAAGTCCTGCTGCAGGTGCTCTTTTGCAAACTTTTTACCTGGGTCAAAATGCTTGCTGGTATAACAGCCCATCAATAGCAGCAAGCAAATTATACACAGTAAGAAATTTTCCTTTTGCATGAATAAGGGTATTCCGGGGGATCAATATTTTACTTCAACCAATGTCAATGGGGCCATCCAATCAGCTTTTGAGGTGATTCCAACCCTGTGCTACCAATGCATGTTTGTTGCCTCCACGGGTTAAGATATGGGTGCCTTCTTCGGGTTCTGTCATATATCCAATTACACTAATTTGCTCGTTCAGTACAATCTTATCATAATCCGTTTGTGACAATGTAAACAACAATTCGTAATCCTCGCCACCACTTAATGCACATGCGGTAGGATCGAGCTCAAGCTTGTAAGCAAATTGTCGCGCTTCTTCATGCACGGGTATTTTATCTTCATAAATAACACAGCCTAGATTACTTTGCTTGCATATATGTAGTGCTTCGCTGCTAAGGCCATCACTTACATCAATCATAGCGGTAGGAGTAATTTCACTGGTTGCAAAAAATTCAATGATATCTTTTCTTGCTTCAGGTTTCAATAATTTCCCTACAATATATGCTTGGTCTTCAAGATCGGGCTGAGAACCGGTATCTGTGAAAATTCTTTTTTCTCTTTCCAAAATTGTTAAGCCTAAAAATGCGCCTCCTACAAAACCACTCACACATAATAAATCTCCTTTTTGTGCAGTACTTCTTTTTACAAATTTATCAGGCACCACTTCGCCTATGGCAGTAATAGAAATCACAAATCCCTTTTGAGAAGAGGTAGTATCGCCGCCCACCAAATCCACTTCGTATTTTTCGCAGGCTGCATATACGCCTTCGTAAAACTCATCCATTGCCTCCAGGCTAAAGCGATTGCTGAAAGCAATGCTTAAGGTAACGTGCGTGGGTATCGCATTCATGGCATAAATGTCACTAAGGTTAACCACTACACTTTTATAGCCCAGGTGTTTGAGAGGAGTGTACATGAGGTCGAAATGAATTCCTTCTACGAGCATGTCGGTAGTAATAACGGTTTGCTTGCCAAAATGGTCAATCACAGCTGCATCATCCCCCACGCTCAAAATAGTGGAAGCAAGTTTGGTTTCATTGTTTTGTGTAAGATGGTCAATAAGACCAAACTCTCCTAGAGAAGATATTTCCGTACGCTCGTTACTCATTGTTGGGGATGTTTTAAATGATTTAAGTTACTGGGTTCAAGCTACCCTTCGATTGAAAAATAACAAGCAGTAATAAAATTATATTTACTTGATTACCATTACCACTCTAGCGGACGATTAATTAACATCAACATTTCGTCATGAATCTTTCCATTGGTGGCAAGTAATTGGGGCTGGTATACAGAATAATGATTGCCATCAAAGTCGGTTACTTTTCCTCCAGCTTCTTCCACCATTAAAAATCCTGCCGCGCTGTCCCAGGCTTGAAGCACATGTTCATAAAAACCATCAAACCTGCCCGTTGCCACCCAACAAAGATCTAGCGCTGCACTTCCTATCCTTCTAAGGGCAACACCTTTTCGAATTAAGGTGTTGAATACATCCAAACTACTAATCGGCTTATCTTGATAGGTGTATGGAAAACCAGTAGCAAGGCAACTGTCCATCACAGCTGTTTTATTACCTACATGAATAGGTTGATTGTTGAGGAATGCACCCTTCCCTTTTTCTGCGAAAAAAAATTCATTCATATTAGGATTGTACACCGCACCCATAATGATGGTGCCATTGTGCTCCAAACCAATGCTTACACAGCAAAGAGGAATCCCATTAGCAAAGTTGACCGTGCCATCTATTGGGTCAATAATCCATTTATACTCACTGTCCATTTTTATTTCCCCCGCCTCTTCACTTAAAATAAAATGATCGGGGAAATCTTTTCGAATTACTTCAAAAATAGCTTTTTCAGAAGCATGGTCTGCCTCCGTTACTGGATTATTGATTCCCTCTTTATTGGTAATTTTAAAAGTTCCATTAAAAAAGCGCTGTAACTCATTTGCACCGGCTTCAGTTGCTTTTAACAAAGTGTTTTTAATCATGATGCAAAGATAAGCAGGGAAAAGGTTTTTTATTAATATTAGGAACAAGAAACCCCAAGATTGCAATCAAGAAAGATTGAATTACTTGTATCCCTTATGGATTTCAAAATATCATAGGCAGCATTCCAATGTGGAGAAGATTCGGTAATGGTCAAATTTTGCAGATTGATCTTACAGTTACATAGATGATAGGGCAAACAGTTGCTGCATTCAATTTAGTTAGCACTTTTTTTTGGAGACTTTTTCAATTGTTATTGTACCCTAAACTTAACCATTTTACTGATTAGGGAAAGCGGAATCGGTTTGCCAATAGGAAACTGGATGGCCCCTTTAGATGTTATATATCCTGTTAGTTCAGAAGAAAAATTAATAATTACAGAAGGTGTGGGATAAAATCGAATATGATTTTTATAGGCTGCAAAGTGCACTAGGTCGCCCCTTAAAGTAAAAGTTAGAATGCCATATTTAATGGCTTCTTCTGCATCGGTTACTGATTTTTTTATTGCCAATCGCAATCTCATTAAAATCGCCTGAGTAGATTAAGGAAATCCGGCAATGTACTGATCGATATTTTTTCGGAATCATTTTGTTTAAACATTGTCTATTAGTCTACTTACTAATGCGGGTTTCAATCCACCTTCCCATTCATTTTTTAAAATACTCAATACAATACTGTCTCTTCTAGTTCCGTCGGGACGAATTCCATTACTCCTCAAAATTCCCTCGATTGTACAGCCGATACTTTTCATTGCGAAGATGCTTTTTTCATTATTACTATCGGCCCTAAACTCTACCCGCTGCATGCCCAATTGTTCAAACGCAAATGTTAACATAAGCAACTTACAATGCTTATTAAGACCTGTACCCTGAAACTGTTTCCCATACCATGTAAAACCAAGTTGCAAGCATTGATTAGCTGGTTGAATGTCATAGAATCGGGTGCTTCCAGCAAATTGCTTGGTTCGTTTATCAAATACAATAAATGGATATTCCTTTCCTAATTTTCTTGCATCCATAGCAAGTTCTAAATAATTTTTTAGCCCCTCCTCCCCAATTGCTTGCACTAGGGAGTAGGTCCATATTTCAGGCTCATGTATTGAAAATGGAAGTAGATTTTCAAAGTCAGCAAGCGTTAAGGGTCTTAGAATTACCCTGTCGTTTTCAAGAATATAATTTTCACTGAAATGCAAACTCATTCGTATAAAACTGATTAAATGATTCAACAAAAATAAATAAAGTCGACTCCATTCTCCATGCCATACAGCTACGAATGTAATAAAAATTGCCATCTTGGAATGATTCAAAACTACAAATTTTTACTATTTTGGAATTTGAAATTGAATGAATCTAAAATCCGAATAGGCTATTTGTTCATAGAAGCCATTTAGTCCTCATAAACCATTCTCTTAAACATTCATTCTCAAAATTAAAAATGGGCAACCGATAAAAAAAGCCATCCCTTTCGGAATGGCTTGTATTTACTAACCCATAATAAATAGTCAATTTTACGCAACCAAGTTTTCTGCTATCTTAGCCCTAATCTTTGCTTCTATCTCTTTCGCCATTTCCGGATTGTCATTCAACAATTGTTTTACAGAGTCCCTTCCCTGTCCTAATTTATTGGTATCATAACTAAACCAGCTGCCACTTTTTTGAACAATGCCCAGCTCTACGCCCATGTCTATAATTTCTCCTGTCTTAGAAATACCTTCCCCAAAGATGATATCAAACTCAGCCTGGCGAAAAGGTGGAGCCACTTTATTTTTTACCACTTTTACCTTTACTCGGTTTCCAATTGCTTCGTCGCCATCCTTGATCTGCGCCATACGACGAATATCCAACCTTACAGAAGCATAAAATTTCAACGCGTTACCACCGGTAGTAGTTTCGGGGTTGCCAAACATTACGCCAATTTTTTCTCTTAGCTGATTGATAAAAATGCAACAGCAATTGGTTTTAGAAATAGTAGCGGTCAGCTTTCGAAGAGCCTGACTCATTAATCTTGCATGTAATCCCATTTTACTGTCACCCATTTCTCCTTCCAACTCACTCTTGGGTACCAATGCTGCTACCGAGTCAATCACTACCACATCAACAGCACCCGACAGGATTAAACGATCCGCAATCTCTAGCGCCTGCTCACCATAATCGGGTTGAGAAATTAGCAGGTTGTCAATATCCACACCTAGTTTTTGTGCATAGGCGCTATCAAAAGCATGTTCGGCATCTATAAATGCACACATGCCACCCTTTTTTTGTGATTCCGCTATTACATGCGTAGCGATTGTCGTTTTTCCACTACTCTCCGGACCATAAATTTCAATTACTCTTCCTTTCGGTAATCCACCAATTCCCAATGCCACATCCAACCCTAGCGAACCGGTTGATATTACTTCTTGTTCCACATGTGGCTTATCACCCATTATCATTACTGATCCTTTGCCAAAATCCTTGTCGATTTTGTCCATTGTCAATTTAAGTGCCTTCAATTTTTCTGCGTTACTCATTGTTGTAGTTTTTTAAGTGATGTATCTGGTTATGCGTTGTAAAAATAAACTCCGAGACAAAGATAATAAGTTTCTTTTATTAACACTAATTTATTTAGCATTTTTTTAGTAAAATTTTTAGCGAAGCCCTTTTTTAACAAAAAACCCTATCCAGTTTTTCTGGATAGGGTCTGCAATAGAATGAGAAAAATTGCCTTCTTTTAAACCAACCCTGATGGGTATCTAGGGATTAAAACGGGCAAATTTTGTATTGTTGGGTGGTTAGCAAATTCTTCTCTCAAATTTGATATTGCAAATTGAAGACAGTTTATTCAATAAAACAATACCACAAAGTGTTACTTTTTAGCTTTCTATGGTATATTTTGGCGGAATTGGTGTGAAATGGCTAAACAAAAATTGGGGATATTCTACTCTTTTGTTCCCTTTTATTCTTTTTTTTCTGCTTAATCTGCCCGTTTACAGCTTTTTAATTATATAAAGGCTTGTATATCAATAGTTTAAATATAACAGGCAGAAATTTAGGTGCCTTACCGCCATGCAGATTAACTTCAAAAGGTCGATTAATAGAAAATATTCCCCTCTAATATTATATAATTGTTACTCTCTCTTCCAACAAGTTATATTGCTAGATAAAAACCTATTCTTGTACTCTAAATAACCAAGGCATGAATTGGGAAATAATTAATATCGAACGATTTTCCTTAATGGAATATCGTTTAATGGATAAGGGTGACTGCAAAGTTATTATTAAGTTCAATCCCCGACACCAATCTGCTAGAATCAGCTGCGAAAATCAGCATCGATTATTTTATTTCGAAAGCGCCGGTTCTCTAAGTGGCAAAACCATTTTTAAAAATGAATATGGTATGGAAATTGGCAACTTGGTACACGATAAATTTCATCCCAAATATGGTAGCCTAGTTATTGGCACCAAAAAATACCAGTACGCCTTACAAAATAATCACGCTGCTGAATGGGGCGTTTATGAAAATGGCCTGCCAAACCATTTATCATGCTTTAGCATTTCTGCCAACGATTTTTCGGCGGGCAAATTGGCAATGGATACCAACTGCTGCTTACTTGGTTTTTGCTGCTTTTTATTTTTGACAACATCGAAGGAAAAGGTGTTGAAATATTCCACTACCTCATTTTAACATCCGATTTATAAATTCTATACAAGTGCAGCATAGGTTAGTTGAATCGGCCCTGCACTTAATTTGTTATTTTTTCACCTCGTTGATCTCCAATATTACACTGGTTCTTCTTCCGTTTACATCAGGATTAATTCGTACCATCATCAAAAATTCGCCTGAATATTCATTGCTCTTATTGATGGATGATTTGGCTACAGGATAAAGATTGATTTCTTTAACCGTATAATGCTTAGCCCCATCTAATCCTTTTAGCTGAATGGGGGTGGGGGATGCAGATGGCATAAATCGGGTATTGGTAAGATAGTTAAATATTACTGCCCGGCTTTTATCAACACTAGCAAACATCAGTGATGCCATTGGATTTTGATTTGGATTTACCAATCGATAAAGATCATCATACCAAACAAGATCACTAATAGACAGACTCGTTGCTTCCGCCCGTTGGTTGAATTGCAGATCTTTTTAACTCAATTTATCTACCACAATATCATAACCTAATTTGCCCATTATTGCCACATCATTAATATAGCCTTTTTTTCAAGTACATTCCGAGAGGCAATTTTTAATTGAATGCCTAGCAAATTGTGGTCAAATGTTCATTTTACATTCATCAACCTATGTTAATGTCACCGGTTGGTGGGATACCGACCTAGTAGGAACAACGGCGGTAACCCTTTTTCTCCACCCCGACGGCGGCTTTAAGCCCCGTCGGCGGTTAATCATGGCCCTTGAATAGGAGCAGAAAGTTTTATTCAACCACCGCTGACGGGGTTACCGGAACTCCAAAAGCCCTTGCACTTAAATTAAAAGCAAGGGCTTCTGGAGGAGCTGATGGTCATTAATCCTCTTTCAAAGTCGCCAAAAAGCTGACCAGGTCCCTAATTTCCTTTTTAGAAAGTAAGTATTTTACTTCTGGCATACTCGATGCCCCATTTACTCTTTTTACAATTTGCTCTTTTTGAATCACTTCATTTGGCTGATTACCTTCCTTTATTGTAAGACTGGTGTTATTTTCTCCTTCGAAAATCCCAGCAACCGTTTTGCCATTTTTGAGCGTAACAGTAACCACACCGAAGCCCGGAGCTAATTTCGCACTTGGATTAATGAGGGATTCAAGTATCAATTGGCGGGTGAGTCTTTTTCCAACCCCATTTAACCTGGGGCCTGCATTGCCTCCAATATCACCATAAGAGTGACACTTCATACATTGGGACACTTTACCATTGTAGAAAAGCCGCCTACCCAACTCCGGTTCTCCGCCATATAAGCTACCTGCATATTCTGCAGCTAACACATCGGGAGATAGGGTAGCGCTGATTTTTTTGTACTTTGCCTTTAATTCTACCGAATGCGTGCTATCAATTGCTTCAGCCAACTCAAGTTGTATATCTGGAGGAAATTGACCCTTCTCCATTTTTTCCAATAATCCATCAAAACCCCGGAAGGTATTGGCAATGGGTAATTTTCCAAGTGTTAAAAGGGATTGCTGTTTTTCCTGTACTGTCTTAGTATTAATAACATCCAATAAAAGAGAAACCATCAGCTCCTTGGGTATATTCATCTTCCCAATGAGTTCGAGTCCTGCAACCCTAACTATTTTATCCTTATCCGCAATAGCCACTTTAATAGCTTCGCTGATTTGTCCATCTTTCATAGCTGCCAACGCCTTCAATGATTCTGCGCGAACCAATGCTTGCTGGTCGCTTTTTAGCAAGCCAAGCAAACTGGCAGATGCTTTCACAATCCCCAATTTACGAATTGCCCTTACGGCGCTAACTCTTACCTCCAAATCTTTATTACTCAACAATTGCATAAGTGGAGCACTTGCTTTGGTGGTAACCAATATTGGATTTTTATTGACCGCCCCCCGGTATCTTCCATCTACCCTATCTAGCACAGATGGCTTCGACCAAGTACTGATTGTTTCTATTGCCTCCGCACGCATTTTTGCAGGCATCCCTTCATTGACAGAATAGTCAAGGAGGATTTGTAAAGCTGCATCGGTACCCACTCTCAAATTAGCATTGATCGCTCTTCTTATAAGTGCCTCATTGGTAAAATGAGTTGTTTTTAAAAGACTTCCCAAGGCAGGTAAAGCGTCTTTAATAGAAAGATCATCATTGATAGCTCTTGCCGCTTCCGTAACAACAAATTCATCTGCATCATTTAAAAATATTGCAACTCCTGCATCCCTCATCTTTCGGAGTGCTACCACCGCTGCAATTCGCAATGCAATGGATGAATTGGTTGATAAAGCAACCAGTGGGGCCGCTTTCCCTATTCGAGACAATGCCAAACACCCTGCATGACGCAAGTAAACATCTGCATCATCATTGAGTTGCAACATCCCAATAATCGGCTGAATCGCCGGCTCATATGCTGCTCTCCCCAACGCCTCCGCGGCAAAAAAACGAACGCGGCTACTCGTGTCTTTTAATAAAGGAATCAGGTAATTACCGGCTTCCTTACTGCGCATATCGCCTAGCCACTTAGCAGATTGTGCCCTGATTTCAGTATCCTTGTCCTTCAGAAAAGGGAATAATAAACTTGCCTTTTTTTTATCTTTTCTGGCCAATTGGCTAATACCCCATATTGCATGTACCCTTGCTAATTGATTAACCGTTTGCCCCAATGCTTTTTCAAATACAACCAGTCCTGCTGAGCCGCGTTTTACCAGCTCAAATTGTGATTTTAACCTCACCCTCATATCCGGATTATTCAATAATTCACCCAATGCCGCATCGGCATATTTTCTAAGATCGGCTACCAACAAGGTTTTTGTCCTCTGCCGGTCAGCTTGTATTGCTCCCTGTTTATCATCCAACTTCCAAATACGACCATAATCATGTGTACCCCATCCATCAATCCAATCTCCCATATACAATGCTCCATCTGGTCCAAAATCTAGTCCCGTAGCCAAAATGCCACCCACCAGCTTTTTATTGTCACCCAATTTAAAGCCAGCGCCACTAGGATTTAACTTAAATCCATAAACGCCAGATTTAGCTGGATTTCCGACAAATTCAACTACAAAAAAAGTGTTTTTATATGCCGGACTTAATGCAGTTCCAGGATTATATACCATGCCCGTTGGACCATTCACATAATTGCTAATACAGGGTATAATATGAGCCGGTTGTCCCTTAAACCCGGGCATCCACATTTTTTCTTCCATCCATACTTTATATCCATTATTATCTGGATCATTGTATTTTCCGTATTGCCAATTACTCCTCCATCCTGCATCGGATCCATTTACTACATATACTAATCTTTCCCTTTCGCTCGCGTGGTCGCCATCATTGTCTTCGCTGATCAGATTGGCATATTCATCAAATACAAATTCATGGGTATTGCGTAAGCCTGCAGCAAAAATTTCAAAATCGCTGCCATCCGGATTTGACCTTGCGATGACCCCACTATTCGGATGCTCCCATTTTTTACCAGTCTGGTCTACTCCATTAAAGCCAATATCGCCAATCTGCCAATAAATGCGGCCGTCTGGTCCCATTTCTACGCCCGACATGCCATGCCCACTAAATCCTACATGCACCCCGTATCCATGAGAAATGGATGTTTTTTCATCGGCAATCCCATCTCCATTCTTATCTTTTAACCTCCATAAATCGGGGCCCACTGCTACAAATAGATCCTTATCATTTACCAATAATCCCCCGGCTACATCCGTTACCTCATTATGAAAATCATCTACTACCAGCTGCGATTGATCCGCAACCCCATCTCCATTTTTATCTTCAAGCCGATAAACATTTTCCTTTTGCAATGTCATATCCCTCCAATCATGAGAGCCGTCTCCGTTTACATCTTTCAGCCATCCGTTTTTACTGCTATTTTCAGGTGACAATTCTTTATGAAGAAAAGCTCTCTTTTCTTCTACCGTTTGAAGTTGTATCGACCGTATCTCCCAATCCTTGTGGGAACGGATATCAAATTCTGAATTTTTTTGGCGATTTGTAGTAGTATAATAGATTTTACCACTATCATCAATATCAATAGCGATAGGAGAAATAACTAGCGAGTCAACGCCCCATAAACTCAAGGAAAGACCATCTGCTAGTTCTGGCTTTACAAGCGACTCAATAGATTTTGCCATGCTAGCGGCTCTTGCAGGATCTATTTGCTTAATTCTTTTATCGACCACCTGCTGATTCCATGCGATGAAAACAGTTCCCACAAATAAAAATGCAATCAAAAAGAAAAGCTGCTGTTTGTTCCTTCGTGCATCAATGAACTTTGCCATAGTAAAAGATTAAGTTGAGATTTTAAAAAATATATCTAGTTTATAGTAAAATATATTACTGAAATGCCGGATACTATAATAGCTCTGGAGAAATAATAGCGCCCAATCGGCAGTGCTAAATAGGAATGAAACGCGAAGACACAAGCTGTTTTTTAATGTTAGCATCTGCTTTTCCGTTCTTTTTTATAACCAGCATCTACTTAAAAGGCGCTAATATAGGGTAGTTAAATGGTATTACAAGATTATCAGTTTAATAATTGTTTAAATGGCACTTATTACTTAAACATAGAAAGTCTTTTTATTAATAAGGAGACAATTAATGATCCCTTCTATCAGAATTGGAAAAAAACATTTCATTTATATACGGCCAGTAGGTTTTGAAGCATTGTCTCTAAAAGAAACGATATGCAAATATTTTCCCACATCATTCCACCCCAATCAAGCTATTCGTACCTTTGCACTATGGCAAATTATTTAGATGAATTGAACGAGCCGCAGCGCGAGGCTGTATTGCATAAGGATGGGCCAATAATGATTATTGCAGGGGCTGGTAGTGGTAAAACGAAGGTGCTAACTACCCGCATTGCACATCTAATGGGATTTCACCAAGTAGATGCATTCCATATTCTTGCACTTACATTTACCAATAAGGCTGCCAAGGAAATGAAAGAACGTATTGAGCGTACCCTCGGCAACGCTGAGGCACGCAATTTATATATCGGTACTTTTCATAGTGTATTTGCAAGAATTCTAAGGGGCGAAGCCAATAAAATCGGCTATCCCAACAACTTCACCATCTACGATACCGATGATGCCAAGAGCGTGCTGAAAACCGTGATCAAGGAAATGGACTTGGATGACAAACATTATAAACCCAATACCGTCTACAATAGAATCTCATCTGCCAAAAATAGCTTGGTAGGACCAGCAGAATACCTCAACGATTGGGCAACTCAACAAGAAGATGCAAGATCCAACCGTCCGATGATTGGCAAAATATATGACGCCTACAACAAACGCTGCTTCAAAAACGGAGCCATGGATTTTGATGACCTACTTTTCAAAATGTATCTCTTGCTAAAGCACCATCCGGATGCCCTAATTAAATACCAACGGAAATTTAAGTACATTCTAATAGACGAGTACCAGGATACCAATACCTCACAGTATGAGATCATTAAATTGCTGGGTGCTATGCACGAAAACATTTGTGTAGTAGGAGATGATGCGCAGAGTATTTATAGTTTCCGTGGAGCTACCATCGAAAATATTCTTCAATTTGAAAAAGATTATGATGATGTAAAAGTGGTAAAGCTGGAACAGAACTATCGAAGTACCAAAACCATATTAAATGTAGCCAATGAAATTATTGGCAACAACAAAAATCAATTACCCAAAAAACTTTGGACCGATAAGGGGGATGGTGATAAAATCAAATTGGTACGCACTGCTACTGATAATGAAGAAGGTAAATTTGTAGCCGACACCATTCAGGAAGAAAAATTGCGCAACCATTTTTTCAATCATGAGTTTGCCATTTTATATCGAACCAATGCCCAGAGCCGTAGCTATGAAGAAAGCTTACGCCGTATGAATATCGCTTACCGAATTTATGGCGGCCTCTCTTTTTATCAGCGCAAAGAAATAAAAGATTATGTGGCCTATTTGCGATTGGTAGTAAACCCCAATGATGAAGAGGCCTTGAAGCGGATCATTAATTATCCTACCCGTGGAATTGGTAAAACCAGTATGGATAGGGCCGTGCTTTCGGCCAATGAAAATAATATCACATTATGGCAAGTACTTGAAAATGCTCGGTTGTATGGATTTAAAGCAGGCACCCTAGAAGCTATCAGCGAATTTGTAGTGATGGTGAAAATGTTTCAAAGCGAACTAGAGAAAAAAAATGCGTATGAGCTGGCAGTCATTGTTGGTAAAAGCACACAAATCGTTAAAGAGCTTTTCAATGATAAAACTACCGAAGGACTGGCAAGGTATGAGAATGTACAGGAATTGCTGAACTCAATCAAAGAGTTTATAGAAACCCCGATGAATGAGGAAGATGGAGAAGTGGGCGACAAGAGTCTCGGAAGCTACTTGCAGCAGATCACTTTACTAACGGATACGGACAACGATAAAGAAGATGCTGACAGTGTTAAGTTGATGACCATACATGCTGCAAAGGGATTGGAATTCAGTTGTGTGTTTGTAGGTGGCTTGGAAGAAACCCTCTTTCCCAGCGGGATGAGTATCAATACCCGCGAAGAGCTGGAAGAAGAAAGAAGGCTATTTTATGTAGCCATCACTAGAGCCAAGAAAAAACTCTGGTTAACCTATGCTAACGCCCGCTACCGTTTTGGTCAGTTACAGCAAAATGAACCCAGCCGTTTTATAGATGAAATGCCCGCCGACTTCATTGATAAAAGTTTTGCAGGTGGAGGCATCCGCAACCAAGGAGGTCATAACAATAACTGGGGAGGCAGCTCATTCGACCGAAACGGGGCTGGTGGCAGCAGCTACAAATCCTCTCCACCTCCAGCTAAAAAAGAAGAAAAAACTAGGCCCGCCTACTTGGTTCCTACAAGACCTACCACAAAAGAGCATACTCCATCGCCCGACTTTGCTCCTAGTGATACCAGTAATTTACAAGCAGGACAAAAAGTGGAACACCAAAAATTCGGTTTTGGCGAAGTGTTAAAAATGGAGGGTGCTGCGCACAATCCAATTGCAACCGTCCAGTTTGAGCTGAATGGTGAAAAAAAGATTATGCTCAATTACGCAAAACTGAGAATACTGGAATAACAAATGGCTGGTCCTACTATCGCTAGAAAGCCAATTGTTGAACACCGATTTTCGAAATGGGAAATTATTACCCCGTAAAAGGGGTACAAAAACTACCGGTATTCCTTTGTTATGCCATTGTTGTTACCTTTGTATCGAAATTTTTAAATGTACTATTATGATAAAGACAGGTAATCCGGTGATAAGTATTTATACGGAGATGACCCCTAATCCGGAAACAATGAAATTTGTTGCCAACAAATTGCTGTATCCCGGTAAAAGCATTGACTTTCAGGATGAAACTAGTGCAAGCCCTTCGCCGTTGGCGCAAGAATTGTTTACTTTCCCTTTTATTAAATCCGTTTTTATAGCCAGTAATTTTATCACCCTCACCAAAACTACCGGCACGGATGATTGGCAGGATGTGATTCCTACTATCAAATTGTTTTTGAAGGAATACCTTGAAGAGGGAAAATCAGTGGTAAATGAAGAGGCGGTAGCCTCTATGAAACAGGAAAGTAGCAATGAGGTAAGCGCAGATGATGATGATGTGGTAAAACGTATCAAAGAACTATTAGAAAATTATGTAAAGCCTGCTGTTGAAATGGATGGCGGTGCCATACAGTTTAAAAGCTACGAAGATGGTCGCGTAAATTTAATGTTACAGGGAAGTTGTAGCGGTTGCCCCTCTTCCATGATTACCTTAAAAGCAGGTATCGAAGGAATGATGAAAAGAATGATTCCCGAAGTGAAAGAAGTGGTAGCAGAAGCAGAATAAGAAAAATATAGCTATTATACTATTTGAGCATCTCTTAATTGGAGGTGCTTTTTTTTTGCGGAAGGGAACTACATTTAATTTAACTTGTAATAAAATCAGGAATATGAACAAGGCTATTCTATTATTTTGTTTCATTGGATTACAAGGGGTGTCGGCCCAAAAGAAAGATTTTATTACTATCAACGCCGACAGTTCCGTAATTACGCTAACTGTAGAAGGAGCAGCTCATTTGGCATCGATGCCCTTGAAATGCCTGCAACAGGAGTACCCTAATAAAACCGGTCACACCGCCGTTTCAGACATTGATCAGCTGCTTACTCCCAAACAATTGCATCCTGTTTTTTACGGCTGTTTCGACTGGCATAGCAGTGTACATGGTTACTGGATGCTTGCCCGGCTATTAAAACAATATCCAAATTTACCGCAAGCTGCGCAGATAAGGGAGCTGTTCAATAAAAATATCACAACGATAGGCATTGCTCAGGAAATGAATTATTTAGATGGTAAATTATCAAAAACCTTTGAACGTACTTATGGATGGGCCTGGTTGCTTAAGCTTCAGCAAGAACTAATTAATTGGGAAGATGCGGATGCGAAGAACTGGAAAATGAATTTACAACCGTTGGTTGAGAAAGTGATTGCATCATGGAAAGAATTTTTACCTAAGCAAACCTATCCTAATCGCACGGGCGTTCACCCTAACACCGCGTTTGGTTTGGTCTTTGCAATTGATTATGCAAGAGCCGCTGGTGAAGTTGACTTTGAAAAAAAGTTGGTAAAAAGTGCCTTACTGCTTTTCAAAAATGATAAAAAGGCCCCTGCTAATTGGGAGCCCGATGGAACTGATTTTTTATCTCCCTCCCTTGAAGAATCCGATTTAATGAAAAGGGTTTTACCAAAAAATGAATTTATAACTTGGCTGAATGAGTTTTACAGTAAAGGGGCGTTAGAGCACATCGCTCTGCTGCCCGTTGTTTCAGATAGAAATGATTTTCAAATCGTACACTTAGACGGATTATGTTTCAGCAGAAGCTGGTGTATGAAAGACATTGCTTCCCTGTTGCCAACCTCGGATAAAAGAAAAAATTTATTGCTTCGTGCAGCTGCCAGACATCTTGCCGCCAGCTTACCCAATGTAGTATCAGGAAATTATGGGGGCGAACATTGGCTGGCAAGCTTTGCCGTGTATGCCTTAGCACGTTAAGAAATATGATGGGCCCAAAAATATATCCAATTTGCGAATCAGCTATTGCCGTTGATTGGGGAAACCAACTGGAGGAGGCCATTTTTCAACAAGTACAGCAACTTAATACCCTGCTTTCACAAAACCCTTTTACCGGATTTATTGAAACCGTTCCGGCTTATTCAACCCTAACTATTTATTTTCGGCCTGAGCTGATTATTTCCAACCCTATTGCCCCTGTTGATTTTATTAAAACATATATCAAACAATTACTGCTCAAGGTTGCTAATAAAAAAATTACGTACGGAAAAATGGTTTCGATTCCCGTTTGCTACGATGATGAATTCGGATATGACCTAGATTATATTTCTAAAGCAAGGGGGCTTGCAAAAAGAGAGGTCATACAAATTCATCAGCAAAAAGAATATACGGTTTACATGATGGGATTTTTGCCTGGATTTGCCTACATGGGAGAAGTAGAAGACTCCATTGCCACTGCTCGTAAACCAACACCAAGAAATTTGGTAGAGGAAGGATCTATTGGCATTGCAGGAAAACAAACCGGTATTTATCCACTACCCTCGCCCGGAGGATGGCAAATTATAGGACGAACCCCATTGCGTTTATTTGATCTCCAAAAAACAAATCCTTTTTTATTGAATCCCGGCGACAGGGTTCGGTTTTATGAAATATCGTTAGCTACTTATTACTCCATTAAAAAAGATCGGCCGCCATTTATCTTTATTAATAACGAGCAACATAACCATGATGCATTGGTATTGAAACCCGGAGTTCTTTCCTCCATCCAAGATGAAGGCAGGGTTGGCTACAGAGCCTATGGGGTTCCCGAAAGCGGTGCAATGGACATTGTTTCTCATTGTATTGCCAATGCGTTGGTTGGCAACAAAAGAAATGCCACAACAATTGAATGCACCCTAGGCGGACTACGGCTCAAATTCAATGACACAACAGTGATAGCAATTACTGGCGGTGGAAGCGCTTTTATCAATAGCCAACAAATTAAATATTACCAACCTTTACTAGTATTAAAAAACGACGTGCTAGAAATTATATATAACCAAAACGGAACAAGAACTTATATTGCCGTTCGAGGCGGGTTCGATGCAACTGAAGTAATGAAGAGTAAAAGTGTTTGTCTGCTGGCTGGTATCGGCGCTCCATTACAAAAAGAAGGTAGATTGAAATTTGAAAAATTATTTACCCTTCCATCAAAAACAATTACAGCACCCATGCCCATTCCTAATTACCCAACATCAACGGTAGTGAGGGTGATGCCTGGAGCCGAAAAACTTCGAATGACAACAGAAAGCATTGAGCGATTCTATTCACAACCCTTTACGCTTTCTCCCCGCTTCGACAGAATGGGCTATCATCTTCAAGGGCTTGAACTTCAACTAAAAGATGATAGCGAACTGCTTTCAACCGCTGTTAACAAGGGTACAATTCAATTAACCCCCAATGGAAAAATAATCATTCTAATGAACGATTGTCAGACCACCGGTGGTTACCCTAGAATAGCCCAGGTTGCGGCAGTAGACCTTCCGTTGATCGCGCAGTTAAAGCCTGGAGATACCATTCGCTTTGTTGACATTAGCTTTCAAGAAGCGACGGAATTATATTTATTACAAGAAAACAATATCAATGCATTTTTCGATTGACCTTAACTGTGACATGGGGGAAGGAATGGACAACGATGCCCTTATTATGCCCTTTATATCCTCAGCAAATATTGCTTGCGGATACCATGCGGGGGATGAGTTTACCATGCAACAAACCATTGAGCTTGCTTTACAACACAATGTTGTAATAGGAGCACATCCTTCGTTTCCTGATAAAAAAAATTTTGGAAGAATCAATATGAATTTTCATCCCGATCAAGTGGAAGAGATGATAAAAATTCAACTTGCAACGCTTTCAAATATTGCAGCCAAAAACAACGCTAGCCTACATCATGTAAAACCACACGGCGCGCTGTACAATATGGCTGCCAAAGATGACTTGCTTGCCTCCGCAATTTGTAAAGCAGTATTTGCAACCGACCGCTCATTATGGATATATGGGCTCAGCGGAAGCAAATTGATTGAAAAAGCACAATCTATGAATCTAAATACTTGTCAGGAGGCTTTTGCAGACCGCTATTACCAAATAGACGGATCATTAACGCCCCGGTCGCAGCCCAATGCGCTAATAGAAAACGAAGGAGCTGCAATAGAACAGGTATTGCAAATCATACTACAAAAAAAAGTAACGACAATACGGTGGGATACAATACCTATGATAGCAGATACAATTTGCATTCATGGAGATGGAAAACAAGCGGTTGAATTTACTAGAAACATTCATAAGGTGCTGTGTGAAAACAGCATCTCAATAACGCCAAAAAATGAAACAAAAAAATAACGCTGTATTTTACGGGGCTGCATTTTTAATGGCAACGTCTGCCATTGGGCCTGGTTTTTTAACACAAACCACCACGTTTACTGCAAAGCTTTTTGCTAGTTTTGGCTTTGCTATATTGGTCTCCATTATTGTAGATATCATTGCTCAGGTAAATGTTTGGAGAATTATCACGGCAGCAGGCAAGCCCGCACAAACTATCGCCAATGAGCTTATGCCGGGACTAGGTGGCTTTCTTTCGATACTAATTATCAGCGGGGGAATGGTTTTTAATATTGGGAACATTGCGGGTGGTGGTTTAGGACTAAATGTATTATTTGGAATAGACGTAGTAACGGGTGCCCTAATCAGTGCAGCCGTTGGTGTTCTTATTTTTCTGTTTAAAGATGCAGGAAAGGCAATGGATGGGATTTCTAAAATTCTTGGATTTGGTATGATTGGGTTAACCCTCTACGTAGTTATTGCCTCTCATCCACCACTTGGTGAAGCGGTACATAAAACATTTGTTCCGGATAATATTGATTTTATGTCAATTGTAACAATCGTTGGTGGAACCATAGGCGGATATATCACATTTGCGGGTGCTCATCGTTTACTAGATGCCGGTATCTGCGGTGTTGACAAAGTCCAGCAGGTGAGCAAAAGTGCCTTAACTGCAATCGGAGTAGCTTCCGTTATGCGCATTCTATTATTTTTAGCAACACTTGGGGTGGTTATGCAAGGATTAAAAATTGATGCTAGTAATCCAGCCGCCTCCGTTTTTCATCTGGCGGCAGGAAACTTAGGATATAAGTTTTTTGGAATCGTTATCTGGGCAGCAGCAGTTACTTCCATTGTTGGCGCATCCTTTACCTCCGTTTCTTTTGCACAATCTTTTCATCCAATTATTGATAAAAATAAAAATTATTTTATTATTGGATTTATCATTTCTGCCGCATTGATATTTTCATTTTTTGGTAAGCCCATCAAAGTGCTGATATTTGCAGGAGCTTTTAATGGGTTCATTCTTGCGTTTTCACTCGGAATACTTTTGATAGCTGCCACTAAAGCCCGTATCATGAAAAACTATCAACACCCAAAAGGATATCTTATCGCCGGCAGCGTGGTTGCACTATTAATGATTGTATTCGGTTCTTTAACCCTTTTCAATGAAATAAGAAAATTTTTTCAATAACACCTTCTAATGAACGCTATTGATTTATTTTTTCTAACGCGATTTGTCCGTAAAGCTATAATTTGATGATTCATTAATTAACACATGAGTTTACAAGAAATATACCTGTCATTTATTGAGGATAGTAAGCATACCGGCTGGATAGAATATATTGCAGTTCTTGCGGGTATTATCAGTGTATGGTTTTCAAGAAAAGAAAATATATGGGTTTACCCAACCGGATTAGTCAACACCATTTTTTACATTTACCTAAGTTTTAAGAGCGGCCTATTGGGTGAGGCAAGCGTTAATTTTTATTATACTGTAATGAGTGTATATGGTTGGATATGGTGGTCAAAAAAAGACACTAATAAAAATATGGTTTTACAAATAACCTCCAGCACTAAAAAGGAATGGGTGACACAGCTAGGATTTTTTATTACCTTTTACCTAGTCATCTATTATGCATTGTCGTATTTGAAAACTAATTTTGCTCCAGAAGCAATTCCTTGGGCTGATGCTTTTGCAAGTGCTTCCGCTTTTACTGGAATGTGGCTGATGACAAAGAAAAAAATTGAAAGCTGGTATTGGTGGATCACTACCAACATTGCATCCATCCCCTTGTACTTTGTAAAACACTATGTTTTTACAAGTGTATATTATTTCATACTGCTAATCATGGCAGTTTTTGGACTGATAGAATGGATAAGAAGAAGTCAAAACAGTGCCGCAACAACCATAATAAATAGACCATGAGTTACTGCGAAGCAATTAAACAGATGAAGCCGGATGTTCATATGGTAAATAAAATATACCATGATCAGCAATACGGATTTCCAATTCATGATGACAATGAATTGTTTTGCCGCTTAGTATTGGAAATCAATCAGGCGGGACTTAGCTGGACCACCATCTTAAAAAAACAGGATAACTTCAGAAAAGCCTATGATGATTTTAATATCAAAAAGGTAGCAGGATATAAAGGTAAAGATGTGCAGCGCCTATTAAATGATGCCGGTATTATTCGTAACAGATTAAAGGTGCATGCTGCAATTGAAAATGCAAAATCCATTATCGCCATTCAAAAAGAATTTGGATCCTTTAAAAAATGGCTCGATCTGCATCATCCAAAAAACAGCGTCGAATGGACCAAGCTTTTCAAAAAAACCTTTCGATTTACAGGTGGCGAAATAGTCAATGAATTTTTATTAAGTACCGGCTATTTGCCCGGTGCTCACCATGAAGATTGTGTTATTTATAAAAAAATAATAAAGGCAAACCCTTCCTGGAAAATGGATAAAAAATTATGATCATAAAAGTGGTAGTGCTAGGACCAGAAAGCACCGGTAAAAGTAGTTTGTGCGCACAGTTGGCCGATCACTATAAAACAGGTTGGGTGAAAGAATATGCCCGTGAATATTTACTTGCCAACGGCACCGAATACAACTATGAAAACTTACTCGAAATTGCCCAAGGGCAATTGGCGCTGGAACATGCAGCAGTTAAATTAGCCGGAGATCGGATT
>JBIKOV010000245.1:0-4893 GCA_044357815.1 Ferruginibacter sp. | reverse complement strand
TAATTTCAAAGAAGAAACTAATTATTCAAATTCTAAATTATTGTTTGCTACGTCTGCTTTTTTGAATCCGAAGATTCTTGCTGTTGTTTCCAATCTTTCAAAGAACTTTATGTCAACTTAATGACACTATTATTATTACCCAAATTTAAACTCTTTACTTTTCAACTAACTTTCGTTTTATTGATTGATAATGAATTACTTAGGAAAATATTTACATGAACTAATTCCGATTTTTTATTTCGGAGTGCAAAGGTATGTTTGTTTGCACTACCACCTAATTTTATTTCAACTATTTTATTAAAAAGTTTGAAATCTATTGTGCTGGATTTTTAAGAACTTCTGCCATTTTTTGATAGCGGACGGCAAAGATAACGTGATATGGCATACTAGCCAAGTTTTTTTATAAAAAAAAGATCCCACATCTGCCTTTAAAAAATGGAAATAACACTGAAACGATTGCCTACACTGACTAACAGAACTTTAGACTTCTGTAATTATTTTAGCTGTTCATTTTATTACTTAGGAATAATGAGGGAAACCACTTGCTACCCAGCTAGAAAACGGAGCGCATGGATCAGAAAAACTACCCAAAAGCTAATAAACAACATTTACAAGACATAGCCCCTGCGGAGGAACTGAGAAATCTGCCCTAGAACAGTCCTTACCCTCTACAATAGCGCAAAACGCTGAAACTGTCATTTTTCCTGTACCCACCTTAAGCATGGTGCCAACCAACCCTTTCACCATTCCACGTAAGAACCGATTGGCCTGTACATTGTAAACAAGCAAATTGCCTTCAAAAGTCCATTCGCTTTTCACTATTCTACACTCAAAATTAGTAACCTGCGTATTGCGTTTTGAAAATGTTGTAAAATCCTGATACGAAAACAAAGCCCTTGCGGCATCATTCAATAATTGTATGTCTAGCTGGTATGGATAATAAAACGCTCGGTCAGATAAAAAAGGATCCTTCAACTGATAAATAAAATACTTATACTTCCTTCCAATTGCATCAAAGCGGCAATGGGCATCGCTTTTAACCAGAAGGATTTTTTTAATCACAATATCATCTGGCAAAATAGCATTCAAATTATACACAACCTTTGCTAATCGATCGGGAGTATAGGCGGCTAAACAATTGGTATCGAAATGGAAGAAATTGCTGAATGCATGAACCCCCGCATCGGTTCGAGAAGAACCAGTAAGCGAAAATGTTTCCTTGAAAAATATTGAAAGCGCCTGCTCGATTTCAGCCTGAATTGAATTGGCGTTTTGCTGAATTTGAAAACCAGCATAATGGGTGCCTTTATACAAAACTTCTATAAAATAGCGTAGCATAATACCTTTTACACTCCTTCACAATTCCATGCCTTCGGAGCGGATTTTTTAGTGACGAATCATTAACTGAAAACGATTGATATAATAGGTTTCCATTAACTGGTTTTGTAATATCCCGAAATTATGTGAATCAAAGACAAATGGATAAGCATTGTCAAAAAATGTAAACCTACCAGCATCCTTTAAAAACAATACGCTCAAATTTTTAATCTGCTCGACCAAATAACACTTTGCTTTCAACGATTTATTAGCAATCTTTAACATATCCTCGTCATTATTAGCGGATGCCATTTTTTTTCGCAACTTCATAAAATCCTCTTCCGTGGCAAGAATTTTACAATCGGAATTAATCATTAGAGGCTGCTTTATCACCTTTAAAGGAGCATTGTCTAGCTCTTTTTTAACAACTTCCTTAACCAACTCCTTGTTCTCAATGGTCTCGTTTTCGGGCACCTGCTTTTTTTCCACTGAAAGGCCATTACTTACAGGTAGCTCAATATCAAGAAAACGACTATTTCCTACATTTTCTTTTCTATCTACAACTGTTGGCTGAATCTCCGGTAGAGGCGCTGCCACCACAATAGGCTTTTCTTCAACAACCGAAACTGGCAATTTATCAACAGGAATGAAAACGCTAATTGTATCCTTGCTTCCATTTTTTTCATCAATAAAAATCATCGTTGTACCACCCTCCTCTTTTTTTATCAAACTACGATTGATGGTAGACTTTGTATAATTCAACATGGGCTGCTGCTCACTCACAGCCACTGTGGTAGGATTGCTTTTAAGATTAACGGCTTGGGGGACTTGCACAATTGCCTCAACAGTTTTTGTTTGACTAATTGGTACTTGCTGAACCTTTGCCAAATCAGTAGGCTTTTTTTCCTGCTCCTTAACTGCCAATTTTTTGGTCTCCGCACTATAGGTTTCGATTTGCCGAATAGAAGAATCATTCACAATTTCGGAAAGCATATTTGAAAAAGCATCCGTTTTGGTAACAACAGACACCGTATTGGATTTGCTATCCGTATTATCCATTATTACATCCAGGGTTTGCAAGTTGAACAACCCCCAACCTTTGGCTCCAAAATTTTTCAATATAAACCCAATATCTGCTTTATTAATAGTACAAACCATATTTTGCTCCACGACCCCATTTTTTTGAAACCCAATAGAAAGTTGATAGTTGCCGTCTTTAAGTTTAGGTAGTATTAAATATCCCGAAGCAGATGAAGTAAATATTTTTTTATCTAACTTAACATAAAAAGTCTGATGGTTTTCAGTCTGGATATAAATAAAATGATTTTGCTGCGCTTTCAGCCCTGTCACCCAAAAAAGAAAAAGAGTAAAAAATACAATTGTTAAATACTTCATGCTATGATTTGCTTAGAAGACAAAATTACTCATTATAGTTATGGATTTGCCATTTATCAAAAAAATGATTGTGCTTTAGGGGAAGTCGACCTAATTTTACAATAAATAAATTTTTTATGAAGCAATTACTACTGCTGACAATCCTTGCCATTGGAATAGGAATGGCTGCCCAATCCCAAAAAATAGCAACCGACAGTGCCTGGAAAAAGGCATATCGTGAAAGCTATACAAAAATCAATGATCTCATTCATACCAAATTAGAAGTAAAATTTGATTACCCTAAAGCCTGGATGTATGGCAAAGCATCGATTACCCTGCAACCTCACTTTTATTCTACCGATTCATTAACGCTGGATGCAAAAGGGATGCAAATTAATGAGGTATCCATTGTAAAAGGGCTTATAAAATCAGCTTTGAAATATACGTATGATGGGTTTCAACTTTTCATAAAACTGGACAAGATGTATAAAGGAGGCGAAAAGTATACGCTTTATATCGACTACACGTCCAAGCCAAATGAGCTAAAAGTTGAAGGCAGTGCCGCTATCACAGATGCAAAAGGTTTATACTTCATTAATCCCACAGGGGAAGATAAAGATAAGCCGGTGCAAATTTGGACACAGGGAGAAACTGAATCCAATAGTGTGTGGATGCCCACAATAGATAAGCCCAATCAAAAGTCGACGGAAGAAATTTACATGACCGTTCCAGCAAAGTATGTAACCCTCAGCAACGGCAAATTAATCAGTCAAAAGAAAAACACGGATGATACCCGCACAGATTACTGGAAAATGGATTTACCCCATGCGCCCTATTTATTTTTTATGGGAGTAGGCGACTTTGCCATTATTAAAGATTCCTATAAGGGCAAGGAAGTGAATTATTATGTAGAGAAAAAAGAAGCTCCTTATGCAAAAGGAGTTTTTGGAAATACCCCTGAGATGATCCAGTTTTTTTCAACCAAACTTGGTGTTGAATATCCATGGGCCAAATATTCACAAATGGTAGGTAGAGATTATATTAGTGGCGCTATGGAGAACACAACAGCCACCCTTCACCAGGAAAGCGCCTACCAAAATTCAAGACAATTGACAGATGGTAATGCCTGGGAAGAAACCATTGCGCATGAATTATTTCACCAATGGTTTGGTGATCTGGTCACAGCCGAAAGCTGGAGTAATCTTACACTTAATGAAAGTTTTGCCAACTATAGCGAATACTTATGGGATGAGTTTAAATATGGCAAAGATGCAGCCGACGAACATAATCTAGAAAATATGATGGGGTATCTGCAGAGCGGTAGCGAAAATAAGAACCTGGTCCGCTTCAAATACGCAGACAAGGAAGAAATGTTTGATGCAGTAAGTTATAATAAAGGTGGAAGGATATTGCATATGCTGCGCAACTATGTGGGTGATGAGGCTTTTTTTAAATCCTTAAATAATTATTTGACCACCAATAAATTTAAAACGGGCGAAGCGCATCAGCTAAGACTCGCTTTTGAAGAAATAACCGGCAAAGACTTGAACTGGTTTTGGAACCAATGGTATTACGGAAGCGGGCAACCTAAAGTGGAAATCAAGTATTACTACCATGAAGAGGATAAAAAAGTATCCGTTTATATTAAACAAATACAACCCGAAGATAAAGTATTCAAACTGCCCATTGCAATTGACGTATATACAGGTAGTGCTAAAAAACGGTACAATGTATGGATGAATAACAGGCTGGACAGTTTTGCATTTAGCAGCAATATAAAACCTGATCTGGTAAATGTGGATGCAGATAAAGTATTACTATGGGATAAAAAAGATATCAAAACATCCGATGATTTTATTTTTCAATATCGGCATGCCCCCAACTATTTAGATAGAAAAGAAGCACTCGATTATTTTGCCAAAAATAATATGCAGGAATTACAACTTGGCCTCAACGATGCATTTTCGGGCTTACGAAAATTGAGCATTGATGAGTTGGGAAAATCGAAATTTGCTGAAGATAAAAAAATTCTCAGTGAGATAGCACTGATAGCTGACAATGAAAAGGATAAAAAAACGAAGGCTGCGGCGCTGCTTTTTTTAGCAAATACCATGGATTCGCAATACCAACCAATTTATACTAAACTAATAGAAGACTCCTCCTACAGTGTTGCTGGTGCTGCACTGGAGGGATTAAGTTCGC
>JBIKOV010000050.1:0-17428 GCA_044357815.1 Ferruginibacter sp. | reverse complement strand
TTTTTACTACCACATACCCTGTTGCAACAGCCTGTTGAATAAAAGCGTCTTGCTGGACAGGATCAGTACTATATAGAATTACCTGTTTGCCCTCTTTGTTTTTTTGCAAAGTTTCCGTTGCCATCTTATACTCATCAAAAGTATAGAACTTGCCCTCGGTACTTTGTAGTACCAAAAATTTATTAGCCTTTTCCAGAAATTTATCATCTGTCATCATTCCGTACTTCACAAACAAACCAAGACTTTCCCATTTTTCCTCAAAGGCTGGTCGATCAATTTTAAATATCTCCTCTAGTTTATCCGCTACTTTTTTTGTGATATGAGAATTGATTTTTCGAACATTAGGATCCCCCTGTAAATAACTCCTACTTACGTTCAAGGGTATATCTGGAGAATCAATTACTCCTTGAAGCAACATTAAAAATTCAGGAACGATATCCTTCACTTCATCTGTTACAAAAACCTGGTTGCAGTATAATTGTATTTTATCTTTTTGAATTTCATATGACTGTTTAATCTTTGGGAAATAAAGTATTCCAGTAAGACTAAAAGGATAATCTACATTTAAATGAATCCAAAATAATGGCGCCTCATTAAAAGGATACAATTCCTTGTAAAAATTTTGATAATCTTCAGCAGTTAAGTCTGCTGGCTTTTTCGTCCAAGCTGGTGCTGGGTTATTGATTTGCTTGTCTTCAAATAAAATAGGAACTGGAAGAAACCGGCAAAATTTATCCAACACCGTCTTGATTCTTTCTGGCTCTAAAAACTCGATGCTTTCTTCATTTAAATGCAAAACAATATCGGTACCTCTCCCCTCTTTTTCTACATCTTCAAGCAAAAACTCAGGACTTCCATCACACTCCCATCTCACCGGCTTAGCCCCTTCCTTGAAAGAGCGGGTAATTACCTCCACTTTTTCACTCACCATAAAGGATGAGTAAAACCCCAAACCAAAATGTCCAATTATATTATTTTCATTTTGACCTTTGTATTTATCCAAAAACTCTTCTGCGCCACTAAAAGCAACTTGATTAAGGTATTTGTCAACCTCTTCTTCCGTCATTCCAATTCCCTTATCAGAAATGGTAACGGTCTTTTTTTCCTTGTCAATACTTATTGATATCCCAATTTCACCTATTTCGCCCTTTGCTTCTCCCAAAGAAGACAATGTTTTTAATTTTTGGGTAGCATCCACCGCATTACTAACGAGTTCCCTTATAAAAATATCATGCTCGTTATATAAAAACTTTTTAATAATGGGGAAGATGTTTTCCGTTTGAACCCGAATATTTCCTTTTTGCATAATCCTTTTTTTTGGACTAGTTAGCAAACAAAATACCAAACCTATTTAACTGACAGCTTGACACTATTAGGCAATGTTTGAATACTGGGCTGGGGAAAGGAGTTTGAATATATACTGATTCAGCGCATTATTTGTCATTTTTCAATAGTTATTTAGTTAACAATTTGTGGTAGGCTTTTGCAAAATTTCGAAGGGCTATTCGCAGATCGAACAGTTTTTAGGGATCAAATGGAAAAAATGGAATGTTTTTATGGCCAAGCTTCCAGTGATGGGAACAAATTGTGATTGGTATTATTTACCTTCGCAGCATTATGACGGAAAAAATTCTCATCCTCGATTTTGGATCTCAATACACTCAATTAATAGCACGGGTGGTAAGAGAAGCCAATGTATTTTGCGAAATAACCCCTTTTCACAAAGAGATCGTATTTGGCCCAGAATTAAAAGGTATTATCCTTTCCGGATCTCCCTATTCAGTAAATGAACCCGATGCTCCCTTGGTTGATATTGAAAACATCGCAGCCAAGGTTCCAGTGTTGGGTATTTGCTATGGTGCACAGCTAACTGCAAAACTATTTGGAGGCAGGGTAGAGAAAAGCGAAAAAAGAGAATACGGAAGAGCCAAACTGGAAAAAGTGAAAGAGGACATTTTATTAAAAGACATAACCTCCCTATCGCAAGTATGGATGAGTCACAGTGATACCATCAAAGCGCTCCCCAATGGATTTGAAATATTGGGAACTACCGAAAGCATTCCCGTTGCAGCATTTAAGCGAACCAGTGAGGATCTCTTTCCTTTGTATGGCCTCCAATTCCATCCTGAAGTATACCATTCTACTGAAGGAAAAACAATTATAAAAAATTTCCTTTTAACTATTTGCGACTGCACCCAAGACTGGACTCCAGCCCATTTCATAAGCGACACAGTAGCTGCAATAAAAAAACAGATTGGCAACAAGCGGGTTATAATGGCATTGAGTGGTGGTGTAGACAGTACTGTTGCAGCTACGCTGATTCACCAGGCATGTGGCGATAATTTGTTTGGCATTTTTGTGGACAATGGCGTATTGCGCAAAGATGAATTTGAACAAGTGCTCGAAATGTATGCCCAACTTGGGTTAAACGTAAAAGGAATCAATGCAAGAGAACATTTTTATACTCGCCTCGCTGGAAAAACGGATCCGGAAGAAAAAAGAAAAATCATTGGCAGCGGATTTATTGAAATTTTTGACCAAGAAGCACACCGTATTGAAAATATTGACTTTTTGGGCCAGGGTACCATTTATCCGGACGTAATTGAATCTGCCTCCGTTCACGGACCTTCTGCCACTATTAAATCGCACCACAATGTTGGCGGCCTACCTGCCACTATGAAACTATCGCTGGTAGAACCGCTCCGCTCATTATTCAAAGATGAAGTCAGAAAAGTTGGACTGGAGCTTGGAATACCCCATGATATGCTTTTCAGGCACCCTTTTCCAGGTCCAGGACTTGGCATTCGAATTTTGGGAGAGGTGACTGAAGAAAAGGTACGATTACTGCAAGAGGCCGACGCTATTTATACCAATGGTTTAAAAAAAGCAAACTTATATTCTAGTATTTGGCAAGCTGGCACGATTTTGCTACCGGTAAAAAGTGTAGGCGTTATGGGCGATGAAAGGACCTATGAATTTACAGTAGCACTTAGAGCAGTAACCTCTGTAGATGGAATGACGGCTGACTGGGCGCATCTTCCTTATGATTTTTTAGCAGATATCTCCAATGAGATCATCAATAATGTACGTGGAATCAACAGGGTGGTGTATGATATTAGCAGTAAACCGCCGGCTACCATCGAGTGGGAATAAGCAACAGTCGACTGGATAATTCAAAAGACTGTATAATAGAATTAAGTTATTATGAAAAAGATTTTACCATCGGTGCATTTTATTTTACTGGCAATAGTATTGTCTCTAAATGCATTTGCACAAAAAGCAGCGGTTGGTAGTCTTAAAACATACCGCGTTGGAATTTTTGCTCCTTTATACCTAGATTCAGTTTTTACTGCAGAAGGAAAATTACGTAATAACCAGGAGTTACCTCGTTTTATAAAGCAAGGTCTTGATTTTGTAAATGGCGCCAAAATTGCACTTGACTCCCTGGTAATAACTAAGCAAACGGTCAATGCCTTTATATTCGACACCAAATCTTACCATTTTTCGGTAGACCAACTGATTCAATTAAAAAAAATCGACTCCCTTGATTTAATTATAGGATCAGTAAAAGATGTAGAATTCAAACAGCTATCCTCCTTTGCTTTAGCTAAAAACATCCCCTTTATTTCTGCCACTTACCCTAATGATGGCGGAGTTACCGCAAACCCTTTTTTAGTGATCGTTAACTCTACGCTAAAGGCTCATTGCGAGGCTATTTACGCCAACTTATTAAAAAATCACGGGAAAGAAAAGATTTTATTGATTAGAAAGAAAGGGTTACAGGAAGATAAAATAGCAGCCTATTTTAAAGAGATGAATGAGGTAGATCGAAAACCCTTGTTAAATATTCAAACAATTAATTTTGACAGTAATTTCACTACCGAATATTTGCAAAAAAAACTGGACAGTACCCATCAGTCAATTATTATAGGCGCTTCGCTAGATGAGAATTTTTCTACACAACTTACCTCGGCATGCTACGATCTACATAGTTATTATCCGATCACTTTAATTGGAATGCCCAACTGGGACGGATTTAAAATTTTTATGCGAAAAGATCTTTATCAAGACTTTCCTGTATACTTTACTAGCCCTTATTATAATGCCAAGTGGGATGGCTACAGTAAATTATTGATAGCCGGCTACGCCAATAAATTTAAAGGAAAGCCTTCTGAGATGGTTTTTAAGGGCTTTGAATCTACCCACCTCTTCATTAAAATGCTAACTGCTTTCCCTAATGATCTACTGAGTCATCTCAATGACACGGCTTACAAAGTTTTTTCCGACTTCAATTTTCGACCCGTTTTTCTAAAGAAAGAAAACAAGGTGCCAGATTATTTTGAAAATAAGCAGCTGTATTTTATTAAAATCCTTAACGGGGGAACAGCAAGAGTATTTCAGTTTTAATACGCTCCTTTTTTAATCTTTTTTTTGAAAAATATTTGCTAAAAGTCGAACTTTCCTTTTTTTAACTTGCAATATTCTTTACTAAAAAACATACAACTTTCAATCATGTCTTTATAAAAAATCAATTCTAATTAAGCAGCTTAACTGCTACTTAATTAGATATTTCATTTGTCGGGTATACAATATAATAAAAAGCAGGGGCAATGCCACCGCCATCAATACACTTAAAACTCCGGTAAATTGATCGGTGCCTAATAAAATAAAATTTCCTATAACCGGTAATAACTCTCCTCCAATATAAATCCAAAGTCCGTCCTTTTTTAATTTTCTCATCCAAATTGCTCCCACAACGCATAAGGCAATACTAACCAACCCAATGGCCATTATCGGTATCATATTTGATTGTGTAAGTTCCATTACTGCCTTGCCTTTTTCTATATCTTCAATTTGTTTTGCAGTCAGTTCTGCACCAGAGGTTCTGGCTTTATCCATAAAGCCTAAGAAAAATTTATTTACGAAGGGGGTAAGTAAAACAAAAATAAGTGAGAGCCCCGAACCAATAAAAGTCAATATGGTTAGGGTATTAATTCCGGAAGGTAAAATTGGCTTTCCGTCTTCGGTAAATTCAACTGTGTTGCTACTTGTCATAAAAAATAATTTAAAATAAAGTTAACAAAATCCATTTCATTACAAAAATTTAGCATTAATTATATTTATACAAATTAATCTTACTAACCCTTCGATTGATCTCTTTTTTCAATAGACTCAATTCCCTTCCCATCAAACCGCTCACAGCACTATTCTCCTGAGCCCGCCGCATCAGGTAAGGTATCACATCTTTAATAGGTCCGAAGGGAAGGTACTTACTTACCGAGTAACCTGCTTTGGCAAGATTAAAAGTGACATTATCACTCATCCCATAAAGTTGAGAGAAATGGACATGTGGATGACTGGGTAATAATTCATTTTCAGTCAACAGCTGGGTGGCGTACAAATTACTTTCTTCATTGTGAGAAGCCACAATTAGGGAAATCTTATTGATATGGGTAATTGAAAATTGAATAGCCGCATTGAAATCATGGTCGCAACTTTCTTTATTCAGTTGAATGGGAGAAGGGTAATTCATTTGAGCTGCTCGCTTTCGCTCGTTTTCCATATAAGCACCCCTAACTAATTTAACTCCTAAAATAAATCCACTTTCCTCCGCAGCATCGTAGCAGTCTTTTAAAAATTTCAGGCGATCGGTTCTGTATAATTGTAGCGTATTGTAGACTACCCGTTTGCCCCTATTAAATGAATCCATCATGGATAGGCTTAATGCATCCACGGGGTCTTGAATCCAGGTTTCTTCTGCATCTATGAGTACGCCTACTTTTTTTTCACTCGCCCTTTCACAAATTGTAAACATCCGCTCCTTCACTTTTTGCCATTCCACTTTCTCATCGCTATTCAAAAGGTCAATAGCCTTATCATATTTATTCAGTAACGTACCTTCCAAATTGTTCATTAAAATGTCTAATTTTTCCAACAAGCCAACCCTTGATAATCCAGTTACTTTAATACTCATAAATGGAATATTTGCTTGTGTAGCTGCAAAATCAATCACTTTGATGAACTCCCCTGCGGAATGATCAAATCCCATTTCTCCATTTCCCCCTCCCTCAACCCCATAATCTAATATTACCTGAACATGATAGGAATTCATTTTTTCAACAACCACCGTTGTTGCTTCCAAATCTTCGCCCCCCACAAATTGTTGAAAAATGGTTTTTCGAAGTATTGATTTTACAAATGGGAAATTCCATTTAATTGCAAACGGTACTAACTTTAGTCCGAGGCTTACCAACCAGGGCCTTCCGATTACTGAAAAAAGAAAATGTGCATTTTTTAAATCCGAATTTTTTTTATACTCAAATGCATATTCCGTATTGTCGAAGCAAATACAATTATCTGTAGCCATAAAAAACAGTGTATCCCCAAAGGTAAGCAATCCAATCACTGACAAAAAGCAATAATTTATATTGCCTGGTGATTAAATGGCTGCAAAACCATTTCACTCACCACACCACTGGATGGCTGCTGACATAAAAACCATATCGCCTTGGCGGCCTCTTCCGACTGAACCATTTTTTCGCGCTGTACTTTTAAGTCGATGGTATCCCAAAATGGAGAATCCACACCACCCAAAAATAAATTCGTAATACGAATATCGGTGCGTTTAATTTCTTCTCGAATACTCTGCATCATTCCAACCAAACCATATTTACTAGCACTATAGGCTGCAGCACCAGCCATCGGCACTTTTCCCAATACTCCTGGAATATTAATAATAAGGCCCTTTTTCAATTCCTTCATTGCAGGTAAAAATGCTTTAACTAGTAAAAAAGGGCCATACAGATTATAATTCAATGACCTCATAAACTCCTCTTCAGTAATTGTATCCATCGACTTTATGATACCAATCCCCGCAGCATTTACCAAAATATCAATAGAATTCAGTTGCTCAAAATACTTTTCCTTCAATTCGGTAACGGCTTGGGATTGGGAAATATCCATGGTAAAGGTTCTTTCCATTGGTACACCACATAGGTTGGCAACCTGTGCCAACTTTTCGGCATTTCTGCCTACCAAAAATAACTGGGCCCCGCTGCCAGCCAGCAATTTAACTAGCGCTGACCCTATACCTCCAGTAGCGCCCACTACCAATACATTTTTTCCATTTAATGATTCCATAATAAAACTGTTTAGCTATCTAAACAAATGGATAAATGAATTTGTTTAAAGTATAGATTTATAAACCAAGTAAATGCCATCTTGAAGCGAATAAAAACATTGGTTGACACTGAAAACAAAAAAAGCAAACCATTGATGGGGGCTAGATTTTCCAAAAATGGGATGCTTTTAAATCTAATATCAAAAATTAATTAACCAGACATTCCTATTACCTTTACTAAAATTACCCTATATGGACAAGATGGCTAGCGAGTCAGTAGTAATTATGACAGAGCTTGTATTACCCAATGATACCAATACTTTCGGTAACCTAATGGGCGGGCGTTTGATGTACTGGATGGACATTGCATCCGCACTTGCCGCAATGAAACATAGTGGCGCACCGGTAGTAACCGCTTCGGTAGATAATATTTCCTTCAAAAACCCAATCAAATTAGGTAATGTTGTACATATTGAAGCAAAGGTTACCAGAGCATTTACGACCAGTATGGAAGTTCATATTAAAGTTTGGGGAGAAGATGTAATTCAACAACACAAATATAAAAGCAATGAAGCCTATTTTACATTTGTCGCACTTGATTCAGAAAGTAAGCCACAGCAGGTTAACCAGCTCATTGCAGAAACTGCTGGTGAGAAAGAACTATACGAAGGTGCATTAAGAAGAAGGCAATTAAGATTGGTATTAGGAGGCAAAATGAAACCAGAAGATGCCCAAGAATTAAAAGCAATCTTTCAATCAACTGTCTAATCTGGCCAATAATTATAGGGTAGTCTATTGGCTAACTTTTCATACTGCCAATACCCTTCAAATTCAATACCTGTAGCATTGCTCAATACCCCAGCATAACTGATACCAATAGGCGATTTATTAAACCGTATATACGACTCAACTTCTTTTGTAAGAAAGCCCTCCGTACATCCTTTCTGTGATAAATAATTTTTAGGCGACGGGTCCTTGCCATATTGTACCAGCAGGGGTTGATCAATCTTAATTGAAAAATTATCTTTAAAATGAAAAGCTCCTTGTAGATCCGTATTTGTTCCGATAGTAGTATTATTAAAATACACACTGGCAGATGGCAATGGTCTGCCATCTAATTCATCCTCTACCCTCTCAATGATATCAATTTGGGAGTATGAATTTAATGAGCGCAAAACAAATAGTAAACCGCTACAATAATGCAACTTCATTGTATAAAAATAATTCATTGACTACTAATTTGAGTCAACAAATGAAGTGGAAAAATAATCTAGGAGAAAATTACTGTTTCGGGCATTCCAAATTACGTGTTTCCCTAGCCGGGAGTTTATCTTGGGGAAGTGTTGCTTGCTTGTTTTTCTTTCCCCATGGCCGGATGGTGATCGCAATATATCCGCCACCTGTATGCATCGTATTTTTTGAAAATAAATTCCCCAAATTGTGTGTACCCAACAATACTGGCCCCAGCTTCAGAGCAGCCCCAACCCACAACTGCTTGCGATTATTGAACAGAATGGGTAAATAAACCCCTACATTTTTCAACTCCCACCTGGGAGTAATCGCCAACAAATTCATGTCCTTTAGAACAAATGCTTTTTTGGTAAGAATTGATAAAATAGGAATCGATAATTCGGTATTAATAAAAAAATTATGCGCAACATGCTGATCAAAATTAATTAGTAATCTGGTAGGCTGATAAACAACAAAATTTCCCGACAATCCCGAAACAGTATTTGAAACTATTGCAAGACTATCACTGAAATCTCCAAAGGAACCTACCGAAGAAAAAGTGCTTTCAATGAGGGAATCAGAAACCCCTGCCTTTCCAGCAATTGCAAGTCGGCCCCGGGATCCTTGTCGAAACTTATTGAATCCGACATCCATCAAAGAAATGCCCAGCTTTGAATTGTAGGCAAATGGCCCCCACTCATCCCTGTCCTCATCAGCCAGCCAAATATATTCAACCCCAATATCCGCACTCCAACTTGAATAGGTATTATTCAACAATACTGAACGTTTAGAAGCTGTACTAATATTTGAATTGAGCGTGTCGATATTGGCCGAATACCCATATTCTAAATTGCCGCCGGTAAGTAAATAGGCTGGAGCAGTAGCACCTGCTAAAGGGGTATAACTCAATCCCTGAGCTCTGGCATATCCGCCAGCCAATGCGCGGTTAAGCTTCAAAGTTATCCCTCCATTAACCAATCTGTTTGGCTCGGAAATGAATGTTTGGGCATAGGTCGCATACACTTCAGCCCAGGTTGCTGCGCTAATTTCAGCAGATAGAGGAGAATGACCGATATTGATTTTCATAAAATCAGCTAGGCTACTTATAGTATCTTGCCAGTTGGAACTGCCTGTTGTTGCGGAAACGTAATTTCTTAAATTGGCTCCAAATGCGATTGCTGCATTTGCGTTGAGGTTAATCCTAGCATTCATCAAGCGAATATCTTGGTTGGCCAAAATAAACCTTTTTGCAACCCCGTTTTGAGAAACAATTTCCGTATTACTGGGTGAGGAAAGCAAGGATAAATTATTAATTTTAATTGCGTTGGTACTATGTTTTAATTGAACAGATAGGGGGCTAATATCCCATGCATAGGGTACATGTACAATTGACGCAGGGTTACTCGCTGGAGCTAGACTACCCGCATATGAAGAGCCATTGATGGCATGGTAATTTTGAGCCGTCAATGAAGAAAAAAGCAGGAGCGCTAGAAATAGTAAGAAATCTTTTAAGCTGAGCATGTTATATAAATTTCAGGCTTACCTAACTTTGAGATGAATAACGATAATATGAACCCAATACATATAAATTGAATGTTAAAATAATGAAAATTTTCCTTAGATTTCAATTTCTTAATCAACACTCAATTTTAGCGAAGTTAATTAACGACACTAATACTCAATTGCAACAAAACATGCTTTAAAAAATACAGAATGAATAAAAAAGAGAAGGACAAAACATCCTTCTCTTTTTTATTCATTCTATAAATTATTATTATTTCTATCTTCCTCTTCCCCAACCAAACCAGTCATTTCCATTTGCAAATAGCATTAAGGCAAGTAGCAAGACCATACCTACAATTTGCGCATACTCTAAAAATTTATCGCTCGGTTTTCTTCCAGTAATCATTTCTACTAGGGTAAAAACTACGTGCCCCCCATCCAAAGCGGGTATCGGCAACAAGTTCATAAATGCAAGGACTATTGACAAAAATCCGGTTATTCTCCAAAATGCTTCCCATTGTCCCCACTCAGTAGGAAAAATCGATCCCATCGATTTAAATCCACCTAATCCTTTGTAAGCACCTGTTTCAGGATTTAGAATTAATTTAAACTGATCGATATAAAACTTTAGCTTTCCTAATGCCATAGAAATGCCCGCTGGAATTGCCGCAAAAAATCCATATTTTTTCCGATCCAACTTAAATACCCCAAGGCTGTCATATTGATCTAGCGACAATGGAGGAAGTCCAATTTTTCCATCTACATTAACATTGGCCACTAAATTGATTGGTGTTCCTTTTCTATCAATTTGAAGCGTTACAGACTGATTCTTTTTAAGGGCTAATAGTGCGGACATTTCATCATAAAAAGCTACGGGAACAGAATCGATGGAGACGATTCTATCTAAGAGCTGAACTCCTGCCTTTTTTCCATTGGAGGTATCTTTCGCACTATACTCTCCAATATAGGTGGGTATGCGTTGCATTAATAACATTCCTGTTCTGCGCTTACTTTCTACCAGTCGTTCAATAAAATTTACAGGAAAGTCAATATTGCTTTCCGTTCCGTTTCTGTCAATTGTAATATTTTTTGCCAACAACAGTTTTGGCTGAATATCTTCAAAGTATTGAATGGGTGTTCCATCAATAGCGATTATTTTATCTCCATTTCGAATTTTCAAATCAAACAACACACTATCCTGAACCCAAATACCATTCTTTACAGAAGATACCGGCACTTTTTGTTCACCCCAAACAAACAACACCATCGAATAAATAAAAAAGGCAAGCAATACATTTACAATAACCCCTCCCATCATTATGATCAACCGTTGCCATGCTGGTTTGCTTCTAAATTCAAAAGGCTGAGGAGGTAACTGCATAGCTTCTTTATCCATACTCTCATCGATCATTCCAGCTATTTTAACGTACCCACCCAAAGGCAACCAACCCACTCCATACTCCGTATCACCCACTTTCTTTTTAAACAAGGAAAAATAGGGATTAAAAAAAAGATAGAATTTTTCTACCCTGCATCCAAACCATTTTGCAGTTATAAAGTGTCCAAATTCATGTAAAATAACTAGAATGGATAAAGAGAAGATGAGGTAAAAGACTTGTATGCCTACATTTCCCCAGTTGATTGATAATATTGTCATAATAAGCCTTTTCCTTTAACAGGAATTATTTAAAGTGTATAAAAATTTGAATGATAAAAGAATGCTCCTCTCCAATTTTTTAGGAACACGAAAGAACTCACATTTTTATCAAAGAAGCAGCAAAATTACGTGCTTCGCCATCGCTTTCAAAATATTCTTCAAGTGAAGGTTTCTCAATAAAAGCAGTTTGCTGCATCGTTTTTTCTACTACTGCCGTCATATCGAGAAAGCCAATACGGTTGTGCAGAAAGGCCCACACCGCTATTTCATTGGCTGCATTCATAATGCAAGGCATATTCCCTCCTTTAAACATGGCATCGGTTGCCAGAGCTAAATTTCTGAAAGTTTTAACATCTGGCTCATCAAATGAGAGGGAAGGGTATTTCTTAAAATCCAGACGGGGGAAATCATTTTTAATACGCTGAGGAAAGGCCATCGCATATTGAATAGGTAGTTTCATGTCTGGCAGTCCCATTTGAGCCTTGATGCTTCCATCCTCAAATTGTATCATACTGTGAATAACACTTTGCTGGTGAATCACCACCTGAATTTGATCGGGCTTTAAATTGAATAACCACTTCGCCTCAATCATTTCTAGGCCCTTATTCATTAGTGTAGAAGAATCAATGGATATCTTGGCCCCCATTTCCCAATTCGGATGATTGAGTGCATGGTCTCTTTTTACATTCACTAAAAAGTTGGGTTTTTTGCCAATAAACGGACCTCCACTTGCTGTTAAAATAATTTTTTCTATTTTATTTCTACCCTCGCCCACCAAGCATTGGAAAATGGCAGAATGTTCACTATCCACCGGAATAATTGGGGCACGATGCTCTATTGCTTTGCGCATTACTATATCTCCTGCCACTACCAGCGTTTCTTTATTAGCAAGACCAATTGCCTTGCCTTTTTCAACCCCCTTCAAAGTAGGCTTTAAACCAGCAAAACCAACAATACCTGCCAACATCATATCGTAACTATCAAAATCTGCCACTTCTACTAGGGCTGCTTCACCTGCAAAAACTTTGATCCCTGAAGCGGATAAAGCATCCTTTACAAGAAGATACTTAGATTCATCACCGATAACAACTGCATTGGGATTAAATTCGAGCGCTTGAGTAATTAACAATTCATGATTTGATTGGGCAGTCAATATCTCCACTTCAAATAGTGTTTGATTTGCACGGATCACTTCAATAGCCTGCTTACCTATAGAACCTGTAGAACCAAATAATGCGATTCTCTTTTTTTTAATGGCATTGCCCATAGGATAAATTTTTTGTTACTATCAACAATTTGAAACGCTCATTATTTTACTGTTATAATTGAAAATTAGCAAAACCAAAAAAATGCTTTATTACGAATTATTTCGAACCTTTTAATATGGCATATAAATAAACCATCTCCACTACTAAAGTATTGCAATAAAAATCATTCACTAACGATAGATAACAACGTATCTCTTCAAATGACTAATCCCAATTCAACAAAATCCTTGGAAAATAAAAACCAGTATTATTTCAACAAGGTTTCGTTAAATGCAATTTAATGTAATAATTGCTGCAAAGCGCCTTTAACTTTATCAAAATTAAATCTGGACATCACTTTATCCATCATTTGAATTACCTGTTCATGCTGCAAATTACCGATAGACCCCTCATGGGTATGGCTAAGTGAAGCAGTATAGGAAAACTCCCCTTTCTCAATATCCTTTCCAATCTGTTTATATGCATCTCTGAAAGGAACACCTTGTAAAACGAGCTTATTCACTTCTTCCACACTAAAAAGATACTGGTACTGCTTATTAATTAATAGCTCTTTTTTTACAACCATATTGCTCAACATCAAGCCTGCCATTTCAATACAAGCTTGTAGATTTTGAAATGCAGGAATGATATGCTCCTTGATAAGTTGCAAGTCGCGGTGATATCCAGAAGGAAGATTGGTAGTCATCAGCATAATTTCATTGGGCAAAGCCTGAATTCGATTACAATGCGACCGAATGAGTTCAAAAACATCGGGATTTTTTTTGTGCGGCATAATACTGCTGCCAGTGGTTAATTCTTCCGGAAAACTTATAAAGGAAAAGTTTTGATTTAGGTATAGGCAAGCGTCCATACTCAATCTCGAAAGGGTAGCTGCAATATTGGCTAGTGCGGATGAAACAATTCGTTCTGTTTTACCCCTTCCCATTTGCGCATACACCACATTGTAATTCAGATCATCAAATCCGAGTAAATCAGTCGTCATTTTTCTATTAATAGGAAATGAAGATCCATAACCTGCGGCAGAACCCAGCGGATTTTTATTTACTATTTCGAAAGCCGCCTGCAATGTTATCAGATCATCTACCAAGCTTTCGGCATATGCTCCAAACCACAATCCAAAAGAAGAAGGCATTGCCAACTGCAAATGGGTATACCCTGGAAGTAAGTCATCCTTATGCTGCTCACTTTGGACAATCAGTAAATCAAAAAACGCCTTGGTACTTTCCACCAATTTTTCTATTTCACTTCTTAGAAACAATTTAAGGTCTACTAAAACTTGATCATTTCTGCTTCTAGCGCTATGGATTTTTTTTCCAACATCTCCCAATTTTTGGGTGAGCATTAACTCTACCTGTGAATGAATGTCTTCCACTCCCTCATCGAGTTTAAAATCTCCCTTTTGTATCAATTGATAAATATTCCTTAATTCAACTTCCAATATAATTAATTCTTCCTTTGTAAGTAACCCTACCGAGGCAAGCATTTTAATATGTGCCAAAGAACCTAATACGTCAAATGGGGCGAGATAAATATCCAATTCACGGTCGTTTCCAACCGTAAATTTTTCAACTGATTTCAGTGATTGGGTATCTTTTTGCCAGAGTTTCATTTACAATAAGTTTAAGGTATAGATTGGGATGGACCGAATTTTAGATTCTCTTTTCACATTTACAAAATTTGGTCGATTAATTGAATATAGGCTAAAATTCCCGCTTCAATTTCTTTAAGATAAATAAATTCATCAGCTGTATGGCTTCTAGCACTATCTCCAGGCCCCATTTTTAAGGTGGGGAAAGGCATTAATGCCTTATCAGAAGTAGTTGGTGAACCATAATACCCCTTACCCAAGTGAATCCCCGCTTTTACCAACGGATGATCCAATGCGATGGATGTTGACTTCATGCGAGTTGAACGTGGCTTGAATGAACTTTTTAGATTTAGCTTAAACACTTCAAGTATTTCGTCAAAATTGTACAATTCATTTACCCTCGCATCTATCACAAATTTACACTGAACGGGAATCACATTGTGTTGTTTATTATCGGTTTCAATCACGGTAACGGTCAGTCGACATTCGCCCAACAGCGCACTTGCTTTATCAAATTTAAAATTTCGTATCCAGTTTACATCCTCCAAAGCCTTATACAATGCATTTTCACCTTCATCTCTAGCTGCATGCCCTGCGCTGCCTTGGGCTACACAATCGATTACCATTAGCCCGCGTTCTGCCACAGCCATTTCCAATTGAGTGGGTTCACCTACAATTCCAAAATCAATGTTACCCAGATTGGGCAACACCAATTCAATTCCGTTAACACCGCTAATCTCCTCTTCGGCACTTGCAGCAAAAACAATATTGTATTTTGTATTTTCTTGATTATAAAAATGCAGAAAAGTAGCGATCAAAGAGACTAGACAACCACCAGCATCATTGCTTCCCAATCCAAATAACTTCCCATCCTTTTCGAAAGGTGTAAAAGGATCCATTGTATACCCTTTATTAGGTAAAACAGTGTCATGGTGTGAGTTTAAAAGGATGGAAGGCTTATTGATATCGTAGTGTTTGTTTTTAGCATACAGATTGTTTCCTACTCTCGAATAGACAATCTGATGCTGATCAAAAAATGTAGCAATTATTTCTGCGGTACCCTGCTCTTCTTTAGAAAAAGAGGGAGTTGCAATTAATTGTTTTAACAACAATACCGCAGAATCATACAGGAAATTTTTCATGCTATTTTATTAAAGTTCCAATGGTATTGTTAGTAACATTTTGTAAAAGGTCATTTGCATCCCCAATCAATACTTCAGTAACACCATTATCAATGGCATCAAAGGCGTTGTCAATTTTTGGGAGGATGCCATCAAACAATTTATTTTCGGCTATCAGCTGATGATACTTTTCTTTGGTTATCAACGAAATTACAGAGTTGGGATCTTCCACATTTTCTAGTACCCCTTTTTTTTCAAAACAATAAATTAATCTTACTGCATATTTTTTTGATAATCCTACTGCCAATGTTGAAGCAATGGTATCTGCATTGGTATTCAACATTTGCCCATTGCCGTCATGGGTAAGTGGAGCAAATACCAATGTAAAATTATTTGAAAGCAAAATTTCCAAGCTTTGAAGACCCAGGGAAGCTGAATCCACATCTCCTACAAAACCATAATCGACACCTTGTAAATCACTTCCAGCAGCAGCTTCATTGTTTGACGTTGGATAAACTACTGGCCGTTGAGTAGCTGGTATAAGATTAGCATCTGCTCCAGTTAAACCAATTGCATTGCACTGTAACGATTGTAATGTTGCAATAATTTTTTTATTCACCAATCCTCCATATACCATCGTTACAAGATCGATGGTTGCAGCATCGGTCACCCTTCTTCCATTGATATAGTTGGATTGGATTCCCAATTGATCTCCAATCTTTGTGGCAATTTTTCCACCTCCATGTACCAATATTTTTATGGCTTTGATAGTTGAAAATTTTTCAAGAAACGATTGCAATGCAGCTGCATTATCAATTACATTTCCGCCAATTTTTATTACCAATAGTTGTTCCATTATTTCTTATTTAAAAGCTCACTCAACACAGCTTGGGCGGCCCAAACTCTATTACCTGCCTGCTGAGTTACAATACTGCTGCTGCTATCCAACACTTCATCACTTAGCTCCACGTTTCTACGCACCGGTAAACAATGCATCAGTTTTGCATGATGGGTTAACTTTAATTTTTCTTGCGTAAGCATCCAAGCCGGATCATTGCTATAAATTTTTCCATAATCAGTATAAGTACTCCAGTTTTTTACATATACAAAATCAGCTCCTTTTAATGCCTCGTCCTGATTATGAAGGATCGTTGCACCTTGGGTATAAGCTGATGACAATTCATAATCCTCAGGATGCGTAATCACAAATTCAGCTTCTCCCCATGCATTGACCCATTCTGCAAAACTATTGGCAACGCATTGTGGCAAAGGTTTTACGTGTGGTGCCCAGGTTAACACCACTTTTGGTTTACGCTTTTCCGCTAAAGGAAAATTATTTAAATTTTCTTGAATAGTAAGGATATCGGTTAAAGACTGAAGTGGATGTAATGTTGAACTCTCCAGACTTACAATTGGCACTCCTGCATATTGCATAAAAGAATTCATCACCAACTCACTGTAATCATCTTCCCTATTTTTTAAAGAAGGGAATGTACGGATACAAAGTATATCAAAGTATTGCCCCAATATGGGTGCAGCATCCTTTACATGCTCCACAGTAGTTCCACTCATAATAGCCCCCTCCTCAAATTCCAATGCCCAGCCTTCTTTGTCAACATTAAAAACAATGGCTTCCATTCCAAGATTGGCTGCAGCTATCTGAGTACTCAACCTAGTCCGTAAAGAAGGATTTAAAAACAAAAGGCCAATTCTTTTGTCAACCCCTAAATTCCTGTCTGCAAATGGATTTGCCTTATAATGGAGTGCCTTTGATACCAACCCTTTGATATCCGCTACATCCTTTACTGAAATAAAATTCAAACTACTTTTTCCGGAAGAAGCGCTTTGTAGCAAACATTTTTGAGTAGATTGGCTCATGATCAGGAGATAAGGGGATAATTAAATAATTTTTATTGTTTGAATTAGTTTAAAGAATACTGT
>JBIKOV010000244.1:0-4962 GCA_044357815.1 Ferruginibacter sp. | reverse complement strand
TAAAGATAGTATTTGATCCGACGAAAGGCAGCTAAGTTGATATAAAACTGCGCCCACAAAAGCATCTCCCGCTCCGGTAGTATCAATTGGTTTCACAGGTATACTTGGAATGATAACAGTAGTATTATTAAACCCCATCATGGTACCCGCTTCTCCCAAAGTAATGGCAAAGATGGCGGTAGTATTTTTCAGTAAACTATTTGCAGCTTTTTCTACGCTATCCGTTTCTGTAATAATCATTGCCTCCTCATCACTCACTTTAAAAAACTGACAGGCCTTTAAGTAAACCCATGACTGTTCAATAAAAGAAGCTAGCTCATTTTTAAATAATAACTGCCGATAGTTGGGGTCAAAACAAATGAAAATATTTTTCTGCTTTGCCTTTTGCAATAAATGCCGATAGGCTGCTTGTAAGGGGCCGGGCAAAAAAGCAGTAGCCGAACCAAAATGAACAATAGCAATTTCATCTAGATCGATCCTATCCACCTCCTCCAGGGTCAACTGGCCATCTGCCCCTCTGTTAAAATAAAAATCCCTTTCGCCAGCTTCCATCAGGGATACAAAAGCAAAACTGGTAAAATAATTACTATCCTGCAACATGTATTTAGTAGATACTCCAAAGAACTGCATTTCATCCACCAGTTGTTTGCCAAAAGGGTCGATGCCAACTTTGGCAGCCAATTCAACTCCACCTCCTAATGCTGCAATAGCCGCTGCCACGTTGGTAGGAGCGCCCCCAGTTTTTTTTAAAAAATTATTTCCTTCGGAAAGCGTTTTGCCCTTATCCGTGCAAATCATATCGATCAATGCCTCGCCAATGCAAAGGGTTTTACCGCTAGATTTGGAGGAGGTATTTATTTGCATATCCATATTTTATAAGTTGCTATTTACCTAAAATCTAGTCCTAAAGCTAAATGATTTGCACTGCAAGGCAATGGTATTTTACATCTTAGGATTAAAATGTTGAAGCGCTGTACCCTTCTTTACGATTCGGTAAGTGTAACCCAGGCTAATGGAATAATCCGCAAAAGCGGCATCTCCCTGCACATGAACCAGCTTTGCTGGATCTGTTACCCCCTTGTTTTGTAATTGCTGGGTAGCAATATCCGCTGCGCTCTGAATCCGATTTCTAACAATATTAAATGGTACATATAAACTGACCCCATGCTGACCTGAGCGGTAACTAATTCCAGATTCAATTGCAATCACATAGCCAGGACGACGATAGGCAACCTGACCTCCCAATGCATCAAATGCTGGAATTCCCTCTCCCCTTGCTGCAAGGGATAAGGTGAGTTTTTGAGCTTTGTCAACTGTGCTCATAACTCCGGCACGGGCAAAGTATTGATCCGGACAAGCATACAGATTGTATCCGGCCAAACCGGCTGCAGGAGCGGACTTGAAACTGCCATTCGATTCTCTTGGATTAAACAAATAGAAGCCATTCACAAAACCGTACACTGTTTTAAATAATTGTCTGAATCCTTGCGCCTCCAAAGAAAAACCGATACCGCCATCACCCGGTTGAATGGCTTGGTCCATTACACCGATGCGGATGGTTCCGTTTGCTGTTGGAGCGGCATCGAGTGCATTGTGATTTCCATTATTTAATTTGATGCCTAAGCCCAACATCAAATTGCCTTTGTGCGCTTTCGCTGGATTAATTACCCAGTAGTTAGCACTCACTCGGATATCTCCCAAACCCTTTGCGAATACACTGTACCGAAAGGTATCCTTTACAGGTGCTGTTTGCCTTAACACCTGCGATCGCTCATTATGAACCCAGGGCAGGGTCAGATTTAATTGCCACCTACTGGTTAAGCCGTATGATAAATTAAGGTCGAGCGAATGAGAATAAATATTGACTGCATTGCCATGATCAATGCCATCTAAACCTATGCCTCCACCTGTATTTTGCCGCTGAGGCTGTTCATCTGTGCCAATATAATGGCGCCATGAATGAAAATAACGATAGTTAGCGCCCACCTGCCAATCGCCTTTGGAAATATTATAGGCATCGGATGAACACATCGATAATCCGCCCATTTGGCGAACAGCAACACAGCCCTGAGCATGAGAATGAAATTGTACAAATAAAGCAATAGAAAGAATGAAAATAAACCTTTGCATGAATTTTGAAATTTGAATTATAATCTACTTTTTTTAAATAATAAAAGATCCGCGAATCAACCCCTAAACTCCTAAACCCTAAACTCTAAACCCCTAAACTCTAAACCCCTAAACCCTCTAAACAACTAAACCCAAACTACCGAAAAGCTTTATCCAACACCAATTTCCCCGCCACAAAATCGCCCACTTTTTTTCCATAGTCCGTACTTACCAAACAACTTGGATGAAAATGGATACCGCCGTAAAATCTGGCCAGGTTGTTTTCATTGGAAGCCTCCCTGAAGGAAGTAAACGATCGGTTAGGAATTCCAAATTCAAGTTCGCTGGTATCGGTATAATGGAAGTTTTCGCCATACATTTTGGTGAGTGCAGTGGCCGCTGCGGATGACACTGTACTATGACCACAGGTATATTCCGGAAAAGGAGGTGTTTGTAAATATGGCTTCCACTCCGGGTCGATGTATTGATTGATTACCGTTTCGGGCCTTACCATATTGCTCCTGAATTTTTCATCCCAGCAATGGATAAACGCATCAAACATACAAATGGAGGTAAGGGTATATGCAGCCACTGTTTTGGCAAAATCCGCCTTTGAATTCACAGAGGCAATTCCTACAATATTCATCCAGTGTCCGGGAGGAGAAAACTTTTTTGTGATAAACTGAACGTGCCCACTCACATGCAATTCATTGGGAAGATCATTCCAAAAAAGGGCAATATGCTTTTGCTCGTCTGTCAAATGATCGATTGCATTTTTAACATCCATTACCTGCTTATAATATGGTCCCTGCTGATCAATCATATTGAAAGGAATCGGAATGGGGGTTCTAAACTGAGCAGCACTGTCCATAACCAGGGTCCTGATTTCATTCCAATGCGGTTCAATGGCGCTTGCATACATCGGTGGTGTAGGCACCCAACGACCAGGCAAATCAATGACGGTATATTTTTCAGCGCTTCTTGTTTGTAGGTAATTATCTTTTTTACTCCAGGCCAAAATTGATTTTGCAATCGTATCGGAAAAAGCGATGGAATGATTCAACATCTCAGCGGGCATCCCTTTGCTTTTAGCGAGGGCTTTTAAACTGTCTACAAAATCCCTCATACTCCCTTCCGGAAAAGTAACTGCTTCTCCAACCTTACAAAAAGCCAACAAGGCCGAAAATTCAACATCCACTGGGTGGGTAGTATCCAATGCGGGCATAGTAGTTAGACCATGAATTTGTCCGGCTAAGGATTGATACTTTTTAGGGTAAGCCGCCGCGATACATTCATAAGCGGCAATATTGGCGTAGGTATAATTTCGGGAAGCAACTATCGGGGTGAAATTATTGTACTTCACCACCTCATTCAATTCCTTTACGGTTTTGCAATAAGACATCGGCTCAGGGAAATAGGTCCTGCTCGCCTCTGTTCCTTGCTTACAGGAATTTGCAAATGCAATTACTGCCATCCATATCAAAAGTCTTTTCATATTGATTATTGCCAGCTGAATCTGTCCTTTATTATCTACTATTTTCTTACAAATCATACACTTTCCAAAATGCAAGTAAGCCTCAATACACAATGCATTACAGAGGGAATTTTAGACTTGCAAGGTACGACTAAAAGGCGAGAAATCCGCCCAATTTTATAGCATTAAAACCCTTCATAACAGTTCTTTTTAAAATATTTGACGCGATTTTTATATTATTTTTTACTTTATGAAATACAAAAAATGTGTAAGATATGAGCCTACTAATTAAATACCTATGATTTTGCATATCTTCCATAAAAATATACTTACTCATGAATCAAAACAAACTACTCCGTTATTCCATCGTTGCTGCATTGGCTGGTTTTATTTTTGGATTTGATACCGTGGTTATTTCAGGTGCCAACCAGCCCATCAAAGCATTGTGGCATACTTCGCCCTTATTTCACGGATTCTTTATCATGTCAATGGCATTATGGGGAACTGTGCTAGGTTCGTTGTTTGGAGGCATCCCCACAGAAAAATATGGAAGAAAAAAAGTGTTACTTTGGATTGGAATTTTATTTACTGTTTCTGCATTTGGTTCCGGCTTAGCACAAGACCCATTCACCTTTTCTTTTTTCCGTTTTATGGGGGGAGTGGGTATTGGTATATCCTCCGTGGTGGCACCTACTTATATCTCTGAAATTTCTACTCCCGCTACCAGGGGCAAGCTCGGTGCAATGTACCAGTTCAATATCGTGTTTGGAATATTGATTGCATTTTTATCCAACTATTTTTTACAGGGTGTTGGCGGCAGTAACGACTGGCGCTGGATGCTAGGGGTATTAGCCATTCCTTCTCTCATTTACCTATGGATGGTAATGGGTGTACCCGAAAGTCCACGTTGGCTTATTACCAATAAAAATGATTTACCCAAAGCAAAAAAAATATTAGCCGAAATTGGGGTTGATAATCCCGAAGAAGCAGTGATGGCTATCATCAGCAGTAACCAACCAGCATCCTCAAAGCTCAGTAGCAACCGATTTTTTGCAACAAAAAACAATAAAATCATTTGGCTGGCTTTTTTTATTGCATTTTTTAACCAGTTATCTGGCATTAATTTTATTTTATATTATGCCCCCGAAATTCTTGCTAGAATTGGGTTGGGTGCAAAGGAGTCGCTGCTAAATTCTATTGCAATTGGTGGTACCAATTTAGTATTCACTTTTGCAGGACTTTACCTGATCGACAAACTAGGAAGAAAGACGCTTTTACTGATTGGATCCATCGGATATATCATTAGCCTTTCCATGGTGGCATACGCTTTTAAGACGCAAGGGAGTCCGGTATTTTTAATGACATTTTTATTATTATTC
>JBIKOV010000243.1:0-4969 GCA_044357815.1 Ferruginibacter sp. | reverse complement strand
TTTGACAGCAGAGAAAAGCTTTGGGAAGAGCCGATTTATAGGAATGTTTTCGGCTTGCTGACTACCTTTGGAGATGCTGAACTTGCTGTGATGGCTTGGCCTAGAAAAGTTACTATAGAATTTGCACAAGGACCTGAGATAAATCATACTTCTGAAGAATGGGCAAGTGCTGGATCGGCTCCTGAAGTAATGACTACTCCAACTTTTGAACATAGTCGAGCAGAATGGGAAAGGGCTAAGTCAATGGTGCCGAAGATGCGTAGTAATCTTCAATGGATTGCATCCACAACCGGAACGAAAGCGGTGGATCCATTTTCAACGGCTGCTTTATCTGAATTTGTGAAAGGATTAGATAGCAAGCTTGTTTTTCTTGCAACTCCGATCAATACTTCAACAAAAAATATAGATTGGGTTAATGCAGAAGATAGACAATCTCGTTCGGTACGGAATATGGAATCGCATATTCAGCGTGTGATGGCTGTATGTCATCGTACTCGAGATTCAACTTTTTGGCAAACACTTAAGGGTACTATTGATGAGCAAGTTTCTGTGAAGGCCGAACATCGTAAAGCACTTGGTCAAGTACTTGGGGAACTTCCCATTCCAAGTATTCCTGCAAATCCTAAGGCTAGGCTGTTAGAAGAAAATGATCTCTGGACTAGCTATGAAATTACCTTAGATGTGTATGCTCCAGATGTGTTTGCTTGGGGCATTTTGTTAGTTCCTAAGGGGATTAAACCGGGTGAAAAAAGGCCAGTGGTAGTATGTCAGCATGGTCTTGAAGGTCTTCCTGAAGATGTGATTACAAAAGATACTACCACTAACGCATATGGTTATTATAAAAGTTTTGCTGCAAAGCTTGCAGAGAAGGGATATGTCACTTTCGCACCACACAATTATTATCGTGGACAAGACAAGTTTCGGGTCTTGCAACGCATGGCAAATCCGATTGGATTAACCTTATTCTCTGGTATAGTTGGTCAGCATAGGCGTATTGTAGAATGGTTAGGGCAACAATCATTTGTCGATGCATCACGGATTGGTTTTTATGGGTTATCTTATGGAGGTAAAACAGCGATGCGTGTGCCAGCGTTAGTAGAAGGATATGCGCTATCGATTTGTTCAGCAGATTTCAACGAATGGATTGTGAAAAATTCAACCATTGATTATCCGATAAGTTATCTATTTACTGGTGAATATGATATGCCCGAGTGGGATTTGGGGCATACATTTAGCTATGCTGAAATGGCAGGATTGATTGCTCCTCGTCCGTTTATGGTTGAACGAGGATTGTATGATGGAGTTTCAATAGATGAATGGGTAGACTTTGAATATGCAAAAGTGCGAAGGCATTTTGTTGAATTGGGGATCTCTGATAAAACTACCATTGAACACTTTAATGGCCCACATACCATTAATGGTGTTGGGACTTTTCAATTTTTAGACCGGTTTCTTAAGCCAACACAGCAGTAGGCTTTCCATTTATCCCAATAAATATTGGAAAAGATACAATTATATTTAAATCAAATGAATGCCGTTACTTAGGTCAGCTTTATTTAGAAAACATGCAAAACTTACACTTTTTTAAATTGGATAAGATGGCAATAGCATTTGCAAATTTTACATTACGCCATTACTCACAATTGGCTTACTTTTATACGAAATTCAAAAACTTAATGGTCATGAAAAAAACAGCCTTTCTGCTCAGACTTTCCTTGCTTTTATTATTTCAGATTGCAATGGTTTACGTCAACGCCCAATCAAAGAACATTACTCCCCTACTCCGACTTTCGATGGAAAAGAGAATGCCATCCGATTCAATGAAAGGAGAAATGATTATTGCCAACGATATACAGGAATGGAACCCCAAAGAAACCGCCATTATCATTTGTGATATGTGGGACAAGCATTGGTGTAAGGGCGCTACTGAGCGGGTGGGTGAAATGGCGCCCGTTATCAATGATGTAATTACTGCTGCACGTAATAAAGGATCTTTGATTGTTCATGCACCGAGCGATTGTATGGATTATTATAAAAATTACCCGGGCAGAAAAATGGGTCAAAAATATAAGAGCAAGCGGGCGCAACGATTGCTAAATGACGATACCCTGCTTGATAGCCTGCTAACAGAAAAAAATGCAATCTGGCCAATTGATCAATCTGATGATGGATGTGATTGTTTGCAGGAATGTACCCATGGCAATCCTTGGAAGCACCAAATTGATGCAATTACAATTGCCGAAAATGATGCTATCAGCGATGCAGGAGTAGAAATCGCGGGACTATTTGAACAGAAAAAAATAAAAAATGTCATTCTGATAGGGGTTCACACTAATATGTGTGTTATTGGACGTTCTTTTGGATTGAGGAGCATGGTAAAGCTAGGGCTGAATGTAGTGTTGATGCGCGACCTGACGGATGTAATGTATGATTCAAAACAATGGCCGCATGTTTCACATTTTACCGGAAACAGTTTGATGAATGAGTATATTGAAAAATATGTTTGTCCAACTATCCTATCCACTGATTTTACTGGAAAAGATGAATTTAAATTTAAAAATGACAATCGCCAGATTATTGCATTCATCACTGCCGAAAACGAATATTATACCAACCTGAGGTTTCCACAGTTTGCGCATGAATTGATGTTAACAAAAAACATAAATTGTAAATACGCTATTGGCAAACCCATCACTGAAGGCCCTGGAATACATAATATTGAAAACCTTCAAATTTTAAAGAACGCTGATTTGGTAGTAACCTGCATTCGCCGCCGCGCCCTTGAGCAAGATAAAATGCAATTAATAAAAGACTACATGAACTCCGGAAAACCATTGTTGGCAATCAGGACTTCCAGTCATGCTTTTGATGCGAAGGGGAATGTGTCAAGATCCGGAGGCGGCGTTGTTGCAGCAAATGTACCGGTGTCAGATCAACTTGCACAATGGCCCGAATTTGACAAAGAAGTACTTGGTGGAAACTATCAGGGGCATTATGGACATATTCAACAAGGAACAAACATCGCTATTGTACCGGGCATGGAAGGCCACCCGCTTTTAAAAGGAGTTCCATTGGAAGGTTTTACAAGCCCCTCTTGGTTGTATATCAATCGGCCCCTTCTCTCCGATAATATACAAGTGTTGCTGTCGGGATCAATACCCGGAGAGCCAACGCAGCCTGTACTCTGGATTAACAACCGTGAAAAAGGAAAAGTAATTTACAGCTCCCTTGGGCATTGGGATGATTGGAAAATTGAGAGCTTTAAAAATATAATGCTGAATGCTGTTGATATTTTACTCAAAAAATAATTAAATTATCAGTTATGAAAAGACGTGACTTTATTGAAAAAACAATGCTGGGGACCGCCGGAATCGCGGTAGGCTCCTCCTTTACTCCTTTTAACTCATCCGTAAAAGGAGCCAATGACAAAATTGTATTGGCGTTAATCGGTGCAGGTGGACGTGGCACAGGTACCATTATCAACACTTGTAAGGTGAACAAAAATGTGGTGATAAAAACGGTTTGTGATGTAAACGACCTAAAAGCAACAAAAACAATTGCTGAGATAGAAAAAGAGCTTGGATATAAGCCCGGTCATTCTCGGAACATGAAAGAAGTGTTCAACGATAAAGACATCGATGCCGTGTGGATTTCAACCCCCGAACATTGGCATGCATTGGCAACCGTGTGGGCCTGTCAGGCCGGCAAGGATGTATATGTGGAGAAAAATCCAACTGTGAACATTTGGGAGGGCCGTAAAATGATTGAGGCGGCTAAAAAATACAACCGGATTGTACAGGTTGGCTTTCAGAACAGAAGTGCTCCCTACGCTTTTTCTGCAAGAGACTATATTCAAAGCGGTAAGTTAGGCGAGATTGTACATGTAAAATCGTTCAACATGTTGGGCGGCGAAAAATGGCTGCCACAGCCCAACACTGCCGTACCCAATGGTTTGGATTGGGATGCCTGGCTTGGACCAGCCGCCAAAGTACCCTACAACCCTGGCATTCATGATATGGAAAGCAGGGGTGGCTGGGGCAATTATTGGGCTTATAGTGGCGGTACGCTGGCAGATGATGCAAGTCACGTATTGGATTTAGCACGTTTGGTGCTGGGTGATCCAGGGCATCCAAAATCAGTTTATGGCTGTGGGGGAAATTATGCTTGGGGCTCCACAAAAGAAACCCCCGAATTTCAATCCATTACCTTTGATTTTGGAAAATTTGCGCATACTTGCGAAAGTGGCAGTGCCACCAACTACATGAAAAAAACACCCAATAATGTCAGGATGGATCCAACATTGTTTCCAGATTGGAGAACCAATGCAACCAGAACTGAGATCTATGGTACCAAAGGACTCATGTACCTCGGAAGACATGGCGGAGGATGGCAGGTGAAAGGCGAAGATTCTGTTCTGATAGCACAAGATGGTGGTATTTTTCCCGACAAAGAGCACCAAATAAACTTCATTGAATCGCTCAGAACACGCAAAAAACCAAATGGCGACGTAGAGCAAGGACAATTAAGTGCTACCCTAGTTCATCTTGGCAACATCGCTTACCGAGTTGGTAATAAACAACTCTTTTTTGATGGTAAAACTGAAAGGTTTATTGGAAATGAAGATGCGAATAAATTACTCAAAACAGCCTACCGAGATTCCTATAGAATCCCCGAAAAAGTATAATTAGAAAAATAGAATCTCAATAAAAAATATAAACTATGGATTTAAAAGATAAAGTTGCCCTAATTACTGGTGGAACTCATGGAATTGGAGCAACCATTGCGCTGCATCTTGCCCAATCTGGTACCCATGTTTGTTTGGTGGGGAGAAATGAAGATCAATACGGAATAAAAAAACAGATAGAAGCTATTGGTGTAAAATGCCTGCTACTTCAAGCAGATATCAGCAAGGAAGAAGAATGTAAAAGAGTAGTAGAAGATACCCTTGCTGCATTAGGCAATATTGATA
>JBIKOV010000241.1:0-5007 GCA_044357815.1 Ferruginibacter sp. | reverse complement strand
TATAGGTGCTCCAGATGAAAAAGCTTACCAGCGTTTTGGCAATCATGCCCATAATATCGGGCTGGAGACTACTGCAGTTTTTGTAGTAGGAAAGGATGAAAACCCAGTTAGTCCAGATGCCGCCATCCGGGCGAAGGGGCTGGATAGAATTAAGTGGGGTATTGATAGAGCATATGATATGAAGGCAACTGTACTTTGCGGACCCTTTCATTCTGCACACGGTGTTTTTGCACAGCATCCTCCCTTAGAAGAGGAATATAGCTGGTGCGCAGAAGTTTTACATGCAGCCGGGGAATATGCTGCCAAGGCAGGCATCACGCTAGCACTTGAAGCATTGAATCGTTTTGAATGTTATTTGTGCAATACCGTAGAGCAATTGGCCAAATTGGTCAATACAGCGGCTCATCCCAATGTAAGAGCAATGTTTGATACGCACCATGCCAACATTGAAGAGAAAAAAAATCGCGATGCGATTATCAGCATTGCCCCGCACTTGGCACATTTTCATATCAGCGAAAATGACCGAGGAACTCCCGGTGATGGACATGTGCAGTGGGAAGAAGTTTTTTCTTCTTTGGCCCAAATAAAATATGATGGCTGGCTGACTATTGAAGCTTTCTCAAGGAATGACCCTGATTTTGCCAATGCAATTAATGTGTGGCGCGAATATTCAAAGCCTTGGGATATGGCAACCAATGGGCTAGCATTTATTAAGCAACAATCTATTAAGGCCCAAGGCCTATAATTTTTTTTATAAGAATCCAATTCATTGCTTACTATTAAACAATTCAACTTAATTAAAAAACAATTCTATGAATTCAACACAATTGAATACCGACACTGCATCTGCTGATGAGCAAGGCAAAAAGCTGCTTTTCTGGGGATGTTTTATAGCATTGACTGCTACTGCATTTGGTTTCGTTTTCCGAGCTTTCATTATGGCTCAATGGGGCATCCAGTTTGGTTTGAGTAAAACCCAGCAAGGAGAAATATTTGGAGTTGGATTTTGGCCTTTTGGAATTAGCATTGTTTTTTTTAGTCTAATCATTGATAAGATCGGTTACAAGAAATCAATGGTTTTTGCTTTTATCTGCCATATTGTTTCTGTGGCAATTACCATTTTTGCTACTGGCTATTGGATGCTTTTTGCAGGTACTTTTTTATTCGCGTTGGGCAATGGAGCCGTGGAAGCAGTGGTGAACCCTGTAGTAGCTACCATGTTTCCAAAAGAAAAAACCAAGTGGTTGAATGTATTGCACGCCGGTTGGCCTGCTGGAATGGTAGTAGGCGGATTGCTAGGGATATTTATGATCAACCAGCAATTTCCATGGCAGCTGATTATTGGATTTGTACTGGTGCCTGCAATCATTTATGGTTGGATTATCGCAAAGCGTACATTCCCGGTTAATGAGCGGGTAGAGGCTGGCGTTAGTTATTTAGAAATGTTAAAAGAAGTGGGTATTTTGGGTGCATTGATTATCGCTGCGCTTTGTTCATTTCAACTGGGTAGTCTTTTTCAATGGTCCTTTACCGTTAGTGTTATCATCACCTTGGCCCTTACGGGTATTTTTGGATATTTTGTACGCTCTTTAGGTAGACCACTTTTAATTGTGCTGCTGGCAATCATGATTCCGCTGGCTACTACCGAATTGGGTACCGATAGTTGGATCACCGATTTAATGACTCCGGCAATGATGCAAATGGGTTTCCAGGGTGGATGGGTATTGATTTACACCTCCATTATTATGGCCTTGCTACGTTTGTATTCAGGACCCATTGTTCATAAACTTTCACCCATTGGCTTGCTAGTGGCGGGCTCTTTGGTTGCCGTTATTGGATTGGTACTACTTTCCTATTCAACGGGGTTTTTAATTATCATTGCTGCTACCATTTATGCATTGGGTAAAACATTTTTTTGGCCTACCATGTTGGGAGTAGTATCCGAACAATTTCCAAAGGGAGGTGCCCTGGCCATCAATTTCACTGGAGCGGTGGGCATGATGGGTGTGGGAGTTATTGGTGCGGTTATTCTAGGATTTGTACAGGATAGACAACTCGATCAAAACCTTGCTACTTACGACCAAAAAAACAACACCACCCTGCATGCAACTTATTTAACGGAATCTAAAACAGGGCTTTTTGGGTCCTATCAAGCAGTGGATAGCAAAAAATTAGCTGCCGCACCTGCAGAATCGGTGGAGCAGATAAATACAGTTCAAAATGATGCTAAAAAAAGTGCGCTTCGTACCGTAGCTATTTTTCCGGTAATCATGTTTTTTTGCTACCTTTTGATTTTCTTTTATTTTAAATCCAAGGGCGGCTACCGACCAGTGGTGATCGCCAAGGAATAAAAAATTCATTCATTATTTCAATCAATAAAAAGAACGACATGCAAAAAAATAATTACCCTAAACTACACAATGCAACATGGCCAGGTATTGTAGGCAAGGGGCCTGATTCTGAGCCTCCCATCTCTTTTGATGACTTACTGAAATTTACAGCCGATGCGGAAGTAGATGGCGTAAAGTTTGACGGAATTGATATCGGGCTTTTTGAACCTCATATTGATATCGACAGTTCGGATGACGGCATTAAAAAATTAGCTGAAAAAGTATCCTCCCTCAACCTGAATATCGGTAGTCTGGTAGCACCCATTTGGGGAGGTCCTGCTATGGGAAGTAAAGAAGATCGTGCAGTTTTTGTAGAGATGGTGCGCAAGTCTTGCCACTTTGGACAAAAGCTGCGTGAATATGGCGTTCGGCCCAACGGTATTGTCCGTATCGACTCTGCCAGTAAACCAGAAGCCTGGGCTTTGGATCCCGTTAACAATACCAAGCTCATTGCAGCTACTTTTCGCGAAGCTTGCGATGTAGCGGCCTCCTATGGCGAAAGACTGGCTGCAGAAGGAGAAATTTGCTGGGGCGGTATGCATAGTTGGAAAGCAATGATTGACACTTTAGAAGCCGTTGATCGTCCCAATATTGGCTTTCAAGCCGACATGGCCCATACTCTTTTATACCTGTTGGGTTACAATAGTCCGGATGATAGAATACTGCCTGCCGACTTTGATTGGAGCGATGGGGAAGTGCTAGATGCGGGGCTTAGAAAATTAACCCATGCACTTCGGCCTTGGACCATTGATTTTCATGTGGCACAAAATGATGGTACGGTACATGGTACTGGCTCACACGACAAAACGGGTAGGCATTGCCAAGCAAAAGACCCCAATGGCAAATTAGATATTGCAAAGCATGCAGGTTTTTGGTTGCGCAATGATTCGGGTGAATTGACCAAGGCTTTCCGACATATTTGTTGGGATGGCTGTATGTTTCCCAATGCAGTGATGACTAAGCAACAAACCTGGAATGATATTCTAGCGGCTATGATTAAAGTAAGGGATCAACATGGCTGGTATGAAGCAGAATAAAAATAAAATTTGAATAAATTTATAAGCATTAATTTCTTTAATAATGGCAACAAAAAAAACACTCAATATTGGTTTAATAGGTGGAGGCTTCATGGCTCGAACCCATTCTAATGGTTACCGTCGTGTTCCTAATTTTTTTCCTGAATTGGAATATACACCTGTGCTAAAAGCGGTCTGTTTTCGCAATGAGACAAAGCTAAAAGCCTTTGCAGAACAGTGGGGATATGAATCAGTTGAAACCGATTGGAGGAAACTGATTGCCCGTGACGATATTGATGCGGTAGACATTTGCACTCCCAATGATACCCATGCAGAAATTGCGATTGCAGCTGCAAAAGCAGGCAAAATGATTCTCTGTGAAAAGCCGCTTGCACGCGACTTGGTTGAATCGGCCGGTATGGTGGAAGCGATTGAAAAAGCAGGGGTAAAAAATACGGTTTGGTACAACTATCGTCGGCTGCCTGCAGTTATGCTAGCCAAACAAATTGTAGACTCTGGAAAGTTGGGAAAGATCTATCATTATAGAGCAAATTTTTTACAAGATTGGACCATCAATGAAAATCTTCCTCAGGGCGGCGAAGGCTTGTGGCGAATGGATGCTGCAGTAGCCGGATCGGGTGTGCTGGGTGATTTGCTTTCTCATTGTATCGACACTGCATTGTGGATCAATGGAGGTATTAAGGATGTGAGTGCAATGACAGAAACATTTGTGAAAGAACGGATGCACCAGCTCACTGGAAAAATGCAGGAAGTAACCATCGATGATGCTTGTTCATTTCTCTGCCATTTTAATAATGGATCATTGGGATTGTTTGAATCCACTAGATACGCACGTGGTCATAAGGCGATGTATACTTTTGAGATCAATGGAGCCAATGCGTCCATTCGCTGGGATTTGCATGATTTGAATCGGCTCGAATTTTTTGATAATGCAGATGAATCAAAACTCAAAGGATGGCGTTCTATCCATATTACAGATGGGGACCATCCCTACATGGATAAATGGTGGGTACCCGGCTTAGGGATTGGCTATGAACATTCTTTTGTTCACCAAGTAGCCGATTTTCTAAAAAGTATTGAAACAGGGGAGCCTTGTTCACCTACCTTTAGAGAGGCGCTGGATACGCAAAAAGTTTGCCAGGCGGTAGCTGACTCAGCAAAATCAAGAAGCTGGAAAGATTGCAATATTTCTTAAAATAGTTTTCAATCAAGAATATAAATTATCCATCTTCAAAAAACAATTATGATACAAAAACTAAGTTTTCGGTTAGCCCTTTTTATATTGATAGTAGGGAATATATTTCCCTTACAGGCTCAAGATAAAAAAAATGAGTTTGTGAAAATATTTGATGGCAAAACCATGAAAGGATGGGAAGGGGACACTGATTTTTGGAAAGTTGAAAATGGAACTTTTGTAGGAGAAGTTACCAAAGAAAAACCGCTTAAAACAAATCCTTTTCTTATTTGGAGGGGAGGCTTGCCTGCTAACTTTGAATTTAAAGCCCAGTACCGTATCAGTCCAGGAGGAAATAGTGGAGTTCAATACCGCAGTGAAGAGTTACCCAATATTCGCTTTGCTT
>JBIKOV010000329.1:0-3283 GCA_044357815.1 Ferruginibacter sp. | reverse complement strand
CTTTTTCATAAGTGGCTGTACCATGATGGATGCCATCGCTCAATAATTCATTTACATAAGGGGCACGGCTGGTAAGGCTTATATTGGTATTTAACTTCCAGTTCTCTGTTGGTTTGTAAACAGTATTAAAAGATGATGCAAAAGTTGAAAAATTAAAATCGTAGTTAATAGTATCAGCATTAAATTTTAGCCTTGTAGTGTTTATGCTTTTGTTATCATAGCGTACACCTGCTTGCAATTCCCATTTATGTTTGCTCCATTTTTCAATATAATAACCACCAAAAGAGTAGGCAAAATAATTTGGTATAAAGTAGCGTCCGTTGTAACTATTATCCTGTTGCATCATAGATACACCTGCAATACCACTAAAATTATTTTTCTTGGGATGTTCCCAACTAAGGTCTTCTGTAATGGTGTAGATGGATAAATCTAATTGTGGATTTTTATTAGTACTACTTCTTACAATATCAAACTCTTTACGATGGTTAAATTGCCCCGCCAGTAAAATTGTAAACTTGTGTTCTCCCGAATAAAATATAGTTTTTGATTTTAGTAAATCATGTGATACATCTTGATAAGGTCGTTGTATTTTGTAAGTATTCTGCCCCAAAAAAACATCATTGGGTTTGGGTGCTGCAATGGCATTTAAAAGGTCGGTTAAATTACTAATATGCGCCCCATTAAATATGCCCACTTTGGTAGCAAAATGGCTGTAAAAAATTTCAGTATTAAATTTTTCCTTTTTCCAACCAGCAGTAATAGAAAAGTTTTTTTCTTCGCTACCAGTATTATTAAGTCGGTAATTGGGTGTAGTAGCATTAGCACCTTTTTTGTATGTACCCTGCACTCTGAAGCGGAAGGCAGGTTGCTTTTTTAATTGCTGTTCAAACACACCTGAAAAAACATATTGCCTATTGTTGGTAAAATAGGCATTATTTATTTCAGCAGCATAGCCGGGTTTGTTTCTTAGTGGTTTAGGTTCTACCAAAATAACACCACCAATGGCATCAGAGCCATAGCGTAATTCATCCACTCCTTTTATTACAATCAGTTTATCAGCAATAAAAGGGTCTATCTCTGGTGCATGTTCGTTGCCCCATTGTTGACCTTCTTGCCGCACCCCATTGTTAATTGTAAGTATTCGGTTGCTATGTAAACCATGTATAACAGGTTTTGAAATGGTAGAACCTGTTTGCAACATGGTAACACCATTTATTTTGCTCAATGCTTCTGCCAGCGAAAGTCCTTTTGTTTCTTCTAATGTTCTGCCACTTAATTCTTTTTTAAAACCAGTATTTGCAGTTCCTTTTTCTGCATCCACTACCACATTACCTAATACTTTTCGGGTATGTGGCATTAAAATATCTATGTGATAATCTTTTGTGAGTATGATTTTTTTCTCAACCGTATCGCAACTTACATGGGTAATAAGTAAAGTGTATTTACCAGCACATAATGCAGTAAATACAAAATCACCTTTTTCGTTGGTAATAATTTGCTTGCCCGTTTCTTTAATGCTTGCAGTAGCTGCAACCAATTTTTCTTTGGTATCTACATCTTCTACATGTCCAGAAAGGATATAATTACAAGGCTGTGCAATAGCATTGTTCGCTATTACCATAGCAATAATTATTTCTAAGATTAATTTCAAAATAAATATGTTTATACAAGAAAATTCAGCAATACTTGTTGCTGTTACAATTCAGGAACCGACGGATTGCATCAATTACAGAGAAGATAAATTAAGATAGGGCAGGCGGACCTTTGTTGGAAAAATGCAGGAAGGGAGGTGATGGGATTGAAAAAACATAATATTGCTCAACAGATTGAGCAACAATAAATGGGGCTTCAAGTCTCACAACTTCTGCATCAATAAAAATTGAATAGTAGTGAGAACAAATTTGACAATTTGAATCTGCTACTGGTTGAGAAAATGTAGAAAAAGATGTTGACTGTTTTTCCTTAAAAGATTTTCCAGATACAGTATTTGTTTCATAATTATGTTGATGCCATAACTGAACCGGTGTAGCTATAAAAGCATATACTGCCAATAAAAGGGCAGTTATAAAAGTTTTATATTTTCTAATTCTATTCAATTTTATGTAACGTTGTTGCAAATGTATAACTTCTCATTGATTTTCCAATGGAAAATAAAATTGTGGCTTGCTATGCTTAAATGAAGTATCATAACATTGATACTTCTTGCCTTTTAACCCATCTTTCCCATACTGTCGAAAAACCCTACCTAGAGCCTGACATTGGAAAAGTCTATTCCTTTTTCTGCAGCAACTACCCTTGCTGAACGATTGTTATTTACTACTGATTAAACGCATTGAAGTCTATATTTATAATCGTATTTGAGTCGTCTATTCATAAAAAAGCCTCCATCAAGTGTTTAACTTTTTGGGGGCAGTCTATTCAGCGGCCTTTTTCTTTCAGTGTCAAGGTTTAATGGGCAAAGTCCATTGCATAATCACCTTTAATTCTTTCTATGGAAGGATTGAAATAGCCAAATTTAAGATTGGGGAATTCTTCTTGTATTAATTCCATCAGCTGTTTTATTCCCATGCATTCTCCAGTTTCGGTTACCCCTATTTTACCCAAGTACCAATCAGGATCAATATTAAAATTGCGCCATTGAATCATACTCAAGTCAGTTTCCTTAATCAAGGTTCTTAGCGCCTCATATTCTTCAATACTATCAGTCATACCTGGAAAAACAAAATAATTTAGGCTGGTCCAGCCACCATAACTACGTACTATCTTCAAACTTTCCAGTAAATCGGCAAATACATAATTGTTGGGCCGGTAATAGGGAGTGTAAATATTTTCCCTGGCCGAATTGAGACTTACCCGCATACTATTTAATCCTGCTTCACATAATTCTTTTACTGCATCGGGTTTGCTTCCATTGGTATTGATATTGATACTTCCCTTGGGAGTATGCTTTCTTATTTCGATGATACTATCGCGAATGGTTTCCCACATCAGTAAAGGTTCTCCCTCACAACCTTGTCCGAAACTAATGATTGGGTAAGGGGCAGTTTGTAAATGGGGTACGGTAAACTCTGTAATCTCTTCAGGAGTAGGTCGAAAGTTAAGCCTGTCCTGGGTACTCACGATCGTCTCTTCTATTGGCTGAAAGCTAATGCACCCAATGCAGTTTGCATTACAAGCGGGTGATGAAGGAACAGGGCATTCCCAACGGCCCAAGGCAAAATTTCTAGCAGCAGGACAATTATAAGTCATGCAACAATTTTCCATCAAATGCTTAACTAGTCGG
>JBIKOV010000240.1:0-5015 GCA_044357815.1 Ferruginibacter sp. | reverse complement strand
GTCAAAAAAACGATTGTTTTATTATAGAGCGGTTATCACAATCTCTACCCGTCGGTTCGCTAGTTCTTCCTCTTTAGTATTTTCTGGGTAAGGGTAAATTGGTTTGCTGTGCCCAAAACCTGCAGAACTGATTCTTCTTGATTCAATTCCATTATTTACCAAATATTCCTGCACGGCATTCGCACGGGCAATTGATAAGTTTTTTATTTCAGTTCCAAGATCAATTCCATCTGCTTCTTCTATAGGACCACAACAAATATGTCCTTCTACGCGAATCACCATTGTAGGATGCGATTTCATCACCTTCAGTAATTCACTCAACGCGGGTAAAGATTCGTCTACAAAATAATGATACCCACCTATGAAATTGATGTTTTTCAGCGTTATTTTATCACCGGAATTGACTTTAGCACCAGATAATATTTGATCTACGGTTAGGGTAGTTCCCAACCCAGTGGCTGCAACAATCAACTCTACTCTTCTATTTAAGCTGCGCTCCTCTTTGGTAGCATTATCATTGAGTGGCTTATTTTCTCCGTATCCTTTTTTTACTACAATAGCTGAATCAGCAATACCTTCAGAAACTAGGAACTGATGTACAGCTTCTACCCTCCTAACCGAAAGGCGGTCATTATAACTAGAGGGTCCTGAGGAATCGCAATGTCCGTGAAGCTCAATTTTAGCAGAGGCCGTTGTATGATTTTCTTTTACAAAATTGGTAAGTTGCTCTTTGGAGCTAGTGGTAAGAGTAGACTTGTCAAACCCAAACTGAATAATAGTCGGTGTTTGAGCTTGCAATTGTAGTAAAAGCAGTGATAACAGAAAGGAAAAAAGTAGTTTCATGTAGGTTGTTTTATAAAATGATCATTCAAAATGCCGATGGTTAATTACTTTATTATTGGCTGAAAATCCAAATGATATTTCAGCGAGTATCTTTTTTCAAATGATTCGCTACTCCAATCCAAGTTGTCACCATCAATGGGAAATGCAGCATGCTTTTCAAGCATCGGCCAATAGTGCTTTTGGTACAAAAATCCTGCCTCAACAGCATTGTTAATAGCCGCTATCTCTACTTTAACAGAGGGCAACTGGGTTAGTTCTATAAATCCCTCCCAATCTGCAGTACCGGTAAACATATTACAACAAACTTCCTTCATCAATTTTTCGCTAAAAAGCTCATAGTCAAGAAGCCATTGTATTAATTCAGACTCATAATCCTTATCTATCAATTCATATGCTTCCAGCATTCTTTTAGCCTTTGATTCTTTGCCATAGATCAAAACAAGTTGGTTCATCACGCTAAACAAACGATTGAATTTGTCGAAATTTTTGTAGTTGTGCCCCGTAAATACATCAGGCAAAGAGCGGTACAGTGGCCGGTATTCATTTACCCAATGCAGATAATCTACCGTGAATAAATGGGTTGGTTGGTCCTTAACAATTTCGGAATAGGCCCTTTCACATTGCTGCTGTTGCAAGAGATATTCTATGCTAGGCTTGAAACTAGCCGCTTCGTCATCTGCAAATTCAAAGGACATAAAATCACTGGTCAATAAGTCCTTTCTGTCAGACTCAAAGCTGTTGCAAACATATATATCATTCACCGCTGTTTCATCCCCGTCAAATATGAATGAAGTATGTCCGTTAGATTGGTTACCAACAAAACCAAATCCGGTACATCCCTTATTGCATCCACCCGCTGAGCAGCTACCTGGAAATGAAATGAGGGAATCATCCTTCCTGTCTTTGAACCGTTCGAAGAGGCTATCTAGCTTTTTTAAAAACAAGTCTTTGGACACATCCTGGTATGTTTTGGAGTCATCGAGTACCAGCTCGAGCATCTCCACGTTCATTTCGCAGAAGTATTTCAGGATGTGTTTTTGCATGGGTGACAAACGAATTTTATATGTATTTATTGCATTGATTTGTTACTTAATCAAATTTTATGATTAAGGGTTGGGAGATATTTTGAAAAAATTGCGCAAAAGGTTAAAGTCTATGCTGTACCACTCATCGTTTCACATTGCTTGTAAAATCGATTTAAAAATGGTTGATTTGTTCTCTCTGGCAAATAGCTGGCATAGCTCAGTGCCTGTTGGTAGTTTCCCAAAAAATAATAAGCGGCTGAGAGGCCTTTTGCAGCTTCGGTGCAATCATTTCTTGTTTGAAGTATGTCTAAATAAAGGTAGCTCGCTTGTTCAAACTCGTCTTGGTGAAACAAATCATGTGCTTGTTGAAGCTTTTTACTATAGCTAGAACCGACTTCCTTTACCTCTGTTTGAACGTTCACCCAATTGCGTATTTCTCTTTCGGATGCTGGTTCAATGAATAGGTCATCCAGTTTTACGTTTGCTTCTCCGATACAATATCCATAAGCTTTACAATGGTTGCATAGTAAAGGCGTTTCATCATCCAAAATTTTGGCTTCAAGCTCTTTATGTTGGATTGTTTTCAGCATATTCGGAAACGAATTTCAATAGCATTTATTGTATGCGACGACTAATTTAAGAAAAATATTTTTTCGATTTAGGTATGGGCATTAAAAACCACTTTCTTAAAAAATGGTTTTTAATACTCAACTTATTAAAAGCTATAGGCCACCAAATAATATTATAATTCCTAACCATACACCAGAAGCAATTCCAAAGTTTTTCCAAACCTTTCTTTTCTTGATTTTATGTGCTTGTTCCACATAGGCCTCATTGTAATTTGCATTTTTCATCAACTTGTCATCTTTGTAGTTCAAATTTTCATCCGATGGCTCTGTAGATGAGCAAACAAAAGCTGGAATGGCGCCTAATAGAGGAGAAGTTATGATGGTAGTTGCTGCTGTCCAACCTGCACCTGATTTTTTTCCTTTGTAATACATAGTGGCATCTTGCTTGCCCTTGATTGCCATATCTTCATTAGACGTATTGGAGGCATTTACATTGTTTTTCGACTTCACATCATTAAAAACATCTTTTGTTCCATTTTCATACCGAACCATAAAAATATCTGATTTAGAAATAGAGAACGATGGACCTGATGGATAATCAAAATTTTTGTATTTGATGTCTAATTGATTGACCTCAATGATTTTAGTTTTGATTTCATCCCCATTGCTTTTCACAATGATATCTTGGGAGAAGCAGAAAGTTGCAATAAATAATTGCGACACAAAAAGGAACTGTTTTTTCATAACGTATACTTGTTTTATCCCTACTCATATGGCTTTTCAGTTACGCCCCGTTTGATTGGTTGCTGGACTCCACTTAAAATTGTTAATATTAACGCTGAAGCATTAATACTTTAATGGTGTTTTTGGATTGATTGTTTTCATTGGGCTTATAAATTTGAAAGACCTAGATGGCATTAGCGATTTTTAAAAACCAGCATCGTTCGTTTTTTTAATTAGTACGTGAAAAATTTCCGGTACAGGTACAGATAGCGAGTCAGAAATTTTATACACTTGATAAATACTGGTATTGATTTTACCAAGTTCTATGCGGCTTAGTTGTGTATATTCCATACCAGAATCAAATGCAACTCTTTCGATGGTTAGGCCTTTACTTAGTCTGAGTTCTCGGATTTTGGACCCCACTTTTTTGCTTACCTCCTCCTTCTTCAATTTCATATAACAAATCTGATTGAATGCCAGCTACTGCGCAATGGCAGATATGACATATTATGAGCGAATAGGCCTAATCGTGAGTAGATTGATTAAAAAACAATCAAGCTGCTCATCGGTAAAGCGGATGCAAACATAAAAAGACTGGAAAAAGTAAGGATGGAACTACAACCTTGCAAAAGTTATTTTGTTTCAGAAAAATGCAGCAATGAGCGGTCGAGGGTAATTAATTTGTTTTCACCCCTATCACCGGTAACATAATAATGTCGTGCAATGGAATCATCCATTTTAGAGAGAAAGGCTTCTTTAATGCGGGAGCATTTTTCATTAACGGAGTTGGATCTGCTATCAGTGAGATCAATGATACTTTTGGTTATTTGCTCCATATCAAGGCGATTACCAATGCGGCAATAGATTTCAGTCAGTTCTTCCCTGTAATCAACCAATTCCTTGAATAGGACACCTTCTGGATGGTTGAGAAGGAATAGGTACAATGTTTTGGGCAGCGGGGTGAGCTCAATTTCTATATTGTTGTAATCAGGCAAGAAAATCCGGTACCTTTCATCGATTACTAGTTTGCTGGGGCCTTCCTTTATTGAATGGATGGTTTGATAAAGTAATGAGTTAAGCTTTTCGCACAACAAGGGTTGGCTATCCTTAAAACTTTTAATCATGTACACCATTGAGGCAAGCACTAGTTTTTCGTTGTTCAAGCTCTTTAATGACCGGATTACTTGTTTTAATTCCTGACCTATCTCTTGGCCATCTGGATTAAATTCTTCATCGGCATCATATTTCTGACTGCGGGAGACGCTTTTTTGAAAAAAAATTCTATTTTCCGGAATCCTTACTTGCTCAAAATATTCCTTCAACTGCAAATCCAATTCCCTGTCATTGGTGCCAGTGATAAAAGCAAAAGAATATAAAAAAGGCCTAGTTGGGGTTATCTCTTTCTCATAATCAATTGAATGAAGCAAAAAAGGATGCTCCATTGAAGGTATACCCAAGGCCAATGACAAATTAGCGTAGTATTCAGTAATATCAAAATTATTAAAAACATTCTCAACAAGATTGACCTGTTCATGACCTGAAAATATTTCCGGAAATTCATACTGGGCAAATGACTTCGTATCCTCCAAGATTCGATTTACATTCCCAGTATGTAAAATTTTGGGGACATAAATAAAACGCATGTATTTTTTAGCCAGTGCTCGGTTGATGCGGTCATAATTTTTTCGTAGGTAGTCGTTTATTTCGGGGTGCCAGGAAGATTCATAGTAAAAAATCACTTCATGATCAAGGAAATCATTGGGCTGCAGCTTGATTCGGGGATTCAATTTATCCTGCTCTTGCTTGATTCTGATTTTTTCCTGTGCTTTCATTTCCTTTGCTGCAAGTTCATCGG
>JBIKOV010000048.1:0-17734 GCA_044357815.1 Ferruginibacter sp. | reverse complement strand
CCAGTCTTTCCTGCCTATCCAGGGTAGGTGTTTCACCAGTAGTACCCAACGTTACAACATAGCCAACCCCATTATCAATAATAAAATCAATCAGTTTTCCCAAAGCTTCAAAGTCAACAGATTCATTTAACTTAAATGGTGTAATAATTGCTACACCTGTTCCTCTAAGCTGATCACGTAGATTCATTGTTTAATTTTCGGTGAAGTTATAAATATACCTCGATATGAGAAAACAAAAAACAACTGGATTACATCTTTTCATTATTTTGTTTCACCATTTATTATAGGCTCGGTATAATAGCTTTTACATTACATATTGTATTTTCATAATAAGCTTACTCATTTTAACCATACAACCGAGATGTATAACATTTGATATAAATGCAGAATTACGATACATTTGATATAGGAATTTTTCATAATGTAAATTCTTTGCCAATTTATACTGGTTGGTTATTGATCGAAATACCAAGAAAAGATCGTTACAAAAGAAAATAAATAGATTAAAAATGCTACAGGAAGAATTTAAAAAAGCAGAAGAACTTGCACTGCATTTCAAAGCTTATATCCAAACAGAGATTGAACTATTTAAACTACGAATTGCCGAAAAAATTTCCAAAATTTTGGCTAATTTTTTGGCAGCAATTGTAGTTGTTGGAATAATATTGCTTTTTATTCTTTTTGTAAGTATTGCTTTGGCCTTACTAATTGGTGAATGGTTAGGGAAAATGTCTGCAGGTTTTTTTATCGTATCGGCATTATACCTATTGGCTGGAATAATAATTTGGTACGCCAGAGAAAAATTAATTAGAATTCCAATCCTAAATACAATTCTGAGTCAACTTTTCGACGACGAAAAGCAATTATAAAAATGAATCGTGATTTAATTGTATGGCCTAAACTACAATTTAAGAAGGTAAATTTTTTGAATTGATAATTTTTGAGCTAGTCAGGTATTTCGAGTTTGGACTAAAAATAAACAGACAGCTGCCATTTTTAATTTTATCGATAATTGGCCTATGTAATGCCTGTGGAACAGCCGGGCAACCCCAACTTCTTCCGATATAACCTTGTGAATGAATTAGGCGCTCATCCACATAGCCTGCACCATGAAGCACAATAGCACGTTTATTGGCATTGTCATTGATTCCTTGTTCCATTCCCTGTAATCTTAATGAATAGCCATTACCACCTTCATAAGTATTCAATGTTTCATAAAAACCGAGACTGCTTTTATTACTAGAAAGCTTATTGGAAAAATTTCTCGCGAATTCTTTTCCAGAATTAGAACCATGGGCCACATAGGTTTTAAAAAGCAATTTTACATTTTGAAGATCAATAATAAACAATCGTTTTTCAGAAGAAGGTTTACTAAAATCTATGATCGATATGATTTCTTTATTTTCCAACATTCCCATTTCACGCATAAAATAAAAACCTTTCAATGCGTAATCAAATATTTTCCTTGGTAACCCCATCGACTCAAGTTGGAGACTATCATAAAGACTATTTGAAAAAAATGAAATTCTGTTTGAATGAACGCTGGCAACTGTATGCCTATTACGGGCAGCTGTTATAGGTTCTTTTTCATTCAAAAACTTTCCAATACTTACCGATTTTGCAAAAACAAATGGAATGTGAAGCAAAAAAATAAGAATGAATGAAAGAAATAAATTTATTTTTTTGATATTGAACTTACTCATGAAATTTAACTTTTTGCTACTAAAATTACAAAACGCAAATATCTGATGTATTATTAGGAATATATTGTTAAAATACAAAAATGCTCCACCAACCCTAGCAAATTAAATTGTTGATAAAAAGCTAATCTATTAAAAATGACATTGTTATAAACAAAAAGATAATTAATGAAAAGAAGATATAAGAGAAAGAATTATTTAAAAATTTTATTTAATGAGTATGCTTGTGCCTTTTTTAAGATAGATCTGACCGTCCAAACCAACAATTTTTACCATCCATACCACCGTTTGGGTTAATAAGGGTAATCCCTTAAAAGAACCATCCCAACCATCGTGTTCAATATTTGTTTCAAAAATCAGTTGCCCCCATCTGTTAAAAATTCTAAAAAAATGAAATTCACTAATTCCTTTCAGTATTGGTCGTAAAATGTCATTTTTTCCATCGTTATTGGGAGTAAATGCGGAAGGGATATTGATATCAATATTTGCAATTGTCTTTACAAACTGCGTATCCACTGTATGGCAATCGGTATTTGTTGAAATTTCCAACAAATATTGCCTGTCCATATTTCCTTTAAAAATAGGTGTAAAACTAGTAGGGTTATTTAAGCTGATTGGTTGTTTCCATAGTATATGGTCTCCAATAGTTCGAGCCTTCAGTGTGATGGGAACGTTGACCAAGGCATATACCACTGGATAGGTTATCCCTATTTTAGCTTTGTCAACAATGATTGCTATTTTGGTAGTATTGATACTACAACCCATAGCATTACCCAGTACTGCATGATAATCGCCATCCACCAAAACCCGATAGGAAGAAATATTGGTTGCCCCTTCGATAAGGTAACCATTTCGATACCATTGAATGCTGGAAGTTGGATGAACAAGCAGCACCGCGCTATCGCCATTATTCATACAATAAATGGCTTTCCCTAGTAATTGAAGCGAATTGTCAATAACAGAAGCTCTTACCATTACAGTATCAGTAGATTGGCAACCTCCACCTATATTGCTAGTGGATACTACATACCGCGTGGTAGTATCTGGCGAAGCTAAAGGATTGGATATAGTAGGATTACTTAATCCTGTAGCTGGGCTCCACTTATAAATGATTCCCTCTCTATTTATTATACCAATATTTACAGATGCATGATTACAGGATAATTTATCCTGACCCGCATCGGAAATCACCTTTAATGAATCAGTTAAATGGGTAAATAAAGTATTAGAGCAACCATATCCATCAAATGGTTCCAATTTTACAGCAATCAAGGTTCCTGATTTCGGAGGTGGTGTAAATGTCATCGTTTGTTCATTTCCGAGAATGACAGATAATGAACTATCATACCAAGTGTAATTTTGATAACCGTATGGAGCAATCACTTTTATAAAATGATCATCAGGACAAAAGGTTGCACCTTTCAATTTTCCACTGCACTCGGTATTTACATCTATATACGCGTATCCGAAATGTTTTTTAAAGGTGCAATCGGCAGTTTTAAAAAAAAGACGAATCGTTTTGCCTGCATTGCCAGACAAATCGACCGATACAGCCGACCAATTTTTATACATTACTGTGGTAGTATCCATTCTGCTAGAGACTAAAAAACCAGGTAGCGTTCTGCCAACTGCAACAAAAGAAAAGGAGGCACAACTAATCAGCTTTGAGTCAGTAACATTGGTAATTTCAATTTCCATTCTAGGTTGTTCATTTTCCTTGTGTTTAGGTGATTGGAAAACAACCGCATAATTGTAAACAAGCGAGTAATTATTATCATTGGAGGGAATAGTAAATTCGTAAGAAACCCCCTCAGCCTCTCCCCCTCCTGAATTGTTCCCTAGGCGGATAGAATGACCGCTACCATTGGGGCAACTAACTGGAAAACCTCCATAGTAATCCACTGCATCAGATTTCGAACTGTACATGGTATGCCTGTTGTAAATTGGATTTCCCGAATTGACGATTGAAATGCTATTACTATTCCCAATAGCTGCTGTAGTACCCGTATAGCAAGTCCAACCAGAAAAAGAACCTGTTTCAAAATCAATATTGGGAGGGCAATTTTGGGCTGCAATTGAAGAAAAAAATCCACTAAGTAGTGAAAACATACCGAACATAAAAATGGAAGCAAGACAATTCAAATTTCTATAGCTATCATCTAAAGTTTTCACAAAGAAAATTTATAGACTAAAGGTATATCAAATTTGAATAATAAATATATGAAATGCCAATTTTTTATCAAGTTTGGTTGTAAACTATCATACAACGAGGGCTTCATATAGTACCTCAATAGTATGAAGCGCTTTTTTTCCAGTCCCATCTTTAATTTGGTGTCGACAACTGGTTCCAGGTGCTGCAATAATTACCTCCGCTGGCTGATTTCTAACCGTTGGCAATAATACCAATTCTCCAATTTTCATAGAAAGGTCATAATGTTCCTGCTCATATCCGAATGAGCCCGCCATACCACAGCATCCAGAAGGAATAGTTTCTACGGTATAATTCGCTGGAAACGACATCATCTTTACAGAGGGAGCAACAGAGGAAATGGCTTTTTGCTGGCAATGCCCATGTAATTTGATTATTTTTTTTTCAGCGGTAAACAAAGATTGCTGAATTGCTCCCTTTTCCATTTCGGCAGCAATAAATTCATCCATCATAAATACATTTTTTGCCAATTCTTTGGATGCTTCGAAGTTTACATCATCTGCCAAATCAATGTATTCATCTCTAAAAGTAAGTATGGCAGATGGTTCTATGCCAATCAAAGGAGTATCTGAACTAATAATTTTGCTAAGTGTTGAAATGTTTTTGTTGGCGATTTTTTTTGCTTCCCGTAAAAGGCCTTTTGACAACCAGGCTCTCCCACTCTCTTCATGTTTGGGAATTTCCACCTCATAACCCAATTTTTCTAATAACAAAATTGCTTTGATACCAATGGCGGTATCATTGAAATTGGTAAACTCATCGCAAAATAAATAGACTTTTTTACCCCCTTTGGTAACTATCTGTGATTTTCTATTTTTATACCATTTCAACAAAGTAGTGGTATACAAAGTTGGCATTGACCGCTTTACCCCAAAACCCACCATACGTTTAATTGTATTACTGATGATAGGGGTAGTCATCATAAAATTATAAACACCAGGTAATAAAGCCCCCAATTTTGCTGAAGCTGAAAAATTAGCAATCAATTTGGAACGGAAAGGCACACCATTGGCATCATAATATTGTTGTAAAAATTCAGCTTTTAATTTAGCAACATCTACATTAGATGGGCACTCCGATTTACACCCCTTACAGCTCAGACAAAGGTCCATCACCTCATAAATTTCCTGATGATCAAAGCGATTCAACTTGTCTGAATTGGTAAGAAACTCGCGCAAAATATTTGCCCTAGCCCTAGTGGTATCTTTCTCGTTTTTAGTTGCCATAAATGAGGGACACATAGTGCCACCAGATAAATGCGTTTTTCTACAATCACCCGAACCATTGCACTGCTCAGCATGCTGTAAAATATCTTGGTTGTGATAACGGAAAACCGAATTGAATTTTGGTGTTTGTTGACCAGGACTATAGCGCAACATCGTATTCATGGGAGGCGTATCCACAATCTTATGAGGATTGAAAATATTTTCGGGATCCCAAGTGTATTTGATGGTTCTAAGCAGTTCGTAGTTTTTGGGGCCTACCATTTGTTGTATGAATTCCCCACGCAGTCTGCCATCACCATGTTCACCACTAAGTGAGCCGTCATATTTTTTTACCAGCGTAGCAATTTCTTCAGCAATGGTTCTGAATAATTGGTTTCCTTCCACTGTTTTAAGATTAATGATTGGGCGAAGATGAATTTCGCCTGATCCAGCATGGGCATAATGAACTGCATGTAAATTATATTTGGTAAGCAACTCATTAAACTCCGCAATATAAGCAGGTAGATCATTTACATCCACTGCGGTATCTTCAATCACCGGAACTGCTTTTTCATCTCCGGGCAAATTACCTAATAAGCCAAGACCAGCTTTTCGAAGTGTCCATATTTTTTTAGTATCCTCACCAAACAATAAAGGAAAATGATACCCTAGGCCTGCCAAACGCATCTCTTTTTCAACCTCGGAAGCAATGGCTACAATTTCTTCGCGATTAGATCTAGCAAATTCCACCACCAAAATGGCACCGGGATCTCCTTGCACAAAGAATCGATTCTTACTTTGTTCAAAATTACCCTTTGTACATTCTAAAATATAATGATCAATTAATTCGCTGGCACTAGGCTTGTATTTTAATGCAATCAAATTAGCAAGGAGGGATTCGTTGATACTATTAAAATGAACACATAACAATCCTATTTCTTTAGGAGGTAAAGCATTGATGTGTAGTTTAATTTCTGTTATAAATGCTAGGGTTCCTTCGGATCCTGCAATCAACTTACAAAAATTAAAATCTTCTTCTCCAGCGGTGAAGGGTGCTGAATCTAGTAAAATATCCACTGCATAGCCAGTATTCCTTCGTTCTACCGACTTTTTTGGGAATTCTTTTCTGATTTCCTGCTGGTTATCATAGTTACTCAACATTGTTCGGATAGATCGATAAAGGGTTGCTTCCAGGCTTGTGCCTTCACATTTGGCATGAAATTGATCTAATGAGTTGGATTTAAAGACCACTTCAGTACCATCACTTAATAAAGCATTTACTTCTAAAAGGTGCTCCCGAACACTTCTATAAATTACCGAATTGGACCCGCAAGAATTATTCCCCACCATTCCTCCAATCATCGCACGATTAGCAGTAGAGGTTTCTGGGCCAAAAAACAAGCCATAAGGTTTTAAAAACATATTGAGTTCATCACGGATCACTCCTGGCTGTACCCTAACCCAGTTATCTTTTTCATTTAACTCAATGATCTGGGTGAAATATTTAGACACATCTACCACAATACCATTGCCAACTACCTGTCCGGCTAATGAAGTACCAGCAGTACGGGGAATTAGAGAAGTAGAATGTTCTCTTGCAAATTGAATTAATATTTTTAGATCATTGATAGATTTAGGAATGGCCACTGCAAGCGGCATTTCACGGTAAGCAGATGCATCTGTAGCATAAAGTATCCGCATGGTATTATCAAAAAAGAGCTCTCCTTCTATTTTGGTAGAAAGTTCTTTCAACGGTAAATTCATTGTTGTTTGGCTCATATTCAAATAAAGTACAAATTTACTTCATTTTAGGATAGTTATGGCAGCCAAAAATGAAATCTACTATGAGCGTATTTCATTTTTATATTGAAATGATCAATTTGCTTTAAATTGAATTTGTATTATATTCTTGGCAAATGGAGGATTTTAATCATGATTGAGCAACAATGCAAACAAATCTCATCCATTTTTAATTAATTTTTTGAAAGAATGGTTTAATAAAAATCTATGGTTACTTTTGCCAACTTTGTAATTTGACTCCTTAGCTCAGCTGGTTAGAGCTACTGACTCTTAATCAGTAGGTCCAGGGTTCGAGTCCCTGAGGGGTCACAAAAAACCGTACATTTGTACGGTTTTTTTTATGCCTTTTAGCTTATAAATCACTACCAACGGGCATTATAGCCTAAATATTGAAATGTAACATTTGTCTCTTAAATGTTGTATTCATAACTACGTATTACCTACAATATCCAAAAAAACGTTACAAAATCGTGGCAAATTGTAACGATTTTTTTCGTATCTTTTGTAACAAGAAAATTTTCTGAAAACCAATACTGGCGTGGACTAATTAATCCCTGAGGGGTCACCAAGCTGAAAGCCACTTCAGAAGCGTCCTTGTTGTAAACTATTATTTAAAAAGGATTGCCATGGGTTGCTTTAATCAATTTTTTGGAAAGCCTTGGGAAATATTGCATCATTTGTAAGAATATATGGGTGATATGGTCATTTCCAAAAAGGCGTTGAATAGTTCTGCCAACAAAAATTCGATTGGCAAATTGTTTTTGCCACTGCTTTTCAAAGCCAGATTCTAAGACCACTCTATTTTGTCCATTCTTGAAATAATAATCAATATTTTGAAAAGCAATTTTGCTACCATGCAAGGCTATACTCATTCCATTACCACAGAGTGGCGTAATCATACCCGCTGCATCGCCTACACATAACATATGATCTTCTATTTGTGATTTTTTTTGAAAACTTATTTGAGATATGGCAAGGGGTTTATTAAAAATAAATTCCGCATTATTAAAAATGTGTTTCAATAATGGATTTTTATATAAAATATTTTCTTCCATTGCCCTAATATTATTTCCCGATTTTTTTAAGTTTTCTGCAGTGGTTAAATAACATAAGCAACATTCCCCATTTTCAATTTCTTCAATACCACAATAGCCATTATTAAAATTATGTAATGCGATTTGATTGGTTGGATGAGGATATCTAATATGATATTTGACTCCTATAAAATTATTTAAATAATTGGGCTTTGTTTTTGCAAAAGGACGTGATAAATAAATATCAAGATTACTCCTTTTACCAAAACTACCCGCAGCTATATTACTTTGATAGCTGCCATTATCTGTGGTAATTTCAAATCTGTTTTGTTTAAAATTTATACCCTGTACTTTAGTCCTTGTAAGAACAGTAACCCCTTTGTTCAAGGCTATTTCATACAAGCAATTGTCTAGTTTAAAGCGACTAACTCCAAAGCCACCAAGAGGTAATGTGAATTGATAGGATCTTCCATTGGGTGAGGATATATTCAAATCGGTGATGCGAGGTAGTCCCCAATTTGAAAGGGGAACTCCTAGTTTTTCTAAAAATGGAAGTGATTCATTGCTGATGTATTCGCCACAAACTTTATGAAAGGGGTAATTTTCCTTTTCAAATAATAAAGTACTATATCCTGCATCTGCACACTGAATTGAAAGAGTTAATCCAGCAAGACCGCCTCCAATTATTGCAATATCAAATTCCTTATTCATTAAGCGGACAGTTCTTTAACGATTAAATATCTGAATGCCCATTTCCATGATATATGAAAGTTAACAATTTCAGCTTTCGAAAAAAGTAATTGCCATTCCGATTTTTTAAAACCCCTAGCAACACTTAAAGATGCATCTTTTTTTACAAGATAGGATTTTGAAAATAACTGAGTAAGTATATGTATCAAATGATAAGCTACCCAATTACGTTGTAAATCATTGATAAAAAATCCCAGTCTAGTATATTCTTTCATCCAATTAAGTTGTAATACTAATTGCTCATCTGTAAAATGATGGCAAAATAAACTGGAGAAAATAATATCAGGATTGCTTTCAAAACTTACTTTTGCATAGTCGCTACAAATGAATTCTGTATTGTCTTTCAGGTACAAATTTTGTTTGGCAAAAGCAATGCATTCGGTATTATAATCAATTCCAATACAATGGATCTTGATTTTATTTTCTTGACAGTATTTTACGATTGCTACCAAATTATCTCCGCCTCCGCAACCTATTTCGCAAACAGTAATTTCTTTTTTGTCTTTTACTAATTGTTTAAAACCACCTAATGTAATGGCATGCCCCCCCAACAGAGTATTAATGGTATTGAGTTCACGCATAGTTTGTGCAATTGCAGTAAAAGGAATGCCTTCACCGTCGAGCAATTCCTTTTGATAAGATCTTTTTTTTAAATTCATTTCTGTACAATTATTTTTTTTCGCAAAGAAAGGTTTCCATAGTTAGCCCTGGGCCAAATGCAATCCCAAAAATTTTATCTCCTGATTTAATGGAAGAGTCCATGATTTCCTTTAATACAAATAGAATGGTTGGAGACGACATATTACCGTTTTCGGCTAATACTTTTCTAGCGAATTTTGTTTGTGCAGCTGTTAAAGACAATTTTTGTTCAATCACATCCACAATTTTTTTACCACCTGGATGGATACACCAGTAAGGAATTTCCTGATGCGTTAAACCTTTTTTCTGAAGTGCAGCAGAGATAAGTAATTCAATATCTTCTTTGATGAGTTGAGGAATATAACTAGTTAAGGTCATTAAAAAACCCTTACTACTAATCCCCCAAGCCATATCGTTTTTACCTTCAAATGCTACTTGCGAATGAAAACTTTCGATCTGCAATGCTTTTGGACTAGTAAGTTTATTACTTATCAAAACTGCTGCAGATCCATCGGCAAATAAAAGACTACTTGATGCATTTTCTATTGTATATTCTTTCTGAAAATGTAAAGTACATAATTCTATAGCAACTATTACAACCTTTGCATCTGGCTCACTATCACAAATAAATTTTGCCAATTTCAATCCATGTATGGCAGCATAACATCCCATAAAATTGATAGAAGTTCGAAATAACGTTGGCGATAAATCCATAGCTTCCATAATTTCTAAATCTAATCCTGGGGCACTCATGCCGGTACAACTGATGGTAATTAGATGCGTAATTTGGTCAGCATTAATATGCGTGTCAATACATTTCTTTATCGCTTCAATGGAAATAGTGGAAGCTTTACTTTTATACAATTCCATTCTTTGATCAATAAACGGGAATGGATCATAATCATTTTGAGGAAAAAAAATCATGTCAGTTTCATTGTTGCCATAATCTGGAATTGCAGAGTGTCTTATGTCTATACCACTATGATGATACAGAAAAGCTAGTTTCCTTTTTTCTTCTTCACCTAACTGATAGGCTTTTTGCATGTATTGTAAAATATCTTCCTGCTTATGTGCATAAGTTGGACTTGAAGTTGCTATAGATATGATATCAGCCAAAATGGTTCAAAATTAATAAAGTGATAAATGCCAAATTACTACAAGTACTAGCGAGCCAAATCATTCGCATGGTATTTTTGAAATCGGCTTTTTTTGGATTTTTCCATACTTCTAACATCCAACTCAAAAAATACATAACCACTGGAACAAAAAATAGTTGAATAACCCAAAAATGATGTAACATCATCTTCGATTGAAAATACAAGAACAGACACATAAATGCAAGTAAATAGAGTATGCCACAAAAAATAAAAGTACCTTTTTTTCCCAGTAGTATCGAAATAGTTTTAACACCGTCATTTCTATCCTGGATGTGCTGGTAAATTTGGGTGATGGGGTAAAATCCTCCGATTAATAAACCTGCAGCTAGTAGTAATAAAAATGGGACTTCTATCGTAAGGTTACTACTAACTCCATGAGCAATAGCAAAGAATACCAATATGCCTTGATTACTGATAACCAAAAAATAACCTAAAATAGGATATTGCTTTAGTCGCAACCCTCGCCAGCTATATAACCTTGAGCAGATAATAAAAAAGAGAAAGCAATAAGCAAATACATTGCTGATAAAAAAAGAAAATGCAAATCCTATCAGATCCAAAGAGAGCGTAATGTAATATAATTGTTTAGTAGGCTGCATTGGGTTAGCAACACCGCCAATGCTTTCTGTATCTCTATCGTTATAGCTGTTATAACCGTTGCTAGCGGGATAAAGTATCGCATGCAAAAGTACAAAAACAAAAATAGCTCTTGTATAATTGATTTGGTTAGTTATACTAAGGGCAAACCAGTATACTGGCATTAGAAAAAAGCTAAACGGAATTCGTAATAATTGAATAGTAGATTTTTGAATCAATTTGTAGCAATTGAATATTGAATATACTCTTTATTCTGCAACATTTATCCTAATTACTTCTGAATCGCTATTAAATTCTGGTACATTAGTGCATTGATTCTTAGCATTTCATTTGGATGTCAATATCGGCAACTACTCTGTAAAATCATTTGTACAAAATTATTGTGCCGATGTGTAATTTTCCTCCAATTGGTGAAGCTGTTTACCTGTAATGATGAATGATATTCTAGCAAATTTCCCCATTCATGTGTAGTGGAATCTATTTATGCCTTATTTCCACTGTAAAAGATTATTTTCAGTTTATTACCTTATATTTATAACAGTTACCCATTCAATATGCCTTTTTTATACAAAAAAGGTTTCCCATATCCTCACTGAATTGCGCTATTAATTTCAATCTGATAGTATACTCATTTTTTAACTTATAGGGGCGGTAATAAATATAACATAGTTTTATTATGAAAAAGCAACTAATTGTAATCCTGATTTTATCAATTATATGTTTTATTGGATCATGTTCGCAAAATACTGCCGAACAAAAAAAGTCAAACCCCAAATCATTACCAGATGATATCAGTGTTTTATCAGCCTTACCATTAGAAATACCCTCTCCACCAGATAATCCAATAACCGAAAAAAAAGCTGCCCTTGGGAAATTGCTATTTTATGACCCCATTCTTTCAGGCAATAAGGATGTAGCCTGTGCTACCTGTCATCACCCAGAATATGGATTTGGAGAAAGTTTAGAAATTTCGATTGGGGTAAATGGAAATGGGTTGGGAAATAAGCGAAACTTTAAATTGCCCAACGATATACCATTTGTAAAGAGAAATTCCCAAACGATTGTCAACACTGCTTTCAATGGCATTTCAAATAATGGACAAGCGGATGCAATCAATGCTCCAATGTTTTGGGATTTGAGAGTTAAAAGTTTGGAGCTTCAATCCCTTGAACCGATCAAGTCATTTGAAGAAATGAGGGGCCATTCGTATGCAGAAAAAGATGCACTGGAGAAAGTACTCAACCGATTGAAACAAATTAACGAGTACCAGCTATTATTTAGCAATGCTTTTGGGACTAATAATGCCATTACAAAAGAAAATTTAGCAAAAGCGATTGCTACTTTTGAAAGAACAATTATATCCAATCACTCAAGGTTTGATGAATACATGAGAAGCAATCAGACCATCATACCGCGTAAAACCTTATCACAAAGTGAAGTAGATGGGATGAATCTTTTTTTAAAATCAGGATGTTCAAAATGTCACAATGGCCCAATGTTTTCAGATTACAAGATACATACCATTGGGGTGGCCGACAATGAAAAATTGGGATATGCAGATCAGGGATATGAAAAAAAATATGCTTTTAGAACTCCAACTTTACGAAATCTACGGTATACATACCCTTACATGCACAATGGAAAAATTGGCACGCTCAAAGAGGTATTGGAATTTTATGAAGATTTATCAGGAGGGAAAATCAGTAATTCAAAAATAAAGCCCGAACAGATTGATCCACTTGTTCATAAACTAAAAGTGGATTTTAAGGATATTTCGTTAATAGTAGAGTTTCTAGGTGCATTAAATGACGAAGCCTATGACAAAACCATCCCTTTAAAAGTACCAAGTAAATTGAAGGTAGGTGGCAATATTCAAAATGAAGGAAACTAATCAACAATAGATTTAAATAGTCTTTCCTTCTTTTAAAAACTCTTTTTTGATACCGTTGATGATATCAATTTTCTTTATAAAAGTATCATTTCGTTTTAAAGCTTTCAAAGAACAATAGCGAACAACATTAATAATTGATCCACCCGCTATTTCATATTTATCAGCAATTTCTTCCAAATGAACATTTTTATCAAAAGAGGATTTATTAGAAAAGGCCTTGCTCCACAAGATTTCTCGTTGCTTAGCATCGGGCATTGTAAAATAAACCATATTTTGAAAACGTCTAGAAAAGGCATCGTCTAAATTCGCTTTCAAATTAGTTGCCAAAACAATTATACCCGGAAAATCTTCTATTTTTTGCAATAAATAAGATACTTCTTGATTAGCAAATCGATCATTTGAACTAGAAGTTTGTGTTCTTTTACCAAAAAGTGCGTCTGCCTCATCAAAAAACAAAATCCAATTTTTATTCATCGCTTGGTCAAAAACTTTACCCAAATTCTTTTCAGTTTCTCCAATATATTTGGATACAATCATCGAAAGATCAATTCGATAGACATCCATATTAGAAAACTTTCCCAGTAAACAGGCAGTCAGTGTTTTACCTGTTCCGGGAGGACCGAAAAATAAAGCTCGATAACCAGGTTTAATTTTTTTCTTTAATCCCCAATCATTTAATAAAACACTACCATGTGCAATCCAATCCTTAATTTCATCCAATTCATCCAATACTTCATCCGATACAACCAAGTCGGACCAATCAAGATTGGTTTCGATCAATTTTGCAGGAAAACTAGAATTATAGTCAGGTTTGTGATTGTTACCATGCGTACAAATATTTAAAAACTCGATAGATAGATTAAGAATTCCAGTAAAAAAAGGTTCATTAGGTTCGGTGTGTTCCAAAGAAAGAATTCCTTTTTTAAAGAAAAAATGGTCAGAATCTAAAATTTCTAAAACTCTAAAACGATGTTCTAAACTATTACCAGATAAAATAAAAACTGCGGTCTCTCCAGTTGGAATAAAGCCATTATGAATTTTACCTTTTACACCTCCAAACTCAGTGAATTCTCTATTGTAATCTGAATTTTTGGTGAAAAAGATATCTAATACCTGAGGTTGTACATGTTGAGCTAAGGATAAAATAAATATAAGTCGTTCGTCAAAATCCATAGAATGATCAATAATTGTTTTTGCGTAAGGCGAATCGTCTTTTGCAAGATCAGGAGGCAAAATATCATGTATAGACTGATAAAGAGTCTCTTGATTCCAATATAATTGAAATCTACATTGAATGACTTTATGAAGCCATTCAAGATCAGCCAAAATGGCCGTTGCATTTAATTGTGATTTTTTTATACCCATTCTACAATAAGTGGTTTTAACATCCATGGTAATTTAATCATTCCAAATGACCAAGGCAAAGTGTTTAATATAACATCATATCCACGTTGCTCAACTTTTAAATGCCATTCTTCATTAACCATTGACAAACGGCCATCTCGATTAATAAAAGAGGCTCTAAAGCTCTCTTTTGAACCAGAACTGCCTTTTTTCCATCTTTTCATGGTTATTTCAACAAGTTCTCTAGCCAATAATTTTTCAGCCGGTTTCAAAACAATGTCCATAGGAATAGGCGATGAAACAGGCAAATTACACAAAATTTTATTTAGAACAAGTTCATGTTCTTCATAGGTAGCATCGGTAACCAATAACTGTAATAAATGAATCGCTCTAAAACTAGATTCTTCATCTTTAAATTTTCCTTTTTCAGTAATACCCAATTTAGAAAAAAAAGTAGTAATGTAAGGGTTAAAGAGAACAAGTCCAGCATTATTAATATAAATGGATTCATTAGATTCAATAAAATCTTCATCTAGTAGTTTAGGATCAATATTATCAGGGAGATTTTCTTTTTCATCCACTAAAAAATCAGAAACTACTTCATTAATTTTGTCCAGCAATTCCTTGTCTCTACTTTCTTTTCCAGTATCATTTTCAGCAGCAATAGCCAGATCCGATGAGTTAATAAATTCCTTAAAGATTTTACGAAGTTTATTTACAATTAAGGAATATTCAACGGAAAAGCTAAAGTTTAAATTGTCTGTATAAAAAATGAATTTACTGAAAAAATAAATTGAACGAGTTCTATTGTGATATAAAAGAAATTGAATCAATTTTCGTAAATATATATCAATATTTACGATTAAATGAGCTTCAGAAAGTATATAAGAGTTAAAACGTATTAAGAAATTTGAAAATTCATTTCTTTCTTTAAAATTAGGCAAAGCAGCATTAAAAAGTGCAATAATCTGCTTTAAAAAAGCTGCTTGTAATTTATTTATTTTCTTGGTAGCCTCATCAGATAATTGTGTTTGGATAAATTCATCCATTAAATCAGTTGATTGAACATACTGCAATAACTTTAAGATAGGAATGTTTTTACCAACTAATTTTTCCTTTAAAAGATTATTAACTAAATCTTTAAATTCTCTATTGGCAATTTTTTTATCAACCATAGATTCAATATACTTGAAAATTTCATTTTCAATTATTGGCTGTAAATAAAACCTAGTTGCAGTATCTTTTTTGTCACTTGTTTGGGAAAATAATACAAGAAGAGCAACTTTGTTATTTAAAGGATATGAAGCGTTAGTTAATAGATCCCTTAAAATAGCAGGTTGTTCAGTATAAATGAACCACAATATTTCTTTTAAATAAACAATAAAAGAATCTTCGGTATTTTTTTTAAATTGAGGATCCTTTTTTTTGTGAAGCAAATAATAGATCACAATATTGATAGAATTATCTAAGAGTAACTTATCTGATACAATATCTATACCTAAAGTTTTTTTGAAAAAATCACGAATTCCAATCTCATTAAAAGGCACATTATCAATTAAAGGGTTAATGTTATTTACATCAAATTCATTAATACTTTCAATTATATTTTTAGAAATAAGAGGTTCAGATTTGAATGACTGAAGAATTGAATCAATGCTTCTTTCTTCAATATTAGTACCCTGAGAAAACAAATTAAGAACTATATTTTTAGCGTCTAAATTATTTTTATCAAATGATAAAATTGATGATAATTTTTTGGAATTAAAACGTGCAATATCCAAAATAAGAATACGAAGTAACTCGTTGACATAAGATCCGCTAAAAGAAGCAAACGAATCGTAGAATTTTCCATTTACCAAAAAGAACGTAAGCAAATTTAATAATATATCCTCTCGATTAGTTCCCTCCTTGAGTAACTCGTTGTTAATCCATTCATTCAATTTATTGGATACAGTAGTTGAAATTTTATTGTTTTTTATGAGACTATCTTTCTCTAAAACTTTTTTCTGAGAATCAACTTCAACAGTAATATATGGAATTAATCGTTCAGTTATGAGTTCATCGGTAGGATGAGTGGTTTTGCCTGAAAATAATTTAAATAATAAATTACGCGTAGATGAAGGAAAACTACTGAACTTAGATAACACCTGATTAAATAATATTTCATTATTAGTAAAAAGGAATCGAAAAAGAATGGTTATTAAAAAGGAAAGGTCATAGCGAGCAAGAAATTCATACTTAACTGAAAATTTTTTATTAAAAAGTAAATTCAATAAAAGGGTACTAGACTCGTTCGTAATAAATGTTAAATTAAATTTTTGAGAAGTAACAGGCTTAAAACCCAATAAAGTGTAAATAAAAGTATTATCATTAACAAAATATTGCTCAAATTCAGTGTCTACATAAGGTAAATCCGAAGAAACGATTCTATTGATGCCTAAAGTGGAAAAATTAAGTTGTTTTTTAATATTATGGATAAGATTTACAAACCAAAGTGGCTTATCAACTGAAAATAATACCCCATTTATAATTTCAAAAAACTTGGCCTGATTCAATGAAAACAAGAGTTCCATTAAATGAGAAAAGAATAAATGTTGTTTATTTTTAAGATATTCAGGGAAATGATTTGGAAAAGAGAGATTATCAATAAAATAATTTATTATTTTAATAATTTCACTAACCTTCTGTTCATTTGCTATATCCTTATTTTGATAAACAATTAAGTGAACCCATTGATCAAAATCATATAATTCAGAAGTTGAATTTAAGCGTACTTGATTCGAAATTTTTAAAAAGTTATTATTTTCTAAAATTGTGTAAAACCAGTCGGGATTCTTAGTAATAGTAAAGCCCTTTTGAATCAATTCGGTATGTTTCAACCTATCTAATGAATAAAGAATGCCTAATAAATATGAAAAGAATTCCTCCGGTTTCTTTTTCAAAGAAACTGACAAGTATGGTGGAAAAGAAAGATTGTCAATAAAATAATTAATTAACTGAAAAACGGAACTAATTTTTTGATCTTTTGATAACTCACTATTATTGTAAACAGTAGATTGTAAGATAGATTCAAAAGAAGAAATTTGATTGAAATTATTCTTTTCTAAAATTGAATAAAACCAAGTTGGTTTTTGACTAGTATTATATCCCTGTTCAATTATTTGGCCATGCTTAGACTGGTCTAATAAATAAAGAATACTTAATAAATACGAAAAGAAATCCTCCGGTTTGTTTTTTAAAGATGCTAAAATAGATTGAGGGAAAGAAAGATTATCTATATAATAATTAATTAATTGAAGAATTGAATTAACTTTTTGATCATTTGGTAAATCATTATTGTTATATACGGCAGATCGGATAACATAATCAAATGATGGCAAAGGTGATAAATTATTATTTTCCAAAATG
>JBIKOV010000047.1:0-17830 GCA_044357815.1 Ferruginibacter sp. | reverse complement strand
ATTATGAAATCCTGGAGGAAACACAAAAGGGTAGTCTTGATATTGCCAATTGGCTTCAATGGTTTCTTGGGTGCCTAGATGAAGCCATTAGAAATAGTGATCAAATTTTGGAAACAGTATTGACCAAGGCTGATTTCTGGAAAAAATACGGGGCCAGCACAATGAATGAAAGGCAAAAACAGCTAGTGAATAAATTATTGGATGGCTTTGATGGAAAAATTACCACCAGCAAATGGGCTAAGATTGCTAAATGCTCTCACGATACAGCACTCAGAGATTTGAACGATTTAATACAAAAGGGCGTGATGCTTAAAGAATCCGGCGGAAGCAAGAATACAAGTTATATTTTGAATTCAGGAGGCTAGGAGAAAATGAAAATTTTTATGACCGGTTATTGTACGTTTACATAGGTCAGTTAGCATAAAGCGAGCTATTTAAATTCAGGTATCGAAATACCTACTTAATGCCCCATTCCTCGGTAGGTCTTGGCCTATTACATTTGCCTTAGTTCGTCTTACTAGTATCACTTTTGGATATACCCATTTAATCGCAGCGTCTTATCTATTGTTAGAAATGGCGAATTAGCAAAACCTAGTGAAAAACGGGTGATCTTTTTTTAATCCAACTTTCAAATACATCAAACCAAATTACCCTATCGATTTATCGGTAAAAAAGTTAAAATAGCGGTAAGCGAAAAATTAGCCAACCATTACTTTTAACAAATTAAAGCAACCTTTTTCATTTGAATTCTTTCAAAATAGGTTGAAATAGCTTTGTTAATCAACGTGAATTTTTCATTGCTAAACTTTTTTTACACACCAATTATTATTTTTTGTTTAAATTCGAAATGGTTTTATGATATTTGATTAATAGTAACGATGCCTTTATCCTTAACTCTGTTTGATTGAATATGAATAATTTAAATGATAACGATTTACTGTTACTTAAAATTAGCCAAGGAGATCAGGTAGCATTTAGTATACTGTTTGAGCGATATAGAAACCAGCTTTTTACCTATCTTTTCAAATTAACAAAGTCAGCTGAAACTTCCGAAGAAATTGTGTTGGATGTTTTTCTAAAAATCTGGCATGGGAAAGAAGCCATTGTTGAAATTGAAAATTTTGACGCTTTTTTATATCGGGTGGCACACAATAAAGCCATTGATTTTTTACGATCACTCAAAAGAAATCCTCAAATAAAGCAACAAACATGGAACCTAATGCAGGAGCCTTTGTCGGCCGAAGTTCCAGACAAGCAGTTACTTTTTAAAGGCACCTTAGAAATAGTTGAACATGCCATCCATCAATTACCTCCTCAGCGGCAGAAGGTTTTTAATATGCACCATCACCATGGGCTCTCTAACGAAGCTATTGCAGAAAGGTTGCAGCTTTCCCGCAATACAGTAAGAAATCACCTCGCTTTGTCAGTTGAATTTATCCGAAAATTTCTCTCTACTAACCTCGATTTGCTATTTTTTTATTTTTTCTGTTAAAAAAATAAAAAATATATTTTCCACGGTATTGGTACAATTCATTTCTTTTAGCGTCTTATACGTAGGGTCGTTACTCAATTTTGCAATATGTTAAATAATTCACATCGCGTTAATGCGCTTTTTCAGTTGTATTTAAATAATTCAATAACTCAGTATGAATATCAGGAGCTATTGGAATTATTGCAGGTAGATACCCTCAGCGATTCGCTCGAAATAGAGCTAAAAGCATTGTGGGAGCAATCCGGTAATGATCCCATTGGGCTTTATGGAAGGGAATGGGATAAGAAAATGCAATTTCTCCAGCAACAGCTTCTAGAAAAAGAGGTTGCAACTGCACCAGTAAGAAAATTGTCATCTTGGTATAAAGTAAGGTGGGCAGCAGCAGCTGTTTTTTTACTAATGCTTTCTTACGGGGGATTTAAGTTGTTACCATCTTCAAAGCAGCTTTCAGTGCAGGATAATATTTTGGCTAAAATTGATACAGTAAAGAGCATTTTGCCTGGTGGCAACAAGGCGGTGTTGATTTTAGCGGATGGAACATCTATCATTCTGGATAGCGCTTCCAATGGTACCATTGCCAGTCAGGGATCCATTAAAGTTATCAAATTAAACACCGGACAATTGGTGTACAATTCAACGGATGGCGCCGCCGTTTCCGTTTCTTACAACACATTGACTACACCCCTAGGCGGTCAATACCAAGTAACTTTACAAGATGGAACCATCGTTTGGCTAAATTCAGGTTCCTCCCTCAGATATCCCACAGCCTTTACAGGTGCGGAGCGAAGGGTAGAAATAACAGGAGAAGCTTATTTTGAAGTAGCAAAAAATCCCCATCAACCATTTAAAGTTAAAATTAATCTCTTATCCGGTGAGGGTGGTGAAGTAGAAGTATTGGGTACTCATTTCAATATCAATGCTTATGAAAATGAAGCTATTGTGAGAACCACGCTTTTGGAAGGAAGTGTAAAGGTAAACCATTCAACCAGCACCAGTCAATTGAAACCGGGGCAACAATTACAATTAAGCAAGCAGGGGCAAGTTGAAATTGTGAATAAAGCGGATCTGGAAGAAACCATGGCTTGGAAGGAAGGAAGATTTCAGTTTGAAAATGCAGATATCCATTACGTAATGCGCCAGATTGCCAGATGGTACGATGTTGAGGTAGAATTTAAAGGGGATATTACTCGCCATTTTGGTGGAGCTATTTCTCGTAATGTGAATGTGACGAAAGTCCTGAATTTACTTGAATTAACCGGGGAAGTAAATTTTAAAGTGGCGGGAAAGAAAATAATTGTAATGCATTCATTAAACTAACACACTAACATATTCCTATGACCTAAGAATACTAATAGGGTAGATTCAAAAAACCGGAAGTGCTTGCGACACTACCGGCAAAATCATGGATTAATCCAACTGTTACAATCAATCACGGACTGTTTGTTCATTGTTAAACCAAAATCAAAACAAAGTTATGGATTTTAAGATTCAATATTTTCGCCAATGGCGAAAATTGACCAAAATGCTGCTAATTATGAAACTTATAGCAATGCTTCTCTTTTTAATTTCTTTCAAGGGTTTTGCCACCGGGGCCTATGCTCAAAATGTTTCTCTTGATTTTAAAAATGTGCCCTTAAAAAAGGTGTTTAAGGAAATTCAAAAACAAACAGGATACTATTTTTTGTATACGGTTGAATTATTGGAGAGGGTAGAAAAAGAAAATCTGGTATTTCAAAACGCTTCTTTGCAGGAGGTGATGAACAAATGTTTACAAAATACCGAACTCACTTATTCCATCGTTGAAAAAACAATTGTAATTAAATCAATTGTTTCGGTCCCTAATATTGAAGTTCAAGCTCCACCGATGCTTATCCCGATAACTGGTAAGGTTACAGATGATAAAGGTCAGCCGCTGGCAGGTGCTTCCATCTTGGTAAAAGGCAGCGGAAAAGGGACCAAGACTGATGCAAATGGTAGTTTCTCCATTAATGCTGAACCCAATTCAACCTTGATAATTTCTTATGTTGGGTTTGAAAATACTACTATAAAAATTAGCAACCTGACAACTATTTCAGTGCAACTTAAACCTTCTTTTGCAGTAAGCGATCAGGTAGTAGTTATTGGCTATGGCGCACAGAAGAAATCAAATTTGACTTCTGCAGTTACCCAGATCAGTGGAGAGGTTCTTCAGAACCGCCCTTTAAAATCTGTTTCTGAAGGTTTGCAGGGAGTTATTGCAGGTTTAAATGTTGATAATGTAAATGGTTCGCCGGAAAGTAATCCTTCACTCAATATTCGTGGTTTTACAGGCATTAACTCGCAGGGTAGCCCGCTCGTGCTGGTTGATGGTGTCGAACGTAATCTTGGCGACATTAATCCAAATGATGTTGAAGGTATTTCTGTATTGAAAGATGCAGCGGCCTCTGCTATTTATGGTTCCCGTGCGCCCTATGGAGTGATCCTGGTTACAACAAAAACTGGTAAAAAAGGAGGAAAGGCTCGAGTCAATTATAATGGAATGTATCTGGTAGGAACTCCAATTGGAATGCCTCAATGGGCTAACTCCTGGGAATTTGCCGAAAAGATAAATGAAAAATACAGGAACAATCTGCAGGCAGTTCTATTTACTGATGCCACGATTCAGAAGATGAAGGACTTTGGTGCCGGAAAGCTAAATACTTGGAATGATCCACTTCCAAATGGTCAATGGGGTGCGCATTACGATTCTTATGCCAATAACGACTGGTTCAGCACTATGTTTAAAGACCAGGTTCCAAGTCAGCAGCATAATATTGATGTTTCAGGCGGTAGCAACAATACGACCTATTATATGGGTGTCGGTTATAACGATGCATCCGGGTTGATTGTTGGAAGTAACGATAAAAGACAACGATATACTAGTTTGCTCAAGGTTAAATCTGATGTAACTAACTGGCTGAGCCTTGGTTTAAATATGAACTATGTTAAGAATGATGAGACAGGACTGAATTATAGGGGTAGAGGCCGTGACTATGCCGATATGATGAATAGTGCTGCAGCATCTTTCCCAAACTGGGCTGACCTTAGTCCAAATGGAAGTCCGTATTGGTTAAGTAGTGGACCATCCATGCGAGGTGATGGTGGAAATGCAATCGACAACACGAATGATTTCCTTCTTTCCGGTAGATTTGAGCTAAAACCCATCAAAGGTTTGAATATTAATGGAAGTTATTCGTGGAAGAATACCGGAAATCATGCAGCCACAATCAGTCTCCCTATTATTAGTGTTAATGAAGATGGCACAACCAGGAATTCGGGAAGATCTGTCACGCAAAGTCAGGTAAGAAGGGTGATGTCGACCGCTAATTACCATACCGCTGATTTGACTGCATCCTACTCAAAACAGATCAGGAAACACTCTTTCCAGGTTATGGCAGGATACCAGGAGGAATATTACAATACAGTCGCATTAATTGGAGACCGCAAAGATCTTTACACCAATGCTATTCCGGTACTTCATACCACCTACAATGCACAACCAATTTTAGATGATGCTTTAAGCCATTGGGCAACCCAAGGTTTATTTGGAAGATTTTCGTACAACTTTAAAGAAAAGTATCTGTTCGAATTTAACGGCCGTTATGATGCACATTCAAAATTTCCGACTGAAATCCGGTGGGCATATTTTCCTTCTTTTTCAGCCGGCTGGAATATTGCAAAAGAGAATTTCTGGAAATTTGAGTCTGTCAGCAGTTTGAAAATAAGGGGTTCCTACACGAGTTCCGGGGATAATGGTAGTGGAAATTACCTTTATCTGCCTACAATGGGAACTGCGGTGGGAACCAAAGATGTTTTGCTTGAAGGTGCCAGACCCAATATGGTGTCTATGCCGGGTTTAGTTAGCCCAACTCTTACCTGGGCCAAACCTAGAACAATAGGTATTGGTATTGATGCGGTGGCATTCAAAAATAAATTGGAAGTATCCTGGGACTGGTACCAGCGAACAACCTATGACCAGGCCGGACCTGCTGAAGTACTGCCGGTAACGCTGGGTACTGCTCCACCACAGACAAATAATTCAGTAAGCGAAACCCGAGGATGGGAATTTACTGCAAACTGGAGAGACAGAGCCTTCCGGCTTGGTGGAAAACAGGTAAGTTATTCAGTAAATTTTAATATTTCAGACTATATCGGATATGTAGTTAAATACAACAGTAGTATATCAGGTGCAAGATCAGGAACCTGGACGCCGGGTGAGGTTTTTGGAGAACTATATGTTTATCCATCCAATGGGATTGCACAGAATGCAGCGGATATCGCTAAAAATGTGGTGCAAACTGGTGGATGGAATGTTCCCGGTGACTTGATGCTAAGAGATATCAACGGAGACGGAAGGATTACAACAGGTGATGGAGGTTTCTGGTATTCACAAGGCGACCGTAAAAAAGTAGGTTATACCTATCCTCGTTACCGCTATGGGCTAAACCTTCAGGCAAGCTGGAATGGTTTTGATATTTCCGTTCAGTTGACCGGAGTGCCCTATTGGAAGATTTATTCCAGTAATTACTATGTTATGCCTTCTGCAGGAGATCAATTTAATTCCAAGTGGTTTGTTGCACAAAGGGAACTTGGAACCTGGACCAATGAAACACCCGGTGCATTTTATCCAAGGTATTCTTTCAAAACGTATGCTGCGAATGATCAGTATCTTATAGATCTTGCCCATCTTAATGTAAAGAATCTGCGAATCGGTTATCAGCTTCCTGCAAATATCCTATCAAAGATTAAGACCGATCGGGTATACATCTATACGAGCATTGAAAATCTGGGGTATATCTATTATAATTCCTTTGTCAAATACGACCCTGAGATTCTTCAAAATTATGGAGGATCCGGATATCCTCCACAGAGACAGTATTCGTTTGGTCTTAACATACGTATTTAACACTTAAATTTAAAATGAATGAAATCAATAATAAAATATTCAGCAATTTTTCTGCTCATGCTGGCTTTTACTGTCAGTAGTTGCCGTAAAGACTTTTTAGAGCGATATCCGCTTGATAATATGAGCGATGCCACATTTTTTTCATCACCCAACGATTTAAAGGTTTATGTCAACGGGTTTTATCCGCTATTTCCGCGTTATCATTTTCAAAGTTCGTTCGATGGACCTTCAAACATTACCCTTGATGCCAACTCGGATATATTGATTACCACAGGCACCAGCGGGGCATTGTTGCAGAAGGGAAGCAACGGACAAGCCCCGCTTACCAATGGTACATGGACTTCTAATTTTACATGGATCCGAAAGGCAAATTACTTTTTAACAAACTATCAGCGTGTTACTCCAAGAAGCACAGAAACCAGGCAATACACCGGAGAAGGATATTTTTTTCGGGCCTGGGTATATTACAATATGTTGGTGACGTTTGGAGATGCCCCAATTATCACAGATGTTTTGAACACTGAGAGCCCGAAACTTTACAAAGCACAGGATTCACGTTACGATGTTGCAAAGTTTATTATCAAGGATCTTGATTCAGCCATTATCAACCTTGGATGGAAAAATTCACTTTATGCCGGAGTTGGACGGGTTAACAAGGAAGCCGCAATCGTGATGAAAGCGCGGGTGGCTTTGTTTGAAGGGTCATGGGAGCGTTACCATGCCAGGAAAAGTTCTCCATATATGGTTACAGGCAAAAATGGGAGTGATTTTCTTCAAATGGTGGAACCAACAGTTCTGGAATTGATCGCACGCCAGGGAACAGCTTTGTTTACCACCGGAGGTCCTTATAATGAGGCATATAATCAGCTTTTCTCACAACAGGATGCCTCAAAAACCGCAGGGGTTTTCTTGTATCGGGTGTATGATGCAACCCAGATTGTTGGCCATAATTTCTTTGATAATGTAGTGGATGCAAATTATACAGCGTCAAGAAGTATGCTGGAAGCATATCTTGACAAACAAGGGAATCCTCAATCAATTTCAGCGCTGCCATTAAACCAGAAAAGCCTGATTAATTTGGCAACTAATCTCGATCCCCGCTTCAGGCAAACAATATGGACTCCTGACCGCGGACCACAGAGCAAACTTATTGGTCTTGATAAGCAGGCTTTACCATCACGATATCCAATGCTCAACAATACTTTTTCAAGTAATTTCGCTGCCGCCGGCCTGAGGCTCTGGAAAGGGGCAGTACTCGATGCGAATGAGTGGAGAAACGGCTCCACAGATGAGGTCCTTATCCGATACGAAGAGGCACTGTTGGCGCTGGCGGAGGCAAAGGCAATGCTGGGAACTATTAACCAGGGAGACCTTGACAAATCCGTTAATGTTATCCGTGGTCGCGTAGCCATGGCAAGTATGCAACTTGCTGCTATCAACGGTTGGTCTATTACCTATTCAAGAAACAAAAGCTTTGATCCGACGGAATCAAAAATAGTTAATGAAATCCGCCGGGAACGATTGGTTGAACTTTCTTTTGAAGGGCATCGTGTAAATGACCTGAAAAGATGGGCAGTATTCGAGGATGTGATTAACGGGTTTAAACCTCAGGGCGCACACTACCAGGAATTTTTGGATTACTTCAACAATGTTACCCTGCTCGTAGCTGATGGATTTACATCAAGTAATGCTGCAAAATGCAAATTAACCCAGGGCGTAAATTTTGACATTGATGCCAACGGATATATTAATCCATTTTTCAAAACACCTGAATTCAAAAGCGGAGGAGAAGGTTATTTTATCGAAGCGGGCAGAAGTTATCTCTCACCTATTCCAAAGGCTGAAATTGATTTGTATATGCAAAAAGGCAATGTTAAACTAACTCAAAATCCAGGATGGTTTTAATACTTAATTAATAACAGAAATCATGAAAAATACATTTATTAATATTTTTATTGTCGTTTTATGTGGGAGCCTTTTTTTCTCATGCACTCCAAAAGTAGAAATAGATTACAACCAATGGGGAGATAAAGCCATAATCGACAATGTTCAGATATTTAATATCCAACTGCAGGATCAGCAATTACAGGAATATTATAGCAGTGGTTTAGTTACACCAGCAAGCAGGCGATCCTATGTTTCAGTTGGAAATGCTGTAATAGACCTAGTTAATTTTAAGGCCACCATTAAAGTGCCTGCCACTGTAGACCTCAAAAAAGTAGGGATTGAATTTTTTCATAAAGCAGTGAAAATTGAACCGGTCAGCGGTGCTCCAATTGCAGGGATAATCAACGATTTCTCAGGAAAGCAATTTGTCTACAAGCTATTTTCTGCCAATGGTATCACGCATGACTGGACGATTATTATTACTAATTAAAAGGTTTTAATTTTAAAATTTGATGGGCAATAAGATTTAATTAGATAATATTACAGCAGGAAGATACAAAATGTGCGAAGATTAAGACGCTATTAAAACGGGCCTTTTTCAAAATAGACCTTCAGTCCGGTGTAAACGGGTTGAGGGTCTGTTAGGTAAATGCCGATGGATGGGTCCAAAGCGTCCATTAAGTCAGGTTTGAACTTTAAATTGATGATGATAAAAATAAAAAAAATAGCTGCGATTTTCAGTGCTTTTTTGTTCATTCTTACTGCAAATCCCGTCATTGCACAGTACCAGGGGCCATTACCAACTGGTGCGCAACTTAACTGGCAGAATGCTGAATTAGTGGCCCTGGTTTGTTGGGACTTGCACGCTTTTGATGGCAAATTTTATGTTCAATCTAAAGCCCGGATAACACCAGTTGAAGACTATAATGTTTTTAATCCGAAGAACTATGATCCTGATCAATGGGTGAAATCTTTAAAAGATGCCGGATTCAAAATCGCTATTCTAACTGTTAGTCATGAAACAGGATTTTTTCTTCACCAGAGTGATGTCACCCCTTACAGCATGAAAGCCCTGAAATGGAGGGATGGTAGAGGGGACGTACTGAGAGATTTTAAAACTGCATGCGAAAAATATGGTATATTGCCCGGTGTTTATATTGGTACCCGGTGGAACGCTTTCTATGGAGTTTATGATTTCAAAGTAAATGGAGAAGGGGCTTTCGCGGAAAATCGGCAAAAGTATTACAACGGGATGATTGAGGGTATTGTTAAAGAGGTATTTACAAATTACGGCGACTGGGCTATGGTATGGTTCGATGGAGGAGCACATGGTCCTGAACAAGGTGGCCCTGATGTGCTTTCGATTTTTGAAAAATATCAGCCCAATTGCCTTTTTTACCATAATCTGCAACGGGCAGATATGCGTTGGGGAGGAAGTGAGTCGGGAACAGTACCTTACCCTAGCTGGGGAACTTTTCCTTACGCTTCAATAGGTGCCGGTGAATCTGCAAAGAAGGAAATATACGCAAATGATTATGCTATGCTTAAAACCGGGTTGCCCGATGGCAAATACTATATGCCTGCCATGAGTGATGCGCCACTTCGTGGTAACGGTGGCCACGATTGGTTTTGGGAACCCGACCGGGAGGGTACGATTTATCCGCTCAACAAGCTGGTAGAAATGTATTACAATTCAGTAGGGCATAATACCAGCCTTATTTTGGGTGTTACCCCAGGCCCTGATGGACTGATGCCCAAACCCGATGTAGAAAGACTTACCGAATTGGGTGATGAAATAAATCGTAGATTTTCAAAGCCAATTGCCGCTACTTCAGGAACCGGAGAAAAGTTCATTCTTAAGCTTCCTGTAAAGCAAAAAGTTAATCAGGTGGTTTTAATGGAAGACATTGCAAAAGGAGAACGGGTTAGGAAATTTGTTCTTGAAGGAAAAACAAACAACGGCTGGAAGACTATTTTTACGGGTTCCTGTATCGGGCATAAATTCATCTACAGATTTGATGATATCAACGTTTCAGCAATTCGTTTAAACATTTTAGAATCAAAAGGCGAACCACAATTATTGAATTTTTTTGCTTTTAATATTGCAAATAAATAATGCCTGATATTCATATTTAAGCATTTTCCTAATTACAAATTGGTTTCGATTATGATACCATTTGTTGGAGAGGGATTGGCTAATAAAAAAGGAGAATTAGCGTGGCGTTTATCGGTGATTGCATCACAATTGTAGCCCGGATTTAAAATAAGTAAAGATTATATTGACATCCATTTAAAAAGAAAAAAAATAATATTTTAATTGAAGAAGCCCCACTGAACGACAGTGCGACTCATTCAAATGGAATTGCCAGGGTAACTAGGATTAAAGACACCAGCAGGCATGATTTAATAAGAAATACCATTATGGAATATTTATAATTGATATTATATTTTATGGTTCCTTTACTAGACAAAAATTACATACTAATATAATTGTTGAAAAAATTGAACCCCACAACAAAGTTGCCGCTCATGCCTCTATAAGCGTTAATAAGTAGAGGAAATAATTTAAACAAATTGAGTATCCTAAAAACCAGAAAAAATGAATATTAAAATCACTATTGCTATCCTATTGATCACGTTTTCGGCAAGTGTAAAGGTTAGTTCTGCCCAATCTATTTTGCCTGCCGATGAGAATACCCTTCGACAGGTAAGTCTATCCAATTTAAAAAGCGATGACAAAACCATGATTGCTTTAGCGTTCGGCCAGTCGAATGCTGGCAACTACGGAAAGAATGCTTACACACCACACAATGCTTTTGTATTTAATTTTAATAACGGAAAATTGTACACAGCCAAAGATCCTTTAATAGGTACTGAAGGGAAGGGAGGATCTGTGTGGACAAGATTAGGTGACAAGTTGATCGACAGTGGCCTTTACAATAAAGTGATATTAATTCCCATAGCCGCTGGCGGATCGTCCATTGAGCGTTGGGGGAGTGGCGATTGTTTTAAAAAGCTACAGCAAACGCTCATCATGTTGGATAGCCTTCATATACGCCTTACCCATATCTTTTGGCACCAGGGCGAAACCGATAATATACTAAACAGTTCTAAGGCAAAGTACAAAGAAAATCTGGGCGCTATTTTTCAAGTGCTTCGGAAATATCAGTCAGCAGATTTTTATGTATCCATAGCATCCTATCATCCGGTTTCCATTGCAAAGCCATTGGGGGTAGATAATGTAATAAGAGAGGCACAGAAGGAATTTATTAACGAAAACAAGGGGGTGCTTGTTGGGCCTGATACGGATACGCTCATTCATGCGATACATCGCCATGATAGCGTGCACTTTTCCGATTTTGGAATGAGTTTATTTACTCAACAATGGTTGAATGCAATGCTTAATAAAAGCGAAAAAGTTCGTTAAAATTAAATATTTAAAAGAATGAAAATGAAAAGCATGAAATAGTTAGTTGTTTATTTTGTGTTGTGATTTGGCCGGTCAGGTTCGCTGTTTGCACAGGCCTGGGAAACGGAATCAGAACGGGGAAAATTTTCCAAAATTGAACTGTTTCAAAATAAGGGAGAAAATAGAATAAGGGAAAGAACCCTGCAATAAAGGGACCAGTCAAATGAGTAATAAAATGTAATAATATGAATGTAAGAAAATCTTTAGTAACACTTTGTATAGCCGCTTTAGTCTTTGGTTCGGATTGTCGGGCGCAGAACGCTAAACCCAATATTATCTTCTTTCTTGTTGATGATATGGGTTGGCAGGAGACTTCAGTGCCTTTTTGGAAAGAAAAAACCATGCTAAATGAACGTTACCATACACCTAATATGGAAACTTTGGCATCGCAGGGGATGAAATTCACCCAGGCTTATGCTTGCCCGCTCTGCTCTCCTACACGGGTTAGTTTGATGACTGGGTTAAATGCTGCCCGTCACGCGGTAACCAATTGGACATTAAGGAAAAATGTGTCGCCTGACATTTCGCATAAAACACTTGAAATTCCATCCTGGAATGTAAATGGAATCAGTCCTGTTCCCGGCATTGAGGGTACTCGTTATGTAAAAACGCTGCCCATGTTCCTAAAGGAGGCTGGTTATACCACCATTCATGTTGGGAAGGCTCACTGGGGTGCTAAGGGTACACCAGGAGAAAATCCTTTAAACCTGGGATTCGATGTTAACATTGCCGGTCATAGTGCAGGTGGCCCGGGTTCCTACTATGGGAAATACAACTTCAGCGCAGCATGGCGCAGTAATCGTACCGAAGATCTGATTTGGGATATACCCGGTTTGGAAAAGTATCATGGACAGGATATAAACATCACAGAAGCACTCACCCTGGAGGCAATGGCTTCAATGGAAAAGTCGGCGAAAAAAAAGAAGCCCTTTTATTTATACATGTCGCATTATGCAATTCATGCACCCTGGGAAAAAGACGAGCGTTTTTATCAAAAATATAAAGACAAAGGTTTAAGCGACTTTGAAGCAACTTATGCCTCCATGATTGAAAGTATGGATAAATCGCTGGGGGATATTATGGCAAAAGTGAAAGAACTGGGTATCGAAAAAAATACCATCATCCTCTTTATGTCCGATAACGGGTCGCCTTCTCAATGTCCCCAAAACGAGCCTTTGCGCGGACATAAAATTGATCCGTATGAGGGGGGGATCCGCGATCCGATGATTGTGAAGTGGCCGGAAGTTACCCCTTCAGGATCTGTTTGTGATCAGCCACTGATAATCGAAGACTTCTTTCCCTCCATTCTTGCAATGGCAGGTGTCAAAAAATATAAACAGATAGGGGGGAACATAGATGGAAAAAGCTTCGTTCCTCTGCTTGAAGGGAAAAAGGTGGATGTTTCCAAAAGATCATTTTTCTGGCATTTCCCTCATAATTACGGTGATGAACCGTATAGTGTTATTCGTAAAGGAGATTGGAAACTGATCTATTGGTATAAAGATGGCAAAACAGAATTATATAACATTCCTGAAGATATCGGCGAAAAAAACGATTTGTCGACCACCCACCCCAAAATTGTCAAGGAGCTGGCTTCCCGGTTGGGAAAATACCTGAAATCTGTCGGAGCAAAATCACCGGTGGAAAAAAGTACAGGCATTGCCCGTCCGTTCCCAGATGAAATTGGAATTAATACGAGTAAATAAATTGATTTTACTCCGGTTAAATTAACTGCTTCAACAACTGCTACGGCAGGAAATTTTATTGTTGCATTTGATGTAACATCCGATGGGAAAAGACTGGGAGAGTGGTTGGATGCTATCGTCAACATGAAAAAATAAAAAATTTTACACATGAATTCAATAGTAAGTGGACAAACCGTAGGACAAAAAGGAATTGAAAGCTTTTCAACAGAAACCGCTGCACTGATTTGGTTATCAATAACTGAATATGTAAATCGGCTGCTATTAAAATGCATGAATCCTACTATCCTGTTAATTAAACATTTAAAAATTTGGGTATCTGCTTATCAAAAACGGTTGTGCTTATTTACATCAATAATTATTTTAGGCTTTAGTCTCTCCGCGCAATCCATTTCTGGGGGTATTCCTTTACCATCAGGTGCTCAATTGCGGTGGCAAAACTACGAACGGATTATGTTTGTTCATTTTGCTCCCAATACTTGGACCGGATTGGGACAAGACGACAATTCATTGCCATTGTCAAGGATCAATCCGTCAAAGCTTAACACGGACCAATGGTGCCGGGTAGCGAAATCCTGGGGAGCGAAAATGATTGTTTTTGTAGCCAAGCATACCGGAGGTTTTTGCTGGTGGCAAACCACTACCACCGATTACGGTGCAAGGAATATTCCCTGGAAAAATGGAAAAGGAGATGTGCTGACAGAGCTGTCCAAATCCTGTGATAAATATGGATTAGACCTGGGCGTTTACATCTATCCTGGAGACAAAACCTGGGGTGCAGGGTTGGGAAGTGGCGGGCGGACCAAAGACCCGTCGAAACAGGAAGCTTACAAGAAAGTATTCCGGCAGCAGCTGACCGAGGTATTATCAAAATATAAACCCATGAAAGAGGTCTGGTTTGATGGTAGTTGTATCATTGATATTTCAGATATCCTGCAGCAATATGCCAGTGATGCCGTTATCTTCCAAGGAACACAAGCAACTATCCGATGGGTCGGAAACGAGCGGGGAATAGCTCCCAATCCCAACTGGTACACAGTAAAAAGCACTGATCTAAAAACAGGTACTACAACTGCCTTGCATTCCGATCCGGATGGCGATGCGTATGCACCGGTCGAGGTAGATGTACCTTTTCTGATGGCCCAAAAATCGTATAAGTGGTTCTGGGCTCCAGATACTGACAAAATGATATTGAGCCTTCAGGATTTAATGGACATCTACAAAAAATCTGTTGGTCGGGGGGCTGTACTTTTGCTGAATGCAACCCCAGATACGACAGGACTTATCCCGGAATCACATGTGAAACGGTATAAGGAATTCGGTAAAGAAATTGCCCGAAGGTTTGGCAAACCGCTTGCATCAGGTTCAGGCCAGGGTGATTTGCTGGAAATAGATTTGAAGACACCTAAATTGATCAATAGTGCCGTAATACAGGAAGATATTTCGCATGGACAGCGGGTGCGAAAATTTGTTCTGGAAGGGTATTCCAACGATAAATGGATAACAATTAAAGAAGGCACTTCGGTGGGCAGTAAAAGGATTGAGGAATTCCCAGCTACCCGATTATCCAAAGTCAGGCTTCGCATAACAGACGCTATTGCTACTCCGCTAATTCAAAAACTGGCTTTATTCAATATTGAACAATCCAAGCAAAATACCCATGATAATTCAAAAAACACATCGGTATCATTAGGTGGCTGGGATAATAGGACCTTCTCAACGGAATGGCAGGATTTTAAACTTGACCTGACTCCATACATGGTGGAAAAAGTAGGGCAGTTTGAGTTGAAGTTTCAGACGATTACCCACGACAGGAACTTTGAAAAAGCAATATCGGGAGGGTACGGTCCTGAGCTTAAAGACTGGAAAGTTGATATGGATGGAGCTGTGAATCCCGATGCCATCAAAAAAATAGGAGATGGGACATTTTTGATCAACAACTCTCAGCATATATCAAAGGAATCAACTTCTAAAGTCATTTTCAGTACACAAATCCGCACAAAACCAGGAAGGTCAGTGGGGTCAATTGAATTGAAAATGCTTGGGTTTGAATAATATCCTGTTGTGAAGTAATGTCTTACAGAAAGTATTTTTAAAATCGGTAGCCATTGGTCCACTTTCTGGCACGATGTAATTAATTTGCTTGGTATGGAAAATCTTATGATAAAAACTATGAAATGGATGAAATATTTAGTTGTTTTTTTTCTGTTGTGTTTTGGCCGGTCAGGTTCGCTGTTTGCACAGGCCCGGGAAACGGAATCAGTACAGGAAAAATTTTCCAAAATTGAATTCTTGTACGACACGTTGACCAGTATTGGACATGAGAAAGGTTGCACCCGTCGGGATCCGAGTGATGTGATTAAGGTTGGAGGTACCTGCTATGTTTATTACACAAAAATATATGGTCGCTCACCGGGATATTGGGGTACTATTTGGTATGCAACTTCAACGGATGAAGGCTACACGTGGAAAGAGCAGGGCGAAATATTGGGAGTAGGAAAAAAGGATATGTTTGACTCGCAGGCAACGTTTACACCGAATATCCTTTTTTCAAACGGAAAGTATTATTTGTATTATACGGGTGTAAAGCCGACTCCCGGCAATGCGAAAGGTGAATTTGAAAACAATTCCACAACTGATATAACAGCCATTGGAGTTGCTATGTCCGATTCTCCGGAGGGAACTTTTACGAGGGTTAGTGAGGAACCAATTCTAAAGGTGAGCGTTGAACCCGAAAAGTTTGACAGCTACCGGGTGGATGATGCATCGCTGCTTTACAGAAATGGATTGTACTGGCTGTATCATAAAGGCAGAAGCAGGGTGAACGAAGCGGCAGGCCCTGCCCATACTCAAATGGGGGTTGCCTTTTCTTCGAGTCCTCAGGGTCCGTTTATTAAATATGCCAAACCCATTTTGTCTCAAAGCCATGAAGTGATGATCTGGCAGGAAGGTACCGGTGTAGCTGCACTTTCATCGTTAAGCAACACGTTGGAATATGCTCCCGATGGAATTGATTTTACGAGCAATAAACTAGCCGTAAAGGTAAAATCCCGTCCACTTGCACCTGGTGCATACAGAACTGATTTAACAAACCCAACAACGGGGGGCGAAGGCCTTAAGTGGGGTATTTCTATGATACACAACAACGATGAATGTTATCTGATCAGGTATAAAGTAAAATCAAAATAATAAATAACTACTGACCATAAATATGTATGTAAACATGAAATCATTTTATAAAAGGATAGTCGTATTTACTTTAATTCTCTTATACCTACCAATCCTGAAAGCACAAAATTCGGTTGAGGTACGTCCGAATATCATTTTTTTTCTTGTGGATGATATGGGTTGGCAGGATACCTCCGTTCCTTTCTGGGACAACATCACTAAAGCCAATAAAAAATTTCATACGCCCAACATGGAAAGATTGGCATCCGCAGGCATGAAATTTACACAGGCTTATGCATCTTGTGTATGTTCTCCTTCGCGAACAAGTTTAATGACAGGAATGAATGCTGCAAGACACGGGGTAACAAACTGGACCCTGCGTAAATACCAACCGGCGGATACAAAAGATAATATGCTGGAATTTCCGGCATGGAACCTTAACGGATTACAACCTGACAAAAACGATACGATCAACCAGACTATTGCCGCCACCACCCTTCCTCAAATATTGAGAAATAATGGATATTTTACCATCCATAGCGGAAAAGCCCATTGGGGTGCGGAGAGTACCCCGGGAGCGAATCCGTTGAACCTGGGTTTTGATGTCAATATTGGAGGACATTGTGCGGGGGGGCCGGGCAGTTATCTTGGAACTCGCAATTTTAGTGCTGCCTGGCGAAGAGGAGATCCTGTAAAAGACCTTATTTGGGATGTTCCTGGCCTTGAAAAATATTACGGGAAAGATATAAACTTGACCGATGCCCTTACCCTAGAAGCTAAGTCTGCCATGGACAATGCTTTGAAAAAAGGGAAACCCTTCTATCTGTATATGTCCCACTACGCCGTTCATGTTCCCCTGGAACCCCACAACCCGTTTTATCAGAAATACAAGGATAAAGGATTGGAAGAGCCGGAAGCACTTTATGCATCGATGGTGGAAGGAATGGATAAAAGTCTGGGTGACCTGATGAATTATCTTGAAGAAAAAGGAATTGCCAGGAATACAGTTATTGTATTTATGTCGGATAATGGCGGATTAAGTGTTCATGGAAGGGGTGGTATCCCAAATACCCATAATCTACCGCTAAACAGTGGAAAAGGCTCGGCATACGAAGGTGGTATCCGTGAACCAATGATAGTTAAGTGGCCTGGAGTGGTAAAACCGGCCTCTGTGTGCAGTGATTACC
>JBIKOV010000239.1:0-5045 GCA_044357815.1 Ferruginibacter sp. | reverse complement strand
AAAGGTAAAGTAATCCAAGCGCTGCGCTATCATTTTATTAGTCGGCCTGAAATTAAGGTAATGATCATTTTGGTAAATGTGTTTTCCATAATTGCAGCAGGGTTGTTCTTTTTAAAAAAGGTTTCACCCATGGCTTTTTTAGTGAGCTCTGTTTTATGGTTTGCGTTGATGCTGGCTTTTTGGTTCTTGTTACCCCTAACCATTTATAAAATGTCGAATACTTTTCAGCAGCGGTTGAAGGCCACATTTGGCAAGGACGAATTTACTATTGAAAATGAAAAAGGTAGCCGAAGCTGGTTATGGAGAGAATTTACGGCTACAATGGAAAGTCCGCATTTTTTTCATTTGTATTTTGATTCAAGATCTTTCTTCATTGTTCCAAAAGAAGCTTTTTTGGAACAGGAGTTGCCTTTGGCAAGAAAAGTATTGGCCGAAAAAATTAAAAAATAAACAATCTTACAACTTACCATACTACCAGATTGGGTTGCCTGCAAACTTATCGTAAATTTTTTTTCATAATATGATGGGGTATATTGATTTCTATAAATCCCTCCCCTTCTACCTTATAGCCATATTTTTCATAAAATCCAAGGGCGGTGTCACGGGCATGCATTGTTAAAGTTCTGTAGCCTTTGTCCCGGGCAATATTTTCTGCAAATTGGATGATCGTTTCTCCGATTCCCTTTCCTTGCATGTTTTTTAGGACTGCCATTTGGCGGAGTTTCACGCTGCCGCTACTAATATCAGTTAAGATACAGCATCCTGTCATTTCATCCTCGTCAAATGCACCAATCAAAATGTCATTTTTTTCCTTTGCCAATTCTTCGGTTGAAAAGGATAAACCTAGCGGCTTTCGCATTATTTCAAAACGAAGAGTAACCATTTGCTGGTATTCTTTGCTTCCATGATCTATTTGTTTTAAGCCCATATCACAATATAGCGAAATCTTTCTTTTAAATTTATTTGGAAAGTAGCCCTTAGTATAAAAATGTCTTCCATTTTTTCATTTTGTGCGCACCTGTTATTTTTATATTTTGGGTTCCATTTTTTCACCCCTTTAATGTATTAAATATATATATTATAATATATGTAGCTGGATTTAGGGGAGTTATTGAGAAAAAGGACGCATTAAAAAAATAAGTTTTAAACGTATAATTATATAAATATTTTAAATTTCTGACTACAAATCGCTGTTTTATGCACCCTCTTTGAAGGAGGATGATAGAATAAATTTCATTCTAACTTATATTTCTTTGTATTTATCTCAAAAAGTATATTTTTGCACCTGATTAACTAAATATTATAATTATGTCAGACATTGCAACAAGAGTAAAGAAAATAATTGTTGACAAATTAGGTGTAGATGAAGCCGAGGTTACCCCGGAAGCTTCTTTTACTAATGATTTAGGTGCCGATAGCTTGGACACCGTAGAACTAATTATGGAATTTGAAAAGGAATTCAACATTTCTATTCCGGATGAGCAAGCTGAAACCATTACCACTGTTGGTCAGGCTGTTACTTACCTTGAAGAACACGCTAAGTAGTCATCTCTGTTTTAATCATCGCAGGCAAATTTTATGGATCTAAAGAGAGTAGTTGTAACCGGATTGGGAGCCCTTACTCCATTAGGAAAAACCGTTGCTGAATATTGGCAGGCTTTATCTGATGGTGTTAATGGCTGTGATTATATTAAACAATTCGATGCCTCTAAATTTAAGACAAGATTTGCCTGCGAGGTTAAAGATTTTGATGCCACACAGTACTTAGATCGAAAAGAAGCCCGCAAAATTGACCGATTCACCCAGTTTGCCTTAATAGCCAGTGACGAAGCAGTAAAAGATGCAGGCATTAATAAAGATAATGTAGATGTAGACCGGGTAGGTGTAATCTTTGCAAGTGGAATCGGCGGGTTAATTACTTTTCAGGAAGAAGTACTCAACTTTGCTTCCGGTGATGGTACTCCACGTTTTAATCCTTTCTTTATTCCCAAAATGATTCTTGATATTGCCGCAGGGCAAATATCAATCCGTCATGGTTTTAGGGGACCCAACTATGCAGTAGTTAGCGCCTGCGCTTCTTCTACCAATGCGATTATTGACGCCTTTGACAACATTCGGTTGGGCAGGGCAGATATCATTCTTACGGGGGGAAGTGAAGCTGTAATTAGTATTGCGGGTGTAGGTGGTTTTAATGCCATGAAGGCTTTAAGCGAAAGAAATGATGATCCGGCAACCGCTAGTCGACCTTTTGATAAGGATCGCGACGGTTTTGTGGTAGGGGAAGGCGCAGGTGCCCTTATTTTGGAAAGCTTAGATCATGCGCTTGCTCGCGGTGCTAAAATATATTGCGAAATTGCAGGTGGCGGTGCCTCAGCAGATGCACACCATATTACCGCTCCTCATCCAGAGGGTCTTGGTGCACAAAATGTAATGCATACAGCCCTAAAAGATGCAGCAATGAAACCAGAAGATATTGATTATATCAATGTACATGGTACTTCAACACCTTTAGGTGATATTGCTGAGTCAAAGGCTATTTTAAATGTTTTTGGAAAACATGCCTACAATTTAAATATCAGTTCTACCAAAAGTATGACTGGCCATACGCTTGGTGCAGCTGGCGCCATTGAGGTGTTAGCATGTATCTTGGCAGTTACAAAAAATATTATCCCTCCCACCATTAATCACTTTACCGACGATCCAGGTTTGGATGCTCAATTAAATTTTACTTTCAATAAAGCACAACACAGAACGGTGAATGCTGCATTGAGTAACACATTTGGTTTTGGAGGACACAACGCTTCGGTAATTGTAAAAAAATACCAACCTTAGTAGGTTTTATTTTCTTTGGCAATCCCTCTATTGAGTAATCAGAATTTTCCTAATAAGTAACTATTTATAGAATAGGTTAAAAAAGGATTTCTATATTTTACTTGGCCCATTCTCAAATTATTAGGTTCCCCTTAGGTTTTTATATTTTTTCATTGAATTCATTATCAGTAATTTCGATTAAATATTTTTCCAAATTTTGCAATTCCTGAAAACCTTCTTCTACGGAGATAAAATAAAGAAAGAGTTTAAAAAACAACTCAATAACGTCTTGGGATTTACACCGGGAGAGCTCAATTTGTATCGAACTGCATTGAGTCATCGATCTGTGCGGGAAGGGGCCGATGAAAATAATGAGCGTCTTGAATTTTTGGGAGATGCGGTACTTAGCTCTATTGTGGCGCACTATCTTTTTAGAAAATATCCTTATCGGGGCGAAGGGTTTTTAACGGAGATGAGAAGCAAAATGGTCAACCGTCAGCAGCTAAATGATATTGGAATTAAAATGGGGCTGAAAAAAATCACCATTTACAATAAACACGATAGTTCCCTAAAAATATCTCAAATTTTTGGAAATACCCTAGAGGCATTAATAGGAGCTGTTTACCTAGATAAAGGCTATGACAAAACCCAGCATTGGGTAGAGAAAAATATTATTTCGACGTACTTGTTTATGGATGATTTGGAGGGTATTGAAATTAACATTAAGAATAAATTATACGGCTGGGCAAATAAAAATGGCAAACTCCTGGAATTTGATACCCTAAGTGAAAAATTTGAAAATGGCAGGCGGCTGTTTACTATTGGCGCTACAGTTGATGGAGAACTAGTGGCGGAAGGAAAAGGGTACAATAAAAAGGATGCAAGCCAGGTGGCTGCACAACTTGCCGTTGACAAATTGGGATTATAGTTGACCGTTGTTGGCAAGGCCTTGCGTGTTTTTTTGGCGAACGAATTGTTTATTAATATCTATTAGGCTATCGGTTAAGAATTTTAATTCAAAGTAAATTAACTCATCTCATATAAACCCAACATTTGGTTGGTATATTATTGAGAATTATACTCAGTCCAAATAAATGAAAAAAATAATACTTTTAAGTTCAATTCTTTTAATTTCAACTATAGGAATAGTTCGATTTATCCAATTAAGTAATGATCATGTAGAATGTTCACAGAAAATTGAAAATAAACGAGATTCTTATGGTAACATAGTGACCATAAAAAGTCATGTTTGTAATGAAAAATATAGTTTTTAACAAATTTCCATACGTAAAAAAAATAATACTAACTCAACTCATATAAATCCAACATTGAAAGAACGTATGACTTTTGGTATTTTAGGAAGTGGAAGTTGGGGAACAGCAATCGCAAAGATTCTAACCGACAATGGACATTCCATTCATTGGTGGAATAGGAGTGAGCAATCAATCCAGCAAATCAGGGAAAGAAAGCACAATCCACATTATTTAAGTTCCGCCTATTTTAATACTGATTTATTAAATCTCACTACTGACCCTGGAGAAGTCATTCGAAAGTCAGATTGCATTGTTGTAGCGATTCCTTCAGCATATGCAAGCTCCATTTTATCACCATTGGATAAAAATATATTTGTTGGAAAAAAAGTAATCAGTGCTATCAAGGGTATTTTACCAGAGAACAATTTGTTACTGAACGACTTTCTAAAATATTCATTTGATTTTCCACTCGAAAGTTATTTTTCTGTTTTGGGACCTTGTCATGCGGAGGAAATAGCTGGGGAAAAGTTATCCTACCTTACTTTTTCAGGGGTCGATTCAATTCTAACACATGAGATAGCCAGTAATTTCAAAACGAGCTATCTCAATACAATAGAAAATGAAGATATCTATGGGGTTCAATTTGCAGCAGTATTAAAAAATATCTATGCTGTAGGGGCAGGGATAGCTCATGGTTTGGATTATGGAGATAATTTTTTGAGTGTACTCATTGCCAATAGCGCGGATGAGATGGCGGGGTTTTTAAAAAAAGCTGGAATAAAAAATATGGAAGTGGGTCATGTAGACTCATTGCCGCTTCCTTCTGTTCATCGATCCAATAATTATGCCGCCTCCGTTTACTTGGGCGATTTATTGGTTACTTGTTATTCATTGTATAGTCGCAATCGAACCTTCGGTAATATGATTGGAAAGGGGTATGCAGTAAAATCCGCTCAGGTAGAAATGAGTATGGTTGCTGAA
>JBIKOV010000088.1:0-13514 GCA_044357815.1 Ferruginibacter sp. | reverse complement strand
TGGATATAATTAGGATAGATTATAAATTCACTTTTTTACCTGTCTTTACAGCTAAATAAATGGCTTCAATAATTTTCAAATCTTTTAATGCTTCATAGCCATCAACGGGTATGACAGGTTGCTTTCCATTAAAAATAATCCCAGCCATTTCATTCATTTGAGTTGTTTGATGTGTTTCAAGAGGGTTATTCAATTTGCCCTTATTTGTACGACCCTCTATAGGTCCGTATCCCGCAGCTGGTTGCAATTCACCAAACCCTTTTTCGGCAGTCATAAAAAATCGGTCCAGATTGTTGATGTTGTAAGAAGATAAGCAAGAGGCAACTGCTCCACTGGGAAATCCCATTTGAAACTGGATAGTTTCATCTACCCCTTCCTTAAATATTTCAAAGTTAGTTTTGGTTTCCTGGGCAGTTACCCAAACCGGCTCTTCGCCTACCATATAACGGGCACCATTAATTGCATAAATACCGATGTCCATCATGGATCCACCGCCGGCAAGCGCTTTATTTAATCTCCATTGTGTAGGGTCGCCAATTTTAAATCCACATAGGCCTTGAAAAAACATCACTTTTCCCATTTCACCTTCTCTGCGCATACGAACAATTTCCAAGGTCTTCGCTTCAAAGTGCATTCGATACCCTACCAGTAATTTAACATTCGCCTTGTTGCATGCATCAATCATTTCCTTCGCTTGTTGGGAATTGATTGCCATAGGTTTTTCGCAGATTACATGCTTTCCAGCTTTGGCAACTCGAATAACTTGGTCGTGGTGCAGAGCATTGGGCGTTATAACATATACCGCATCAATTTCAGGGTTGTTTTTGATTTGGTCGAAATTTTCATAGTTGTAACAGTTTGCTTCCGCAATATTGTACTTGGATTGCCAATCCTTTATTTTGGAAGGCGTGCCACTAATGATGCCCGTTAGTTTCGCCATCTTACATTTTTGCATTGCTTCAGCAACGCGGGTGCCATAACTTCCCAACCCCATGATTGCTACTCGTAATATTGGACCTTCATAGGGGGTTTCAATAATTTGCTCAGGATTGGCAGAGCTAGTGGATGGAATGTTCAGAAGAACTAGTCCACCAGTAATTTTTTGCAAAAAATCTCGACGTGAATTCATATGGTTATTTTGTAATTGTTTTAAATCAAATCAACTTTCGATTTGTTATTTTACTTGCAGCAATTGCCGCCGGAACTAATTTAGTTTTTTCAGTTGGTCGTTGTAAAATTGTAAGGTTTCAATTACATCGGGAAGATTGTTTTCCCAATTAGACTCATGTTCAATGGAGAACATCCCTTTAAATTTTTGGCGTTTCAATTCGGCAAATATTGGGGCAAATTCGATTACTCCTTTACCCACTAGTGTATCTGCTGCATTTTTCTTATCGAAGGTCACAATATCCTTCAGATGAACTCCGTAAATATGCCCATCCAGTTTTTTCAGGCAATCCACTGGGTTCAGTCCGCTGCGTGCCCAGTGGCCCAAATCAGCACAGGCTCCGATATTGGAATGTCCCTTGATGGCTGCTAATACTGAGTCAGGATGCCAGTAAGCATTCGGCTTTGGATGTTCGTGTATGGCGATTTTTATTTTGTATACTCCCGCTAGGCTGTCTATCAAGTCCCAATGAGTTTTTTTTGGTTCAGTGGTAATATAGCTAAGTCCAAACTCTTTTGCAAGGTCAAAGGCTTTGATCCAGTCTTCCTTATTGGCTGGATTAATTACACCCATGGCTACTATTTTGATATGGTGTAGTTTTAAAAGTGCTTTCACTTTTTCCCTTTCGGCTTGTGGCATATTAAAATCGAAAACTTCTTTGCTGGTTTTGTCTATAGTTTGCCCCAAGAAGGCTTCTACAAAAGAGATGCCTGCAGTTTCTGTCTTTTCCAAAGCCTCCTGTTGGGTAAACAACCGAAAAGTCCACATTTGAACTCCCAGCTTCCAATTGGCGGCAATAAATTTTTGATTTGCACCTCCGTTGGTGCTCGCTTGACCGAAGCTACTGTTAACACTGGCAATCAATAGGAGTAGTACAAGTATTCCGTTAGTAAGCAATCGTTTATTTTTCATTGTTTATATTTTTTGATTTAAAAAAAGATGATTTATTCAATCACCTTCTCAATTATTTTTCCGGATTGTTTATTTTTTAAAATTAATTTTTTTGTTCCATAATGCGTCATCTCTTCTTTAATAAGGTAGTGATCATCATCATATTCTACCAGATGGGTTTCTTTACTTAATCCGGTTTTGCCACGCCAAATATCCAATTGTACCGGTTCCCATAATTTAGTTTTAGCCGATTTGTAGGCAGCGTCAATGATAGCATTTACTACATAGCCATCATAGAAAGTTTCGCGTGGAGCGGTTCCATTTTCCATGCAGTTAAACATTTCAGCAAACATGTGATTGTATCCAAGGTCGTTGATTTCATCTCCCACAGGAAAAAGCCACCCACTGTTGCTTTCTGATTTTTCTGAAATATAATCGCCTCCTTTTCCGGTAGTAAACATTTCTAGTCCAGTGCGTAAAAAATTATTCACCCAGATGGTGCCTTCTGTTCCCATCACTTCATCTCTGAGGTCAAGGCCGCCACGAAATGTCCAGCTTACTTCAAACTGCGCCATGGCTCCATTTTCATATTTAATTAATCCGATGGCATGGTCTTCTGCATCAATGGGCTTAACCTGTGTATCGGCCCAGCACATCACTTCTATCGGCTTAATATCTTTACCAATATAGGTGCGTGTAATTTCAATGCAATGGCAACCCAAGTCGAGGATACATCCACCACCTGCTTTTTCTATATCCCAAAACCAATCACTGTGGGGGCCGGGATGTGCTTCTCTAGATTTGGCCCAAAGGATTCTGCCGAGTGCACCATTCTTTACACTTTCATAAGATTTTAAAAATTTGGGCGTATAAACAAGATCTTCTAAATAGCCGTTAAAAATGCCGGCGGCTTCTACAGCAAGCAGCATTCGCTTGGCTTCTTCCGCATTGCGACCCAGTGGCTTGGTGGTGAGTACGGCTTTTTTGTGTTTGCAACACAACATCACCGCTGCCTCATGCAAGTGATTGGGCAATGAAATACATACTACATCAATATCGGGTTGTGCAATGGCTTCCTCCATATCAGTAGTGTAGCGATCGCAATGATAGTCGGCAGCAAATTTTTTAGCAGCTTCTTCCCTGCGTGAATATACCGCGACGATGTTGTCCTTACTTCTTTGTCCCTGTAATGAATCGGCGTAAAATCTTCCTATAAATCCGGAGCCGAGCATAGCAATTCGTTTCATGGTTTCTGTTATATTTTTTTTATTTAATTTTTTTGCTTTCCTGTTTTTTAAATACGCTTGCGACGAAAGTTAAACTTATGTCGCGAATAGCTACTATTTATACCTCCACGGTCTTATTGCGTGTATTGTCTTTAAAAAACAATATGAATAGTATCAGCACAACTAGGGCAATTGCTGCGGGAACCAACCACACATTGGTCCAGTTGGTTATACCAGCACCATTGGTATACATTTTTTGAACATAGCCCGAAATAAGGGATCCGATACCCATCCCTATTCCGTAGGTTGCCAGTGAAATTAATCCCTGAGCCTGTGATTTTATTTTTTCACCTGCCTTATTATCGGTATAAATCATTCCGCTTACAAAAAAGAAATCGTAACAAATACCATGTAGTAAAATTCCTGCATATAACATCCATTCACCAGCTTGCGCATCTCCATACCCAAAGAAAAGGAACCTCGCGATCCAAGCAACCAAGCCTGAAACGAGCATCCATTTTATGCCAAAGCGGATATATGCAAAAGGCAGTAAAAGCATAAATAAAACTTCTGATGCTTGACCCAGCGACATTTTATTTTCTACAAAAAACGTATTGGGTAATGCTTGGCCGGGGTTGGCTGCAACAAAAGCCGATTTATAGGCATCTGTAATGGCAGGATTAGCCATTGCATAATAAAAAGAAAGCGGTATGCATATCAATACGGATGAGATAAAAAATATGGCGAATGAACGGTCTTTCAATAAAACGAAAGCATCCTTACCCAGAATCTCCCCAAAGCTTACTGTTCCTTTAGCAGAAGGCGGCGTATTAGGCAACGTAAAGGAGTATACGCCTATTGTTGCTGCAGCAATGGTAGATACATAAAAGATGGTGCTTTTATCACCCCACCCCATATAACCTACTAGGTTAGTTACAGCGATCCAAGCAACGGTTCCCATTACACGTATCATTGGAAATTCCTTTTGAGGGTTGGTCATTTGTCGCATCGAAATAGAGCTGGTAAGTGCAATGGTAGGTGCAAAGGTTAAGCAGTACAAGAGCATTACCCAATAAAACGTATTGTAATCAGTAATGGTAGTAAGTAGCAGTAAAAGGCCCGCTCCTACCAGGTTTAAAATTCCCAATACTTTTTGGGCTGCAAAAAATCTGTCTGCAATCATGCCAGCAATAAAGGGGGAGATGATCATGGCAATAGAGAAAGTAGCATAAATATTGCCCACTTGTCCGCCATCGAAACCTATCGAAAATAAATATTTTGATAGTTGTCCATACCATGCTCCCCATACTACGAACTGAAGGAACATCATTACTGAAAGCTGAATTTTGATGGTTGGTTTCATTGATTGATTTGATTGAAAGGTTGGTTAATGGCAAGCGCCCAATTCATTTTTTATTATGGAAATTATTTTAGCACCTGCCGAAATTCTCCCTAATCAATGCGCTCCAATAATTATGGCGAACATTTTTTAAAGAGGTTAAGGAAACCAGGTTTGTTTTCCGAAGATAAATTTTTGATTTAACCCATCCTAAAAAAATTGTTATTTAGTTTTCAAAGTGCTTGTGAAGTTGGTAAATGAAACGTAGTAGTTATGACTAACCCCCTAAACTCTAAACCCCTAAACCTCTAAACATCTAAACCCTAAACCCCTAAACTCGGCCCCCCAAAAGAATACCCGCCACTACAATAAGTGTTTTATCTTTGAGCCATAAAATTGGAAAATATGAGTCCAGAAGCGCTTTCGAATCTTCGCAAGGATTACACCCTACACTCACTCAATGAGGACGAGGTGACCGAATCACCCATTGCTCAATTTGCAAAATGGTGGGAGGAAGCAGCCGCATCCAATATTGAGGAAATGAATGCCATGACAGTAGCCACTGCAGATAGTACTGGGATGCCTGATGCAAGAATAGTATTATTGAAGGCTTTTGATGAAAAAGGTTTTGTTTTTTTCACCAATTACAATAGTGCAAAAAGCAAGCAACTTGACCTGAATCCTCATTGCTGCTTGTTGTTTTTTTGGAAGGAACTCGAAAGACAGGTTCGAATTAGTGGTATGGCCGAAAAAATCTCTTTAAAAGAAAGTATTGACTATTTTGATAGTCGCCCCGAGGGGAGTAAAATTGGTGCATGGTCATCTCCCCAAAGTATGGTGGTGGCTGGCAAAGCCTTTCTGAAGGAAACCTTTGATTATTACGCAGAGCGATTCAAACATGGCGCTATACCCAAGCCTCCTCATTGGGGTGGTTACCGTATTAAGCCCGTTAGCATCGAATTTTGGCAAGGACGCCCTAGTAGAATGCACGACAGGATTTTATATACTGAAACAAGTACAGGGATTTGGAAAACCGAAAGATTGGCACCCTGACCTATCGCTTTTCTCCCATTATTTTATATTGAATGGTATATAGTTGAACAAAGACGGCAGGTTGATTTTACTATAACTCAAATTCCCAAACTGTTCGATAGTTTCCCTTATTTTCTATGTAGGTTAAAAAAGAGTGATAGAATGCATCACCTCCAATGGTTGAACTGTCGCCGATTACAAAAAGCTGTTCCTTAGCCCTTGTGATGGCCACATTCATTCTGCGGTAATCTTTTAAAAATCCAATATCGCCTTCGTCGTTGCTGCGAACCAGGGATAAAATAATGGTATGCTGCTCTTGCCCCTGGAAACTATCGATGGTGCTGATGCGCATTTCCTTGGGAAGCAGTTCCCTTGCAGCAGCTACCTGTCCCGCATAAGGAGAGATGAAGGCGGTTTTGGCTGGATCAAGATTTTCTGTGGCAATCAATTTTTGAGCTATCGCCAGTTCTCCTTCATTTTGTAAACTCATTCCGTTACTGCCATGCGCCTCGTTCAGCCCTGATCCTGCGGTATCTATGAAACTCAGGTGAACTCCCGTATCCAATAAATGGGTAGCCGTTTGCAGTAGGTTGTTATAAAAATAATTGCTTGAAAACCCTGCGATGGTTGCTCGCATACGGTATTGCGTATTTAATAAAAAAACCGGGTTCCATCTTTCAATGCACACTTCTAATATGGAATGCTGTAATCCCATTCTAGCAGCCTCAAAGCTCAATACGGTAGGAGGGAGCTGCAAATGGTCTCCAGCCAATACATATTTTTGCGCTAATGGGAATATGCACCATGCCAGCGGTTCTATGCACTGTCCGGCTTCATCGATTACTAGGGTGTTAAAGGTGAGCTGTCTAATTTTTGAGTCGTACAATCCGATGGGCGTGCCAGCAATCACCTCGGCTGCTGCATACAGTTTTTCCTCATTGTAGGATTGTAATTTTTTTATTTCCGTTCGGATGCTTTTTACTTCCTTAAATAATAGGTTGCGTTGTTCCCTTTCCGCCTTTCCAAAACTTCTTTTATATTTCAGGGCCATTTTCCTAAATTCTTCCGCCCTTATTTTTAGTTGCTTAATTTCTTTTTGCTGCTTGCTATTGGCGAGTTTTCCTTCAGGGGTATGGGGAAACAGCACAGCGTCTACCTTGCTGCTATTTCCTACCCTTAGCACCTCAACACCCTGTAAAAGCAGGCCTTTGGCAATATTATCCACCGCAGTATTGCTTGGCGCTGATACCAGTACTTTTTCTCCGGATTTGATTAATTGAATGATACCCTCAATCAAGGTAGTGGTTTTACCTGTTCCAGGCGGACCATGTACAATGGTAGTGTTTTCGTTTTGAGTAATTGCCTGAACCGCCTTTTGTTGGCTTTCATTTAAGCGCTGATTTTTAAAATTCAGTGGTATTGAGTCTGTCGGAGCAATGTTTTTTTTGACCGGTGAGTCACCGTGAATTTTTTCAAATAGTTGAAGCGAGGTAGGATTTTTTTCCAGTTCGTTCAATACCGATTTCAAGATGGTGGTAGTGCGTTGGTCGGGGGCTAATTTTATTCCTACACCATTATCCTCTATCCAATCTGGAAAGTCGGGAGCAAAAAGCCTACACTCGCCTATTTTACCTTCTAAATTGATCAACACTCCTTTTATAGGTTCTTCTCCCGAAAAGAAGCATTCAATAGCAGCCCCATCTTTAAACTGGTTGGTCTCTGAAGGAAAATTAAGTCGAAAACTTATTTCCGGATAATCTGCGTAACCAAAATTTTTTCTGGTAACAATAATTGGGTGCAAAGCCAACCCCTCCGCTTTTAATGATTTTAGTGTATGCTGCTGATCTAGACTATATCTTTTAACCTGTTCTTTTTCTTCCAAATCAATACATTGCAGTAGTTTTTTTATATATGGATGGGAAGAAGACATGGTGGTAAAATTACTACCGATAAAAACAATAAAAAAATATTCGCATTTTGTTAGTGATCTTGTCAAGATAGACCGCGTGGCCAATTCAAAAAGATATGGTTTAATGATGGCAGATAGCACTACATTTGTACCCCGACTATATTGTCCGGCGCATATATTATATTATATGTCAAAACTTGCTTCAGATGAGGAGTTTTTTGATTTTTCTGATTACGGCAGACCACTCGCAAAGCTTTTTGTCAATCAATTAAAATTCACCCGGGTTACCCCCATTCACGTTACGCTTCTTTTTGGGATTTGTGGATTGATTGCCATTTATTGCATTCTAATGGGCTGGTTTTTTTTTGCGGGAATTTTCTTGGTGCTAAAATCAATCATTGATGCAGCGGATGGCGAATTGGCAAGAGTGAAAAACACCCCCTCCTACACGGGAAGATACTTGGACAGCATTTTCGATATCCTGCTAAATTTCCTTTTTTTAATGGCAATTTGCTATGTCTCGAAAACTACTTTCTTAAATACAGTTTTGGCTTTTATTGGAATTCAGTTACAAGGCACACTCTATAATTATTATTATGTGATTTTGAGAAATAAATCTGCCGGCGGTGATGCTACGAGTAAGATATTTGAGTACAAATCTCCTAGGGCATTTCCCGGGGAAAGTCAGCATTCGGTGAATGTATTATTTACCATCTATTCTTTTCTTTATGGGGGATTTGATAAAATCATTCATTTTTTAGACAGGGATGCATACAAGGTAAAAACATTTCCCAACTGGTTCATGACCTTAGTTTCATTTTATGGATTGGGGTTTCAATTATTGTCCATCGCAATCATGTTGCAGTTGGGTTGGATAGAATACATTATCCCATTTTTTATTTTCTATACTTTATTTGTATTTGTCTTAATTGGCATAAGAAAAATTCTTTTACCGATTAATTAAAACAATTATAATTACTCATAAAAAAAGCGAATAGCCGATAAGGTCTTTCGCTTTTTTTTATGGGAGTCAATGGTTGTTTGCTTTTAACTCTTGTACATAAAATGGGAAACCCCTATCAGGATTTTCCGTAAATTATTAAACCAATTAATCAACCTACAGCGATTTTAGCGCTTGTATTCTTTCCCAACGCCTATGAATTCCATCATTGGCGGCAGCTAAAAATTCAGTTGCTTTTTCCGGGTAATTATTTTTAATGGTGGCAAACCTGTTTTCATTGTAAAGGAAATCCTCTAATGGAATGGAAGGGTCCTTGCTGTCTAGCACAAAACGTTTACCCTGTTCATTGAGTGGGTTATAATGGAATAGTGGCCAGTAGCCTGTTTTTACAGCTAGCTCTTGCTGCTCTAATCCATGGCACATGTCGTAGCCGTGCGCAATGCAATGGCTGTAGGCGATAATGATGGACGGACCAGGAAAAGCCTCCGCTTCGAGAATGGTTCTGAGCGCATGAACGTCATTAGCACCTATTGAAATTTCTGCAACAAAAGCGTTACCATGTGCAATGGCTTGCATGGCAAGGTCTTTTTTACCCGTAGTTTTTCCTTTGATAGAATACTTGGCACTTGCCCCAATGGGTGTTGACTTTGATTTTTGTCCGCCAGTATTGGAATAAACTTCTGTATCTAGCACTAGTATGTTCACATTTTCGCCAGTAGAAAGTACATGGTCTAGTCCGCTAAAACCAATGTCATATGCCCAGCCATCGCCTCCCACAATCCACATGGACTTGTGTTCTAGAAACGCTGCTATTTGATATAATAAAGTTGCATCTGGCTGTTCTATTTTTGTAAGGCGAGCCTTTAATTCATTCACATTTTTCCGTTGTTGTATGATGGCTGTTTCATCGGCTTCCACATTGTTGAGTATGGCATCCGTAAGTTCTGCGCCCACTTCTTCCCGCAATTTTTTTAGCAGCGAAATTCCATAATCGCGCTTCATGTCGGTGGCTAACTTAATGCCTAAACCAAACTCTGCATTGTCTTCAAAAAGTGAGTTGGCCCATGCAGGTCCGAGGCCCTCTGCATTTTTGCTCCAGGGAGTGGTAGGAAGGTTTCCGCCAAAGATGGAAGAACAACCGGTTGCATTGGCAACTATCATTCGATCACCAAATAATTGAGTGAGTAATTTTAAATAAGGCGTTTCACCGCAACCGCTACAGGCACCTGAAAATTCGAACAACGGTTCTAGCAACTGTGAGCCTTTGATAGTGCCTCTGTTGACCCTAGTTCTATCAATATCGGGCAATGAAATAAAGAAATCCCAATTTTGTTTTTCGGTTTCTTTTAAGGGCAATACTTCTTGCATATTGATTGCCTTGTGACCGGGCTCCGATTTACTTTCTATAGGGCAAACTTCAACGCAAAGATTACATCCGGTGCAATCTTCTACGGCCACTTGTAAGGTATAAGATTCGGTGTCTTTAAAAAACTCTTTCCCAATGGGAGCAGTGTGTTTAAAAAAATCAGGAGCATCCACTAGCAAGTCGTTGCTATATACTTTTGGACGAATGGCTGCATGTGGGCATACAAAGAAACATTTACCACATTGTGAGCAAAGGCTTGCATCCCATACTGGAACCTGGTCGGCAATATTTCTTTTTTCAAAACGGGTGGTAGCAGAAGGATAAGTGCCATCTGCAGGAAATGCGCTTACCGGTAAGTCATCCCCTTCGCCGGCAATAATCCTCGCTAAAACGTTTTGAACAAAACTGGGGGCATTGCCAGCGATGGCAGGCTCCGTTGCTTTATTGCCAATGGTGAAATTTGAATAATCAAGTAATGAAAGATTTTCGATGGTTTTATCTACCGCATCGTAATTTTTTTGAACTACGGCATCTCCTTTCCTTCCATAGGTTTTAAGGATGGCTTTTTTAATGGAAAGCATGGCTTGCTCTTTAGGCATTATATTGGAAATGGCAAAAAAACAGGTTTGTAAAATCGAATTGATTCTTGATCCCATGCCGGTTTCTTTGGCAACTTTGGATGCATTGATTACATAGAGTTTCAGTTTTTTCTCTACGATTTCTTCCTGAATTTTTCGAGGTAGATGGTGCCATACTGCTTCTTTTTCATAAGGCGCATTGAGTAAAAAGGTAGCACCTTGTTGAGCATCTTTGAGGATATCGTATTTTTCCAAATATTGAAAATGGTGGCAGGCGATAAAATTAGCAAAGTTGATTAAATAAGTAGAGCGAATTGGTTGTTTACTAAATCGTAAATGTGAGACAGTGAGGGAACCAGATTTTTTAGAATCATACACAAAATATCCCTGCAGGTGCATATCGGTTTCATCACCTAATATTTTGATGGTGTTCTTGTTGGCACTAACCGTACCATCGGCGCCCAATCCGAAAAAAAGACCACGGAATAGATGCTGGTCTTCCAGTGAAAATGTTTTGTCGTAGGGTATACTGGTGTGGGTGATATCATCTTCAATTCCAATGGTGAAGCCATTTTTGGGCTTGTCTTTTGTAAGCTCATCGAAAACTGCCATTACCATCGCCGGGTTGAATTCTTTTGAAGCCAATCCATAGCGGCCGCCAATTACTTTTGGCATGGTGGTTTCCCATCCTGCATGGAGTGCATTGATTACATCCATAAACAATGGCTCGCCGATGGCACCGGTTTCTTTGCACCGATCCAGTACTGCAATATGGGTTACCGACTTAGGCAATGCACCAACGAAATGTTTGACAGAAAATGGACGGTATAAATGGATGGACAGACAGCCTGTTTTTGCACCTTTACTGTTGAGGTGATCAACGGTTTCATGAACGGCCCCTGAGCCGGAGCCCATGATGATGATGACCCTTTCTGCAGCGGTATCTCCGTAGTATTCAAAAAGCTGGTATACGCGTCCTGTCAATGTTTTGAATTGTTGCATAGTGGCTTCTACAATTGCTGGCACTTTCCAATGATGTTCATTACAGGCTTCGCGGCTTTGAAAATACACATCCGGATTTTGTGCGGTACCCCGGATGAATGGATTTTCGGGGTTCAATGAGCGTTGCCGGTGTCGAGCCACATCGTTTATATCAATCATTTGACGGATGATTTCATCTGGCAAAACGGCTACTTCATTTAATTCATGAGAAGTACGGAAACCATCAAAAATATTTAAAAAGGGAATGCTGGATTTCAGCGTGGCGGCGGTGGCAATCATTGCCATATCATGTGCCTCTTGTGCATTATTTCCAAAGAGCATAGCAAAACCCGTAGCCCTTACTGCCATTACATCGCTATGATCGCCAAAGATGGATAAAGCATGCGTGGCCAATGCCCTAGCTGCTATATGAAAAACGGTAGGGGTTAATTCACCAGCAATTTTGTACATGTTGGGGATCATTAGCAATAGGCCTTGGGAGCAGGTAAAGGTGGAGGCCAATGCGCCTCCCTGCAGCGCTCCGTGAATGGCACCCGCAGCCCCAGCCTCACTTTGCATTTCAATAATTTTAGGCACTTCCCCAAATATGTTTTCCTTGTTTTCGCTATTCCATTCGTCGGCCCATTCACCCATGGTGGAGGAGGGCGTGATGGGGTAGATAGCACAGACTTCGCTTGTTTTGTAAGCAATATGCACCGCAGCCTCATTACCATCCATTATGGTAAATGCAGCAGCTTTTTTGGAAACAATAAAGTCAGGCTTGCCGATGACAATGGAGCTTTCCATAAACAGATATTATTTTGTAGTTTGAAATACCACAAATTAATACCTGCTCATTTCTCAAAATGTGATTCATGTCATTTTGAGGGATGATTGTAATCTAGTGCCTCTGCTTCTTTGAGTATAGGGGTTTAGCGTTTAGGGGTTTAGTTTGGGGCCTTCAACTTATTGCCTCTTTTTCTTTGGGTTTAGGGGTTTAGTTTGGAGCGTTCAACTTATTGCCTCTTTTTCTTTGAGTTTAGGGGTTTAGCGTTTAGGGGTTTAGATTGGGGCCTTCAACTTATTGCCTCTTTTTCTTTGGGTTTAGGTGTTTAGAGTTTAGGGGTTTAGTTTAGGGCTGTTTATCCAGCCGGGGATTTTGTTCTGGTTGTTATTGCCCTAAATCTACTAATCTACTATAGCCTGATAAGTCAATTGTCTAAATTTTTCCACCACATCGCCATGGGTACTGCTTTGTAACTGGCGATAAAAAAGCATCACAATTTTTTCTTTGGGATCTACCCAGTAGGAAGTGGCAAAGGCGCCGCCCCAACTGAAAGTGCCCTCTCGGGCAGGCGTTCGAGCACTGCCTTTTTCTGTTTCTATTTGAAAGCCAAGACCAAATTTATCTGCCCCCAAGCTAAGATCACCAATTTGGTTCATTGTCATCAGCCTAATACTGTTTCTACTCAGTAATTGCTTGCCGTTGTATTTACCATTATTCAAAAGCATTTGAAGAAAAACAGCATAGTCATAAATGGTAGAAGAAAGTCCGGCGCCACCGGAATAGTAACTACTCTTCAATATTGGATAGTTCATCACCGTTGGGCTATTGAGAACATTGCCGATTGATTTTTGTAAATGTCCCAATGAATCTTCTTTATATAAATTTACCAGTCGAGCAGCTTTTTCTTGGGGAATAAAAAAGTAAGTATCTTTCATTCCTAGGGGTTGAAAAATTCGGCTTGAAAAAAAATCATTGAGCGTGCTGCCCGAAATAATTTCTACTAGGCAGCCTAGCAGGTCGGTATTTAATCCATAAGTAAATTTTTCACCTGGCTGGTGCATCAACGGTAATTTGCCTAGTCGGGTCATCGCATCCAGTAGGGTACTGTTAGTAACTCCTAATCCGCTAGTGACATTATTTTTAGCATAAATCGCATTGGCTTCCTTGCTGCCAATTTGTGCATAGCCGATTCCAGAAGTATGGGTGAGTAGATCTCGAATAGTAATTTCTTTTTTGGATGGAATAGTAGTGTAAGTGGTATCTGCCGCATTAAATT